>JAIRPW010000024.1 GCA_031256795.1 Zoogloeaceae bacterium | reverse complement strand
AGTTCCAGGAGCCGCCGCGCCATCATCACGAGATAGGCCATCATGTCGTTCTCGCCCAGAAAGCGGCGCATGGCCTGGATCATTTCGGCGACGTTCGTCTCGCCGCCGCGCACGATCTCTTCGTATTCCTTCTCCGCCTGCATCCCCCACTGCCAGGAATCCTTGAACGCGACGATCTGCGCCTCGCTCCGGCTTCCCTTGGGCGAGGCAAACAGGATGTTGTAGTCGCGCGCGCTGTTGAACGGCGGATCGAGATAGACCAGATCCACGGACTCGTCCCCGACGTGCTCGCGCAGAATGTCGAGGTTGTCGCCAAAATACAGGCGGTTGTCCAGGAACGCGCGCGTCATGACAGATACTCTCTGAGTCCCAAATCCGCGCCGCTCAAACGCGGCAGACGAACCGCACAGACCGCCCGCCCGCCGCACGAAAAATCACGGACACAGCGCCTCTGTCGGCTCATTATCCGCGCCCACCGCGCGCCCCTGCAATAAGGAAAAGTAGGGATCGCACACGGGGGGTTCCACTGCGGTTTTCAAAATCAAAGGTTTAGCGGGCAAGAATTCCTTCCCCTCCTCATCCACCGCCGCGATCTTGTATTGATAGGTTTCTCCCGCCGCAAGACCTTTATCCAAAAAGCTCAATTCCGTAATTCCCTCCTCTGGAGTCAGCGGCGCCAGCTCAAATTTCGGCGCTTTTTTGGCAGCCCGGTCTTTTTCTTTCGTCTGCTCCGCCTCTAAATCTTTCGGAGTCTCCAGCTGCCAGCGATACACGCGGTAGGAAACCGCGCCCTCTACCTTTGGCCAGGCCAGCGCAATTTGACTGGAACTGCTATCTACCCCTTTTGCCGCCGGAGGCTGTACACGGATTTTTTTCGCGGCTTTCGCCAGCTGCGGCGGCGTTACAGGAGTCTGCGTAGCCGCCGCGTTTTCCGCGTCATCCGCCGCGTCCGCCTCCGCAGTATCCGCGCCCGCGCCGCCCTCTGGAACGAAATCCTCCACATCATCGTCGCCCGCGGTCTTTAGCGCCGCCAGCGCCTGCGCCATGCGCCAAACCGCTGAAATCTGCATCCCCTGCTGCGTCGCGTAATGTCCCGCGCGCTGATCGCCGGTATCGTTATATCCCCACCAATCCCAGCAGGCATTGGGATTGAGCGGAGCCATCACCGACGCGGACGCCTGCGGATACAGCACGACAATCCGATTCAATTCCGCCCATTCGTTATATCCCGCGCCGCGCACAAACGCCATGTCTATTTTGTCCGCGTTTTGCTGGCAGCCATGGAACGCGATGTGCAAACGGCATGTCTCCCCTTTGTCGCAGGCTTCTGGAATGTACAAATAGCCTTCTTCCGCCATGGAGATGGAATGCGGGTCAATTTCATCCCCATCCCGCAAGGTGTAATACCCTTGTTGGAAAGTCTCCACTCTCCCCTTCATCTGCTTTATATCCGCGCGCTTCAAAGCGCCGTAAAAAAACTGTAGGGACGACCCCGCCGTGTCATATACAACCGATTCGCGCGGCGTTTTTCCCGCAAAGGCACAGCGATTGATAAAGGCGCCGCCCGTCACGGCGCAAGGCTGGCAGGAAAGCGGCTCTTTCTCCCCCTCCGCGCCTTTTTTGGCGGCAGGTTTCGCTCCTGGATTCGGACAAGCGGCAGAAATCTGCGCGTGCCCCGCAGGCAAGTCCGTTTTGTAAAACAGCCGCTCTTCCGGCACAAAAGCGCGGTAATAGTCACGCAAAGCATCTGTAACCTGCCGCTTCACCACCCCGTCGTTATAACCATGGAAAATCCAGATTTTCTGCCGGGCCAAACCTTCCAGCGGATCAATAACGCCTTCCGCCGCCCAGCGCGCGGACGAATTACGCATCAGCGCCTGATCCGCCTCCGAAATCGGCGCGGATGGAAATAACGGATCGCCCTGCATACAGCGCGCGATTACCTTTTCTACCGCCGCTCCGCTCCAGGACTCTTCCCCCGCGCAAAAATACGGTCCGCCCGCCGTCGCGGCGACTCCCTTGACGGAAGCGGAATGCGCCACCCCCAACTGCACCGCCATAAACGCGCCCGAAGAAATCCCGGAAACCGTTGTCTCCCGCAAATCAATATTAAGGCGCGGCAGGAAATCCGCAGCGCGCGCGCGCCCGAAATTCAGCGCGAGCGCCAAAAGCAAAACCGCTCCGCCGCACAGAAGCAAAACCCGCCGCGCGCCCCAGCCGGACGCCTCTGCGGCGCGCGTCGAAGAAAAAGAAGCATGGGAATGAGAAAAAAACATGGTTCGCTCCTGAAGCCGCAGCCTTAAAACAGAAAAAATTCCCGGAAATCAGCAAAAACAGCCAGAAAATCCTACATGCCCAGAGATTCCAGCAAATCGTCCGCCGCGCTTGACGCTTCGCTCACAGCAGAATCCGCCGCCGCCCTTGCCTTGCCGGCACTCTCAAACACATCTTCCGCGCTCACGGAATCAAACGTCTCAAAATCGCGCAGACGAATAAATTCCGTGCGATCCACCGCCAATTCCAGATAAAAAATATTGTTGCGCTCCGTGAAAAAAGTCACGCGGCGCGCTTCGGGCTGATCCAAATTGGTATCCACGCTCAGCAATACCTGTTTGTTGAGCACCAGCATTTTCGGCTGATTCTGCGTAATATGCGTCTGCAATTCCCGCGCGATGCGTCCGGTAAAATCGCCGACCATCTGGTTCATCAGCTCGCCCATGACGTTGCTCACTTCGTCAGAAGTGTGGCTGCTCGCCAAACCTTCGCGCGACATCCCCATATTGATCATGTAATTCTCGTACAGCTCCATTGCCGCCGCCGAGGAAAAATTGATCACTACGAGACCGGTAAAACCGCCGTCAAACAGCACGAAGCAACCAATATCCGGTTTCAGGCACGTACGCTGGATCCGCTGCACCATCCCGGAGTAACGAATCTGGCTGTGGCTCGCTTTCGCCAGCACCTGACTGACTGACTCACATAACCCTATCAGGATGTCTTCTGTGTTGTAGGTCATTTTATGTCCATCGGCTGAAGAAAGTCCGACGGGGTTTTCCACAGATGCTTGCATGAATCCATTCCTTCCTGTTCTCAATCAATCCAAAAGGGAACGCCCCGTTAAACGCTCAAAAGCTTCCCGGTATTTTTCGCTCGTGCGCGCGATAATCTCTTTCGGTAACGCAGGTCCCGGCGCTTTCTTGTTCCAATCCAGCGTTTCCAGATAATCACGCACGTATTGCTTGTCAAAACTCGGAGGACTGACGCCTTCCTCGTAGCTGTCCATCGCCCAGAAACGAGAGGAATCCGGCGTCAGCACCTCGTCAATCAAATGCAGCGTTCCTTCCTTGTCCACGCCAAACTCAAACTTGGCGTCCGCGATAATGACGCCCTTCGTCCGCGCGTACTCCGCCGCTTCCCGATAGATTGCCAAAGTCGCCTTTGCCGCTTCGTCACAAATATCCGCGCCTTTTTCCGGGTGCGGTAACATCCTGTTCATAGTAATTTTTTTCGGGTGCGGTAATATCCTGTTCATCGTAATCGCGCAAATATCGCGCGCCATGGAAAAAGGAATATTTTCGTCATGCGCTCCTACCGCAGCCTTGGTCGCGGGCGTAAAAATCGCCTCTGGCAGCCTTGAGGCAAGCCGAAGCCCCGCAGGCAAACGAACCCCGCACACCGCGCCAGACTGCTGATAGTCTTTCCAGCCCGACCCTGAAAGATAGCCGCGCGCGATCGCCTCTATCGGCAAGGGCGTCAGCCGTTTCACCACCACCGCGCGCCCGGACACTTTCGCCCGTTCTTTCGGCGTCACCACAGACTCCGGATCAATGTCCAGCAAATGGTTGGGGATGAGCGCGGAAAAACGCCTGAACCAAAAATCCGCAAGCGCGGTCAGCACACGGCCTTTCAAAGGGATCGGGTCAGGCAAAACCACGTCAAAGGCGGAAAGGCGATCCGTCGTGACAATGAGCAATTTATCCGAGCCCACCGCGTAAATGTCGCGCACCTTCCCCTTGGAAATCAGCGGCAGACTGCGAAGAGAAGACGAAAATAAAGGCGGACGGGAGAAAGGCATGAGCGGCAATCAAAAATAACAAAACAGAATATTGCGCATTATACGTAGATTGAATGCGCTCACAACGCCGTCGCCTTACAGAAGCTCTTCAGGGCGCGGGCAAAGAATCTGAAATGGGCGCGGCCTCTTCCGCGCTCCTCTCCGGCGTCAAAGAAACCGGTTCCGCACCCTTGTGCTTCACCTCGGGATTACTCCAGCTTCCCGTGACCTGATATTGCAGACGGAGCATCCGGTTGAGCGGATTTTTCAATGCCTGTTGCGCCAAAAGCGCCGCCGCGCCCGCCAGGGGATGAATCACCGCCGCCGCGCCCACCGCCGCGATTCCGCCCAACTCCGGCTGAATGGTCAACTCCAGGTTCTGCGTTTCCCGCCGCAAATCCACCGATCCGTTCATGAGCACCGTTCCGGCTGGACCCACAATTTTCATGTCTTTGTCCGTCGTCAGAATACCGTCCGCGAGACTTACGCGCGCCGTTAGGCTGTCATAGGCATACCCATTGCTGAAAATATCCCGAAAATCCAGCGACAGCCTCCGGGATATGGATTGCAGCGACAGCAGTCCCAGCAATTTTCCCGCGCCCGGATCTACGCGAGAAAACTGTCCATTGCTGGCCGTAAGCCCCAAACGCCCGCGCAAGGCTTTCAGATCGAAATCCAGCGGGCCGCCGCGCCAGGAAATTTCTCCTGACAACTCCGCCGCGCCGCCGCGCAGCATGTCTGGATACCCCAGACGCCCCAGCAGCTTGCCGCTGTCCGCCGTCAAAAGACTCAGGTCAAGGCGGGTCTGGCTTTCTGGAAGAGGCCGCCAGACGCCGCGCCCCGACAATTTTCCATCAGGATTTTCCAGCGCGATTTCTGAAAGCCGCCAGAGCTTGACGCCGCGTTCCTCCACATTTTCCGCCCGCAGCGTTAACTGTCCCAGGCGCCGCGCGCCGAAAAAAAGATCGCCTATGCGCGCCTTCAGCGCGGGAAAACTCTTTACGGCGTCCGTTTTTTGCGCGGTTTTTTCAACGTTCTCCTTTTCCGCGCCTCCTTTCACGGAAGCCGAGCGATCCGAAAGGCGCAGACGGCGCAAATCAACATTCAAAATTTCCCGCCCCGCCGCGTTCGCGCTCTTTTCCAGGCTGATTTCGCCCAGCGCTTCCTGCGCGGCAACCATAAGCCGCCAGCCGTTTTGCCCGTTTTCCCCGCGCGGGGTAAAGCGCAAGCCCGCCTCCCGCAAGGTTTCTCCAAAAATTGAGAATTCCTGCGCGTCCAGCTGAATCAGAGTGAACATATCCAGCGGCGGCGACGACGCCTCCACGCCTGAAACTGCCGCAGCCTTGCCTTTCTCCCCAGACGCGGCCTCGCCAAGCCATTCCCGCCACAAGTCAGCGTCTAGCTTGCCCTGGCGGACAAGAAGCGCGACTCCTTTGTCTGGAACACGCAAAGGGCGTCCCAGCGCAATCGCGCCGCGCTCAAATTTCCCTTTACGGCGAAAAAGCTGGGCGCTCGCGCGCGGATTGGCGCTCGCGCCTACTGTGAAAGCAATCCGGCTTGCCGACTGCGGCTGAAATTGCGCGCGGAAAACAAATGGCCATTTTTCCGCCGCAGCCTTGGCAAAGGGAGGCGGAACGCGCAAAGCCAGCCCCTCCAGATCAGAGGATAGCGAAAGCGACGTCTGCGCGCCGCGAACCGTAATCTCCGCGCGCCAGTTCGTCTCCCCGAAAATAGCCTCGCGCAAAACCGGGGGCAGGGAAACATCGCCGGAAGCCGCGGTTTCAGAAGCCTCCTTTACCGCCTTGGCGCTCAAATTTCCCGCAATATTGATGCGCACAGCGTCTTTTTCGGTTCGCGCGCCAAGACGCGCGGGCCGTCCCAGAAACTCTCCGGTCATTTCCGGAACATCCAAACGCCCTTCCGTAAAAAGAAGAGTTCCCTGCACGGCGCGGGCAGCGGGAACCCCAGGGAGGAAGCGCAACGTGTTGTCTTTCATCCGATAGGCTCCCGTCAGCGTCGAGTCCTCCGTGCGGTGCAAAGGGACGTCCAGCGCGAGCGCGAGGCTGCCCGTACCTGTGCTTTCCATGTCGCTGGTGAAATGATGAATCATCCCGGACACCGGGCTTTTTTCGATGAAGCGCAAAAATTCAGCGGTATCCCCGCTCGCATTCCCCGTGACCAGCAAGCGCGGCTCCGGATCGGAAAAATCGGGAATAATGACCCGCGTATCGTCATGAATGCGCGCGGAGAAAATCCGCGCGGCGCGCACCGCCAATTTCATCCCCGCGCCAAACTCCATATTGGCGGCAATCCCCTCTATGTCCGGCCAGTTCGGGTTATAGCGCAAGCGCACTCCGCGCGCGCGCGCGGAAATTCTGAAAATATCCGCGCCTTCGTTGTCAGAAGCGCCTTCCGGCACATCAGGAAAAGGAAAATGATCCAGATTGCCGCGCAGCACCAGATCCGCCTCGCTCTCCCCTTCCAGAAGCGCGCGGCGCAGCCAGGGCGCTACATACGCGCCGCAAACTTTTGGGATGTAGCGCCAGACTTCCGCGGCGCGCACGCGGCTGAAATTTCCCCGCAAATCAATCTGCCCCGCCGACTCCGGACGACTTTCATAACGCCCGCGCACATCTCCTGCCAGATGCGGCCCGGAAAACGCCAAACGCCGAATTTCTACCGCGACACGATCATTTTTCTCCAGCGCCCGCCAATGAATTTCCGCGTCCAGACGATCCAGCGGAAAGCGCGGCTCCGTAAATACGGCAGGCAAGGATACTGCGGCGACCCTGCTTTGCAGCGTCAATTCCCCGCCCGCTTCCGTAACGCGCAGTTCCCCAGAAAGATTTTCCGCGCCCGGCAGGTTGTCATACGCCGCTACGCCCAGATCAGAAAATTTCGCGTTGAGCGCGTATGACGGCGCGGCGCCCGCCTCGTTCTCCGCGCCTTTTTCCCGCCACTCCAGCACGACGTCGCGCAGCATCCCGCGCGGCCGTATCGCGTCCAGACGCTCCCGCGCAAAAGCGGAAAAAGGCAGGTGCGCCGAAATACGCCGCAGCGCGGTTAAATCCAGCGCGTTGGCGCGCGCGCTAAACGTTCTGGGCAGTAAAAGCGCGCGGGAAGAACTTTCCTCTTTCGCGTTTCCCCCTTTCTCTGTTTCCATTTCCTGCCAGCGCACAGAAATATTCATGGGCGTCATGCGCGCGACCGGCTCTGCCCCGGCAAGCGCCGCCGCTTTCTCTGTCCATTGCAGACGGCGGCTTTGCGCAAGCCACTCGCCAGAACTTTTCCGCGATAATTCCAGCCGCCCGCCAGCGTCAACAAACAATAACTCCGGCAGATGCGCGGCCAGACGAGCCGCAGGGGAGGAAAGAAAAAAATCCGCCGTCGCCTGCCAGTTTCCCGCATCGCGCGCCAGCCAAAACCGGATTGCGCCGCGTTGCGCGTCCAGGGAAAACGGCTTCCGCTCTTCCTGAACGTCTGGCGCGCCATCCCTGAAAAAGACGCGCGGCAACCATTGCTGCCAGACCGCCAGCCGCTCCGCCTCCGCGCGCGCATATACATTGCCCTGCCACTCCAGCGGCGAACGGTCCGCCTCGCCCGTCATATCCCCACGCAAGTCCAGAAAGAGCGCAGCCTTCCCCGGATCGCTTTCCCCGCGCGCGACCAGACCAAACCGGCGGCGCGCGCCATGATTGCGCCAGTCCAGCATCCCGCCAGAAAATAACAACGGCGGCAAAGCGGCGCTTTCGTCCTCTATCTTCCACTCGGCGTTTCTTACGCGCACATAGCGCTGCATCAGAAACCAACGCAAGACAGGAGCATCCTCCCGCTCCGCCGCGCGCTCCCTCAGACCACGAACGCGCCATTGCCCATCCGCGCCGCGCGACGCCGCCAAGCGCGGACGATCCAGCGTCAGACGCGAGAAAACCAGGGCGCGATCCGCAAGCGAACGCCAGGAAAACAACGCGCGGACACGCTCGACTGTCACGGCGTCCCCAGAAAATCCCGCGGATTCATCCGCCAGCACCCGCACGTTTTCCAGGACGATTTCTGGATTCAATCCGCGCCAGTTGAGCTGAATCGCGTGAATTTTTACCGGCTGCTCCAGCGCTTCGCCCAGCGCCGCCTCAAGGTTCGGCAGATATTGCGGCAAGGCGGACGATACCCAGAACCGAGCCGCCAGAAAACCCGCGCCGAGGATCAAGCAAAACGCGAAAACAACGCAATACAAAAACCCGCGCCGCCAGCGGCCAAAACGCGGATTTTTCTGTCCGTCTGCGTATGACATCGCGCAAAACCAAAACCGGCGCGTCAGCGCAAGCGGCTCAGCAAACCTTCCAATTGCTCCAGGTCGCCGAAATCAATACGAATATGCCCCGCGCCCCGAATATTGGCGCGAATATTCACCCGAGTTCCGAAAAGATCAGAAAGCTCTTCTTCCAGACGCAGCAAATCGCGGTCAGGTTCTTGTGCGGTATCGGGTTTTGGCTTTTCCATTTCGCGGCGCGCGAGACGTTCCGCGTCCCGCGCGGAAAGACCTTTTTGCGCGATGCGCCGCGCAAGCTGTATCTGCGCATCGACAGGCAAAGGCAAAAGCGCGCGCGCGTGTCCCATCTCCAATTTGTTATCCAGCAACATATCCTGCACTGGCGGACAAAGCTGCAAAAGCCGCAGCAAATTACTGGTCGCGGGACGCGAGCGCCCTACCGCGTCCGCCGCTTGCTGATGCGTCAGGCGAAACTCGTCAATCAGCCGCTGTAATCCCTGCGCCTCTTCCAGCGGATTTAAGTCTTCCCGCTGAATATTTTCGATGAGCGCCATAGCCAGCGCCTGTTCATCGGGAATGACGCGCACCAGCGCCGGAACTACGCTCAATTCCGCGCGCTGCGCCGCCCGCCAGCGCCGCTCCCCCGCGACGATCTCATAGAACTCCGCACCCGATTCTCCGCGCACGGGACGCACCAATATCGGCTGCACAATCCCCTGCGCCCGAATGGACGCGGCCAATTCTTCCAGCGCCGTTTCGTCCATCCGGCTGCGCGGCTGATATTTCCCTGGCCGCAGCCGCTCTATTGGCAAATCACGCCGCTCGTCCGTCGTTTTCTCTTCATTCCCGGAGAGAAGCGCGTCCAAGCCCCGGCCCAGTCCTTTCATTTTCATGCGGCTTTTCCTCTTTATTTTTGTCCGGCACGCGAGAGAATCTCTCGCGCCAACGCCAAATAGGCCTGCGCGCCGCGAGAGTTTTTGTCAAAAGCCAGCACTGGCTTGCCGTAGGAAGGCGCTTCCGCGAGGCGCACGTTCCGCGGCACAAGAGTTGCATAGACTTTCGCGCCAAAATGCTGCTCCAGTTCCCTGGAAACCTGCTGCGCCAGAGTACTTTGCGGATTGTACATGGTGCGCAACAGCCCCTCTATTTCCAGGCGCGGATTCAAATGCATCCGAATTTTCTTCAGCGTACCGACGAGATCGGAAAGCCCTTCCAGCGCGTAGTATTCGCACTGCATGGGGATCAGAACGCTATCCGCAGCCACAAGGCCGTTGACGGTTAGCATATTAAGCGCGGGCGGGCAATCAATCAGCGCGAAATCATAGGGCGCTTCCCGTAAAACCTCGGCCAGACGAAATTCTCTGCGCTCCAGCTGCACCAGCTCCACCTCCGCGCCCGCCAGTTCCCGGTTGGCGGGCAGAAGATCGAAACCAAAAGCGGTAGAAAGCGTCACTTCGCGCAAACCTGCCGCGCCCAGAAGCATCTGATACACCGTAGGCAGCGCTTCGCGTTTAAAAATACCCGCGCCGGTCGTGGCGTTGCCCTGCGGGTCAAGATCAATCAGCAGAACACGCTGTCCTTCCTGTGCCAGACTGGCAGCCAGATTGACTGCCGTCGTAGTCTTGCCGACCCCGCCCTTTTGATTGGCAATTGCCAGAATTCTCATGAAAGTTCCTTCCGCCCTTTGCCCGTCCGCGAGGAAAAAATAAGAAGAGAAGTATACAAAACACTGACCAACCTTTCAGCCTTTCCCATGGTCTATTTTTTCCCGAACGCATGCATTGGAATAGGGGCCGAGAAAGCGCGTTCCATTGCATTTGTTGCGCGAACCGGATGGAATCGTCCCGTTTGCTCATTTGAACAACGTCTCCAGCAGGGAGTCGATTTTGTCTTGCGTGAGAGTTTCTTGGCTGCCCGCTCATTCGCCCAGCTGGATTAAGGCGTCACGGCTTGGACGCCTCATCCGCTTGCGCCGTCGCTTCAACGGACTCAAAGCCAACCCCGCCTGCCGCCCAGCGGTCAAAAAAAGCGCAGGACAGAGCGCCCAGCCCCGCGCCCGCATCCAGTAAACGGCAAGCCTGTGCCGTGCCGGGGGAAAACAGGGACGCCATAAAGCGAGCAATACCCGAAGGCGTCATGAACTGGCCCAATTCGGCTTTATATTTTTTATCTCCGCGTCTCGCCATGCCCGAACACGACCCATTTTTGACAAGTCAGCCCCTCCAGCCCCACCGGGCCGCGCGCGTGAATTTTGTCCGTCGAAATCCCGATTTCCGCGCCCAAGCCATATTCAAAGCCATCCGCAAATCGGGTGGACGCATTCACCATCACCGACGAAGAATCCACCTCGCGCAAAAAACGCATGGCATGACTATGATGCTCCGTAACAATAGCGTCCGTATGCCGCGAAGAATAGTGGTTGATATGGGCAATCGCCTCGTCAATGTCCGCCACGACCTTCACGGAAATAACCGGCGCGAGATATTCCCGCGCATAGTCCTCCTCCGTCGCCTCCAGGGCACCAGGAAGCAGGGCGCGGGTCTTTGCGCATCCCCGAATCTCCACGCCCTTCTCCCGCAGCATTTTGCCAATACGCGGCAAAAGCTCTGAAGCGACAGCCTGATCAATCAGCAAGGATTCCGCCGTATTGCAGGTGCCGTACCGCTGAGTCTTGGCGTTTTCTACAATCGCCAGCGCCTTGTCCGGATCGGCAAAGCGCTCAATATATACGTGACAGTTTCCATCCAGATGCTGAATCATCGGTACGCGGGATTCCGCCAGCAAGCGCGCGATTAACCCTTTGCCGCCGCGCGGCACGATGACGTCGATATACTCGCACATAACAATCAGCTCGCCTACCGCGGCGCGGTCAGTCGTCTGCACCAACTGAGTCGCGTCAGGCGGCAGTTTGGCGGCCTCCAGCCCAGCGCGTATCAGAGCGGCAATCGTCTGGTTGGAACGAATGGCCTCAGACCCGCCGCGCAGAATGGCCGAGTTTCCGGATTTCAGACACAGCGCGGCAGCATCGGCGGTCACATTGGGGCGCGCCTCGTAAATAATGCCGATCACACCCAACGGCACGCGCATCCTGCCGACTTCAATGCCGGAAGGCCGCCGCCGAATATCCGTCATTTCCCCGACAGGATCAGCGAGCGCGGCAATCTGCGCCACGCCTTCCGCCATGTTCTCCACGCCTTTTTCGCTGAGCAGCAAACGGTCAAGCAGCGCAGGCTCCAGACCAGCGGCGCGCGCGCACTCCATATCTTTCTCGTTTGCGGCCAGCACAGCGTTTTTCTCACGCGCGAGCGCACAGGCAATGGCGTCAAGCGCCGCGTTTTTCTGCGCTGTCCCGGCCCCGGCCAGAATCCGGGAGGCGGCGCGGGCATTTTCCCCCAATCGCCGCATGGCGTCTTTAAGCGTACTCATGGTCTATCCACGCAACAAGAAAAAGAAAGCGGAAATTGTACGGCAGACACGCGGCGCAAGCGTCAACTTGGCGCTTCGGCGCGGCTCTCCGAAAAAACAGGCTCAACGGGCGCGCCGTCGCGCGCCTTCAGATGCCCCGCGCTGATAATGACGTCCCCCTCTTGTAAACCTTCCAGCGCTTCCACCTGCCCCGCGCGGCGGCGCCCCAAACGCACGGGAACATGACGCGCAATCCCGCTCTCCACGCGCAGAACCGCCGGAATCGCGCCACTGATTACCGCCTCCTCCGGAATCATCAGCGATAAGCTGCCTTGGGAAGCTCCGCTGTCTGAAGTTTCAGAAAAAACCATGCGCACGCGGACAAACATGCCGGGGCGCAAACGCCCTTCGCGGTTATCCAGCAGCGCGCGGCACGCGACGGAACGCCCGTTTTCGTCAATCAAGGGATCAATCACCGCCAATTTTGCGGGGAAAACGGTATCCGGGGTTACATCGGTCGTCACTTCCAGATGCAGACCCGGACGCAAGCGGGAAAATAGCGCCTCCGGTAAACGGAAATCCACTTTCAGGAGGCGAATGTCTTCCAGACGCGCAAGCGCCGCGCCTTCCTGCACGTAATCTCCGGGGCTGACGCTGCGAATGCCCAGCGCGCCATCAAACGGCGCGCGGATGCGCGTTTTGGAAAAACGCGCGGCGGCCAACGCCACATTGGCTTCCCGGACTTTCAGCGTAGCGCGCGTATCATCCAACTCCTGCGGGCTAATAAATTTTTTCTGGAATAGGTCTTCGCTGCGCCGGTGATTCGCCTGAGCCAGCGCCAATTGCGCTTTCGCCTGACGCAACTCCGCTTCCTGAATGCCGGCGTCCAAGCTAAACAGCAACTGCCCAGCGCGCGCCGTTTCGCCATCTTTGAAATGAATTTCCAAAATGCGCCCTGAAGTTTCAGGTTTAAGCAGAACGGACTCATTCGACTTTAAGCTGCCGACCGCGCTCGCTTCTTCCACAAACACAACGCGGCGCACCGTAACCACTTCCACCCGCGCGGGCGTCTCCTTTCCCTTGCCGTCCGCCGCCGCCCCAGACGGCGCGTCTCCCGCGTAAAACAAAAACCACAGAACAACAGCCAGCGCAAAAAATCCGCCCAGAACCAGCGCCAGATACCGTCCTTTGCGCTTGCTTGCCGCCTTGCTCTGGAGCGTTGCGTTCATGCTCTCTTCATCACGGGAAAAGAAAGAGGCATTCTACGTCAACCGCCCTCCTTTACGCTTGCATTCATGGCGGAATGGCCTATGATTAAAATCGCTTTTCGTCGTTTATTGCGTGTCTTTTTCGCGCGCCGCATATTTTTTCGCCATGATTTCCGCGCTTCACGCCTCGCTGGACTGGTCGCGCTTTGCCACAAGCGCGGGACAGAGCGCGCGCGCCGTCATTACGGAAAAAAGCGCCGCTAACGATGAGTCAGAAAACGCAACATCCGCTTTCCCGCCTGAAACCGAAAAAGCGGAGGAAACCACTGACGCCTCAGGCAGAAAACAAGCCATTGACAAGAGCGCGAGCGACGAAGCGCTGTCCGAGGACGAGCGCCGGGAAGTTGAGGAACTGAAAAAAACAGACCGCGCCGTCCGCCAGCACGAGCAACAGCATCTTGCCGCCAGCGGCGGGCTTGCCAAAGGCGGCGCGAGCTACACCTATCAAACAGGGCCGGACGGACAAAAGTACGCGACTGGCGGCGAGGTGCAAATTGACGCCTCCGCCGGAAAAACTCCGGAAGAAACGCTTTCGCGCGCGCGGCGTATCCGCGCCGCCGCGCTCGCGCCCGCCGACCCTTCCCCGCAGGACAGGAGCGTCGCCGCTATGGCCAGCCAGATGGAAATGGAGGCCATGCGCGCCATCGCCCAGCAGGAAATGACCGACGGCACGGCAAAAAAAGAACGCGCGAATGTCGCAGAAGATACCGGCGCGAGCGCGCCGCACGCATCCGGAAAGTATTCTGAATCTTTTGCGGCAGAGGCTTACAAGCAGGCGTCACACCCCTTCTCCCCGACCGGGAGCGGAGCTTTCGCGCCTGGAAACCCAGCGGAATCCGTATCAATTTTTGCGTAAAACGCGCCTTTCCCCCACAATTTCGCCTTACCCAATCCGCCGTAACGTTTTTTCTTGCGAGGTTGCGGCGCGAACCGATTGCGAATTTTGTATCCGCTTAATAATGAATATTCTGATTTTGGGCGCGGGCGTCATTGGCGTGACCAGCGCCTGGTATTTGCGTCAGGCCGGACACGAAGTAACGGTCATTGAACGGCAAAGCGCCGCCGCGCAGGAAACGAGCTTTGCCAACGGCGGGCAAATTTCCGTCTCGCACGCCGAACCCTGGGCAAACCCGCGCGCGATTCCTCAAGCGCTGGCCTGGATGGGGCGCGAAGACGCGCCGCTGCTTTTCCGTTTTCGCCCCTTTGATTTCGCGCTCCACCGGTGGGCGCTGTCTTTCGCCGGTCATTGTCTGCCGGGAAAGACGCGCGCCAACATCCGCGCCATTACCCGTCTGGCGCTCCACAGCCGAGAAGAGCTTGTCCGTTTGCGCCAATCACTGGGAAATCTGGAAAAACAAGATTTCAACCTTGTGTACGACGGCCTGCAAAAAGGCATTTTGCATTTTTATACAGACGAAAAAGTCTATGCCCGCGCCCAGGAATCCGCGCGCCTGATGAGAGAATTCGGCTTGGAGCGCGAACCCGTCGATGCGCAAGGCTGCGCGCGGATCGAGCCGGCGCTCTCCAACACTAGCTTGACGCTCGCGGGCGGAGATTACACCGCGCGAGACGAATCTGGAGACGCCTGCTTGTTTACACAAGCGCTGGCGGAAAGATCGGAGCAGAAAGGGGTGAGGTTTGCGTACAACGCCGAAGCCGAAAGCCTTCTGCTTGAGCGCGGCGCGGTCTGCGGGGTACGCCTCAGGGATGGGCGGATATTTTTAGCGGACAGAACCGTAATGGCTCTGGGCAGTTTTTCCGCGCCCTTTTTACGTCCCTATGGCCTTTATCTGCCGATTTACCCGGCCAAAGGCTATTCCGTAACGCTGGATTTACCGCCGAATTCCGGAGCGCCGTCTGTCAGTCTGACCGACGATGAACACAAGCTGGTTTTTTCCCGCCTGGGAAATCGCTTGCGGATTGCGGGCACGGCAGAATTCAACGGTTATGACCAAAAAATCAATCCGGCGCGCTGCAATGCGGTGCTGGAGCGCGCGCTGCGAATTTTCCCGCGTCTTACCTTCGAGGGGGAACCGCGTTTTTGGTGCGGCCTGCGCCCCGCGACGCCATCCAATGTGCCGATACTTGGCCCCGCCGCCCTTCCTGGACTTTGGCTCAATACGGGTCACGGAACGCTGGGCTGGACGATGTCCTGCGGTTCCGCCGAATTGCTCTCCCGCTGGATTAGCGATGGAAAACGCCCGCCGGAGCTTGCGTTTTCTTGAACGCGCAAAGCAAAACGCCGCCCGCGCGCCGGAAGCCGGGCTTTCCGCGGCCAAAACCCGCTATTCCGAAAGCATGACGCGATTTTTTCCGGATTTTTTCGCGGCATACATGGCCGCGTCGGCGCGTTTAATGACGCTTTCTTTCTCTTCTCCCGCCGCAAGCTGCGCAATGCCCGCGCTAAAGGTAATCAAGAGCCGCTGGTTCTGAAACATAAAAAACCGCCGCGTCAAATCCCGCTGCAAACGCTGCATGGCAACCGAAGCCTCCTCCATCGCGGTATCCGGGAAAATGATGAGGAACTCCTCCCCGCCATAGCGCGCCACCGTATCCTGCGGTCTCAAAACGTCCCGAATGACCGAAGCGAGATGAATCAACGCCTGATCGCCCGCAACGTGACCCTGGCTGTCGTTTAATTTCTTGAAATCATCAATGTCCAGCATCGCCACGCAAATTGGCAGATCATGCCGTCCTGCGCGGGCGATTTCCTTGCTCAACATCTCATCCAGCCCGCGCCGGTTCAGCGCGCCAGTCAACTGATCGTGGCGGATCATGTGACTGGTTTCGCTCAATTCTTTTTCCAGCCCCTGAATACGCTCTTCCGCGGCGCGCGCGCGCTGCTGCGCGTCGTTCAAATCATCGCGGGAACGCTGGGCGCTCAACTGAATGGAGCGGGTCGCGCCCATGACTTCCTTGAGCACTCCTTCCAGCTCGCTGATGTGCGTAGCGGCGCTGATCTGCCGCGCGCATCGCTCAATGGCGTCATGATAATCAGAAGTCGCGCCGGCAAAGTCCGCCAGATGATCCACAAAACCGCTCAGAATATTTTTTAACGCCTCGCGCGCTTCGCCCAGGCTTGCCTTTAATTGTCCCTGCTTAAAAATAATTTCTTTCATTCGCTGTTCGGCGTCATCCAGCGCGCGCTGCGACAACGGTTTTTCCACAATGTCACGAATCACCGCAACCTGCCCGTGCAGCCACTGATCGTCTTCCATCAGCTCGCCGATATTTTCGATGATGAGCCGCAAAAGTTTTAAAAGGCTCGCGCGCAGCTCGGTCTGATCCTCAATCAGCAAAGCCAGACGAAAAGTGAAGCGTTTCAGTGTCTGGCGCATCTCCTCCAGCTGCGAGAGCGATACGGCGGCACGCACTTCGCGCGCCAGACCCGCCGCGTCCTCCGCAAGGCGCGGCTGATCCGCGAGCAGCTGCGTAATGCAGCCATCCAGAACATCCGCAAGCAGAGCGCGAAATTCCGGAAGCAAATCGCCCGCTTTTCCCGCAGAAGGCAAAGGAGACGCCGCTTCTGGAGCAAACGCGGCATTCTGACTGTCCGCCGCGCTCTGAATCTCCGCAGCGTCCGCGTCATCCAGCAAAGAAATGTCTGCGGCGTCCCCCTCTGACCAGGCGCGGCGCAACCCTTCCAGGCGTCCGAAGAGCGCGCGCGGATTGCCGCTCCCGGAAAGCACGTGCGCCAGCATTTCCCGTTTGCGGCCAGCGGGAACGCTCTTGTTTTCCCACTGGCGGAAAAGCTCCTGAATCAACCTCCCCCAGGTCAGTTCCTGTAGTTCGGCGAAAGAGCGCATCGCGTCGGCCAGCGGCTGAATGACTCTCTCCCAATCCCGGCTCCGAATTCCCTCGTTCAATTCGCGGACAAGCCGCGTTTGCCCCTGCCGCCGCTGCTCCAGAAGCGCGGCCAGACGCTTCAGTTCCTCTTCGGGAAAGGTCGCTTCAGATTCAGACGTTTGCGGCACGCCCGAAATTTCTCCATACAGGGCGCGGTAATTTTCCGGGGTAGGCGGAATGCGCCGCGCGGCCAGCTGCCGGAATGCCTCACGGGCAATGTCGGTAGCGTTGGCGGCGGCAGAAGGAACGGAGGGACGGGCGGGCATCGCGCGCGACCTGTCAAAAAAATAAAGAAGTCGCTATTTTAGGCAAATAAGCGGCCTCTGGAATATAATTCGCGCCCTGTAATAGACGTCGCTTCCTCCGGCACGCTTGCGAATCGGTCATTCATGCCTTTCTGGAAGCCCTTTCCCCGCCCCTGTAGCATGAAGGTCGTGCGGATGATTTGTAATCATCAGGCGTTGGTTCGATTCCGACCGGGGGCAAACGTATCCGCGTTCGTGAAAAGTATTCCCGCATGGAGCATAACTTTTCCCTCATCACCACGATCACCGCCGGTTTTGGCATGGCGTTGACGCTGGGATTTATCGCCGAACGCCTGAAACTTTCCGCCCTGGTGGGCTATCTGCTCGCCGGCGTGCTGCTGGGGCCCGCAACGCCCGGGTTTGTCGCCGACGCGCAAATGGCCTCGCAACTCTCTGAAATCGGCATCATGCTTTTGATGTTCGGCGTAGGGCTGCATTTTTCCCCCGCGGATCTGTGGGCAGTCAAGCGCATTGCCATTCCCGGCGCGCTGGCGCAAATGGGATTGGCAACGCTTCTGGGAGCGGGCATGGCGCGTTTTTGGGGATGGGGATGGGACGCGGCGATTCTGCTGGGGCTTTCCCTTTCCTGCGCCAGCACCGTCGTGCTTTTGCGCGCGCTGGAAGCAAGAAAGGCGCTTTCCAGCGCCAATGGGCAAATCGCGATCGGCTGGCTGGTCATGGAGGACCTGGCCACAGTGCTGGTGCTGGTGCTGTTACCGCCTCTGGTTCAGGCGCTTTCCGCCGAATCGGGAGCGGCGGCCGCGGACGCGGCGCGGCCTTCTGAACCGATCTGGCGCGCGCTTTGGTCTGTGCTTGTGGACGTCAGCGCCTTTATCGCCCTGATGCTCATCGCGGGACGTCGCGTCGTACCTTGGCTTCTGTGGCAAATCGCGCGCACGGGGTCGCGTGAGCTTTTCACGCTTGCGGTCATCGCTTCCGCCATTGGCATTGCCTTTGGCGCTTCTGAATTTTTCAACGTATCTTTCGCGCTGGGCGCGTTTTTCGCGGGCATGGTGATGCGCGAGTCTGAATTCAGCCATCGCGCGGCACAAGAATCGCTTCCTTTGCGCGACGCTTTTTCCGTGCTTTTTTTCGTCTCGGTCGGAATGCTGTTTGAGCCCAACATCCTTTGGGACGCGCCATGGCGGCTCTTTGGCATTGTAGCCGTCATTATTCTCGGCAAATCTGCCGCCGCGATGACTCTGGTTTTGGCCTTTCACTATCCGCTCAACACCGCGCTCACGGTAGCGGCGAGTTTGGCGCAGATTGGCGAATTTTCTTTTGTGCTGGCCGGTTTGGGGCTGTCGCTCGCGGTGCTGCCCCCGGAAGGAGTCAGCCTGATTCTGGCGGGCGCTTTAATTTCTATCGCTTTAAACCCGGTGATTTTCGCCGCGATTTCCCCATTGCAGAAATGGCTGCTGGCGCGCTCGGCTCTGGCGCGGCGGCTGGCGCGCCGCGCGGGGCCTTACGCGCAATTGCCGATGAGCACGGCGGAAAAATATTTGCGCGGCCAGGTCGTGCTGGTCGGTTATGGGCGGGTGGGCGCGCGCATCGCGCAGGCGCTGGAAACGCAGGATATTCCCTATGTTGTGGTCGAGCAAAACCGGGAAAGCGTGGAAAAGCTGCGGCGGCGCGGAATCGCGGCGGTCTGCGGACACGCCTCCGATCCCACCGTTCTGGTTCAGGCGCATATCGCCCGCGCCGCCATGCTGGTCGTGGCGAGTCAGAGCGCCGTCGACGCGCGGATTATGGCGGAAACCGCGCGCGCCCTGAATCCCGGTATCGAAATTGTTTTCCGCACGCACAGCGACGATGAAACCGATTTTTTGCGCAAAGAGAATCTGGGAAGGATTTTCTTTGGCGAAGAGGAGCTCGCAAAAGGCATGAGCCGTCATGTGCTGGAGCGTTTTGAGCCCAAAACATCCGCCGCCGCTCCGCCGCAATTTTAGATTTCCTGTCACTCGTAAAAACGCCATGCCCCTGCCCGACCTGGAAGCGATTCGCGCTTTTTTCTCCGCCGACCGTTTTGCCGCCTCCTGCGGCGTCGTAATTGAAGAGGCCAGCAAGCAGTCTGTATGTTGCTTCATGCCCGTCACCGCCGCCCATCTAAATGCCGGAAATACCGTACAGGGCGGCGCGTTATTTACACTGGCGGATTTCACCTTTGCCGTTCATGCCAATTTGTCCTTTTTGGGCAAAGAGACAGAAAGCGTCACGGTAGGGCAATCCAACCAGATTGTGTATCTTGCCGCGCCGCGCGGCGACTTTTTGCGCGCGAGATCAACCTGTCTTTCCAGCGGCAGAAATATCAGCGTCTTTCGCGTAGACATTGAGGACGCGGAAGGGCGTCATGTCGCGGAGATGCTGGGAAACGGCGTCCGGAAAATCGCGCCGGTCCCAGAAAAAACATGACTCTTTTCCCTTGTAAGGCCGCTTGCCTTTGAAGCAGTCTTTTGCGGCTCCGGCCTGAATGTTACGTTTCATTCGGCGATTTGCCGCTTTTGTTCATTCCAGCCAAATCAAACTGGCCATGCGTCCGGTTTCCGTCCCCCGTCTTTGGGCGCGGCGATAGGAAAAAAATCGCGCGGCGTCTGTCACGGTGCACAATCCGCCGCCGAAAAGATGGGATTTGCGTATTCCGGCCCGTAAAAGACGCTGCCGCGCCAGCAGAAAAATATCCGCCCGCCAGCGGGAAGAACTCTCCCCTTGCGATTTTTCGCTCCCGGCGCGGGAAAACGCCTCCGCAGCCTCCGGCATTCGCGCCATAAACGCCGCGCGGACTTCTTCTCCAACCTCAAACTCGTCGGGACCGATGGCAGGCCCCAGCCAGACAAGCGTGTCGGCAACATCAACGCGCATGGCCGCGAGCGTGTTTTCCAGAATGCCCGCGCACAGTCCGCGCCAGCCCGCGTGCGCCGCCGCGACAGCCTTTCCGTCCCGCGCGCAGAACAAAACGGGCAGACAATCCGCCGTCATGACCGCGCAGATACCCCCTCCTTCCGTCAGCGCATGGCGGCAAATCGCGGCGTCCGCTTCGGGCGGTACGGCAGACAATGATTTTCCCGGAGAAAGCTCCAGAGCTTTTACACCGTGCGTTTGCGCAAGCCATACGGGTTTCTGGGGAAAAGAAGCGGCGCGGCATAGAATCTCCCTGTTTTTCTGGACGTATTCCGGCGCATCCCCTACATGCGTTCCAAGGTTTAGCGCCTCATAAGGCGGCAGGCTCACGCCGCCCGCGCGCGTGGTTTGCATCGCGCGAACGCGCCGCGGCGCCGGCCAGTCCGGGAAAATAGGCTGAAGGAGCGCCAGGTCCGAAAAATGTTCCGCCATCATCGCGCGCATAATAAAACCCCGGCGGTTCTGCCGGGGTTTTTGTTCTCGGTTTCCGCGCCTCTTCCTACACCTTGAAGCGCGCGATGGTCGACGACACCTCGCCCGCCAGCTGCTCCAGCCTCTTCGCACCGGACGCCGTCTCCTCCG
>JAIRPW010000017.1 GCA_031256795.1 Zoogloeaceae bacterium | reverse complement strand
CACCGGGCGGCTTTGCCCTATCTGTCTCCCTCATCCGCACAAACCCGATCAACCACAAAACACAGATCCATACCCCCCTACGCCACTATCTAACATCCACAACTACCACCCCACAATCCCAAAGCCGATATACGCAAACAGCAAAAACACCAACATCACCAACATCACCAACCACACGCCAACCCCTTTAACTGCCAATAACAACAAAATACCGAAATATTATGCGGAAAAACTCACTCTTAAATCTCTGCGTCCATACAAGTATTCCATGGCATTTCATTGAATTATTTGTAGCAATTACCGTCGCCTTTGCTGCCATCGGCTGCACTGACAGGACAAGAGGAAACGCCATAAAAATTCCTGTTCCAGCGGTTTCCGCGAATGACCCAGCGATTATTCCTGTTGACAGTTCTGATGCATGGTGGGTTGAACGACATATCGCCAAAACAAATGAGCGTATACAAACTCCAAAAATCATATTTATTGGAGATAGCATAACGCATTTCTGGGAAAAAAATGTATTTCAGTATACAAACGGGCAGGTTGCATGGAACGAATTAAAGAATAAATACAATTCTGAGTTGATGAATCTCGGTTTTTCTGGAGATAAAACACAACATGTACTATGGAGGCTTGAAAACGGAGAGTTTTCAGTCGGGATCAATCCTGAATATATTGTACTTATGATCGGCACAAACAACAAAGATAAACCTGAGTCTATCGCGGCAGGGATCGGGAATATTATAAAAATACTTCATGAGAACGCTCCATCAGCAAAAATAATTCTCATGTCGCTCTTGCCGCGCGGAACTGGAGCCAATGATAAAAATACAATACGGAATAACGCCGTGAATGAGATCATCAAAAAATATAACGGGCATGCAATGGTAAAGTATCTTGATATAGGGAAATACTATATGAATCATGACGGGACTTTAAAGGACGAATTATTCTCAGACAGGCTTCACTTAACCTTAGCGGGATACGATCTGTGGAAGAGAAAATTATTGGATATTATTGACTGACGCCGCATCTTGCGACGATTTCTGAATCTCGGCGCGCTCCTCCGTGTATCAGATGGCTTGGCTGGTTTTGCGATGGCAGAAGAATTTGCGCGTAGAATCAAGCGGACATGGCTATTTTGAGGTAAGAAATTTGTGCAGTATTGGCGCTACTGTCCTGTCAGATCACGTAATCCCAAAAACCATTTTGTTTGAATTCCACGCTTTTTTCTTGCCGTCGTGTCATGAATTGCAGTTCAGGGTCTTTGACGCTAACGCGCGTTTGAGCTGGAATACTTTGAGTAATAAACACGTTCGAGCCAATGACCGCGCCCGTGCCAATAATTGTTTCTCCGCCCAGAATGGAGGCTCCGGAATAAATGGTTACGTCATCCTCAATGGTAGGGTGGCGTTTCTGCCCGGATAGACTTCTTCCGCCGCGTGTTGATAACGCGCCCAGAGTCACGCCCTGGTAAATCTTGACGCGCTCGCCAATATGCGCTGTTTCGCCAATGACTACGCCGGTGCCGTGGTCAATAAAAAATCGCGCGCCGATTTTCGCGCCTGGGTGTATGTCAATGCCGGTCTGGCTGTGCGCGTGCTCGGACATCATTCTGGGCAAGATGGGAATGTCCAACGCGCGCAGATGATGCGCGAGACGGTGGACGGTAATGGCGTAAACGCAAGGATAGGCGAGGATAACTTCCTCTTTGCAGGAAGCGGCGGGATCTCCTGAAAACGCGGCTTCCACATCGGTAGCGAGTGTCTGGCGGATAGTGGGAATTTCTTCCAAAAAGGCATAAACCAATTCCCAGGTCTTTTCTGGTTTCCGCGCGTTTTCCGCTGTTTCGACCGAGGCGAGTGCGGAAGAAATTTGTTCATGCAGCAGCGCGGCCAGCGCGTCCAGGGAATTTTCCGAGCGAGCCAGCGCGGATGAAGTCGCGCGGTCCCAAACCAGCGTTGGCGCGCCAAAAGGCAGTCCAAAAAAACCAGGGAAAATCAAGGCGCGCAAGGCGTCAATCAGAGATGCGACAGCGCTGGCGCGTAAATGACCGGGCATATCAGGGGCGCGGGAAGAGACTAGCGCCGGATAACGCGCGTAATGTCCGAAAATCTCGCCGGATAGATTTTCAAGCCGCGCGCGCCCCGATGCTTGCAGGACACGAGAAAAAGACGCAATGTTCATGCCCATTCTCCTTTATGCCAACGATCTGACAACGCGCGCTAGCGCGTCAATTTCTTCCGGAAGATTATAGAAAGCAAATGACGGGCGTACTGTCGCTTCCAGGCCAAAATGCCTCAGAATAGGCTGAGCGCAATGGTGTCCCGCGCGCACCGCAATGCCTGCCTTGCTTAAATGCTGGCCGACTTCCTCGACGGAGCGTCCTTCCAGTACAAACGAAAGTACGCCTGTTTTTTGCGCCGCTCGCCCAATCAAGCGGACTCCCTTGATTTCAGAGAGCGTTTTTGTCGCGTATTCCAGCAAATCATGTTCGTAACGGGAGATGTGCGCGAGGCCAATAGCGCTGACATAATCCAAGGCTGCGCCCAGGCCGATGGCGTCCGCGATATTCCCGGTCCCCGCCTCAAATTTTGCGGGCGCGGCGCGGTATTGCGTGCGTTCAAAAGTGACGTCGGCAATCATGTTGCCGCCGCCTTGCCAGGGGCGCGCGGCTTCCCAGAACGTTTTTTTGCCATAAACCGCGCCAATGCCCGTTGGCCCAAAAATCTTGTGACCGGAAAAGACAAGGAAATCCGCGTCCAGCGCGGTGACGTTGATTGGCAAATGCGGAACTGACTGCGCGGCGTCTACCAGGGCGGCTACCCCAAAACAATGCGCGATGGCGATCATTTCCTCTGCGGGCGTGATGACGCCCAGCGCGTTGGAGACATGGGTGAAAGCGGCAAAGCGTGTTTTTTTACTGAAAAGCCGCGCGTATTCCGAAAGAAGAATCTGCCCGGTTTCGTCGACTGCCGCAATTCTTAGCGTCGCGCCGGTTTCCTGCGCGATTTGTTGCCACGGCACGATATTGGCGTGATGTTCCAGCTGCGTGAGGATGATTTCGTCGCCGGGATTTAGAAGCGGCTTCACATAGCTTTGCGCGACAAGATTGACGCCTTCTGTCGTGCCGCGAACGTAGACAATATCTTCTTTGTCTGGAGCGCCGATAAACCGGGCGATTTTTTCCCGCGCGGCTTCATAAGCGTCTGTGGAACGGGCGGCCAGCGCGTGCGCGCCTCGGTGTACGTTGGAATTTTCATGTTCGTAATACTGAACAAGGCGCTCTATTACCTGTTTGGGGCGTTGCGTAGTTGCCGCGTTGTCCAGCCAGATAACCGGCTTGTTCTCTATGCGCTCGGCAAGGATGGGAAAATCCTCCCGGATGTTTTTGAGCGAGCGGCTGCCTACGCGCCGCAAGGCGAGGGGCGTGTCAATCCTGCCGATTTTTTCGTCAGAAAAATACGCGCGGGTATGGGAATCGCGGGCATTCTGTTCCGCAACTATTACGGGATGGACGCCTTCCGTGATTGGCTGCGCGCGCGGAGAATTGGAAGGAAGAGCGGTGTATCCGGATATCCAGGAGGCGATCTCCTGTTCATTCGGCAGACCATAGTCCTCCGGGTTGAAATCCGCGTATACCGAAGACGGGGGATTCATTTTTGAGTCCTGTCGTAATCAAAGTATTCCCCAACTTCCACATCTTCTAGTACCGCGAGCGCGTCGTCGGCCAGAATGGCGGCGGAGCAGTACAGCGACAAAAGGTACGAGGCGACGCCCTGATCATCAATTCCCCGGAAACGCACAGAAAGGCCGCGCGCTTCCGCTCCCGGCAGCCCGGTTTGATAAAGGCCGATGACGCCGCGCCGCGTCTCTCCGCTGCGCACCAGAAGGATGTTGGTTTTTCCCGCGCTGCTTTTGGGTGTTTTCAGCCCGTCGACAAAGAGTTTGTCTGTCGGAATTAGCGGAACGCCGCGCCAGAGCGTGAATATACCGCCTGAAATTTCCGCTGTCGGAGGCGGGACGCCGCGCCGGGTGCATTCGCGTAAAAAAGCGGCGATAGCGCGGGGATGGGCAAGGAAAAATGAAGGTTGCTTCCAGACTTTCGCGAGCAAATCATCCAGGTCGTCCGGCGTGGGCGCGCCGTTTTTGTTGCGTGGTTTGATACGCTGGCCGTCTGCGGCGTTTTTCAAAAGCCCATAGTCATCATTATTGATGAGCTGACTTTCCTGACGTTCCTGCAAACTTTCAACCGCCAGCGCAATCTGCTCGCCGGTTTGGTCGTAAGGCGAGCCGTATACATCTGAAACTTTGGTATCTACATTGAGGATGGTGGAAATATTGCTCAAATGGTATTCGCGCGGCTTGGCCTGATACTCAATATATCCTTTTGGAATGTCGATCTTGCGCGGATCCTGGCTGCACAGCGCATCCAGCGGCGTATCTCCTTCAACTACGCGGTTGACGCGGAATACGCCGGAATCCAGACTTTTGAATTCCAGAAAACGAGCTGTCCAGCGCGGCGTGATTGCGCCAAACTGCGGGCGGGTCTTATGAACGTCGGCAAGCTGGAACGCGGCGTCTTTGCCCAGCGCGTTGAGTTTTTTGTCTGTCATGATGCGTTTCTCCTAAAAAGGAAGTAAAAAATACGTCGCCATGGCTTTAGTAGCGAGGCAGATGCGCGTCTACATGCGCGGCCCAGGCGTTGGAGCCATCTTTGAGATTGAGCATTCGTCCGCGATACCCCGCGTCTCGCAAGGCGCGAATGGCGTAGATACTGCGCTGGCCGACCTTGCAGATGAATACCGCGTCGTTTTTGGGGTTGAACTCATCCATGCGGCGCAGCAACTGGCCGAAAGGGATTGCGCGCGCCCCCTTGAATTTAAAGACGGCGCTTTCATGCGGCTCGCGCACGTCAATCAGCTGGATGGAGTCGCCCTGGTCCAGTCGTGTTTTTAGTTCCTTCGCCGTAATTTCTTCTACCGGCGCTTCTTCCTGTTTTCGGGACAGGCCGCAGAATTCCTCATAATCCACGAGCTCCCGAATGGAAGGACGTTGACCGCAAATCGGGCAGTCAGGGTCTTTTTCCAGAGTGAGTTCGCTAAACGTCATGCGCCAGGCGTCAAACAGCAGCAAGCGTCCGATCAGGCTTTCGCCGCCGCCGACAATGAGTTTGATGACCTCATTGGCCTGGATGGAGCCGATAATGCCCGGCAAGACTCCCAGCACTCCGCCTTCTCCGCAGGAAGGAACGAGACCGGGCGGCGGCGGGGCGGGATAAAGGCAGCGATAGCACGCGCCCTTTTTGGCGTAAAACACGCTTGCTTGCCCCTCAAACTGAAAAATGGAGCCATATACGGCGGGGATACCCAGCAGAACACAAGCGTCGTTGATCAGATAGCGGGTCGGAAAATTGTCCGTACCGTCCGCCACAATGTCATATTGCCCCAGAATTTCCAGCGCGTTGGCGCTGGTTAAGCGCGTATTGTGCGTAACAACCTGAATGTTCGGGTTGACGCCCAGGACGCGATCCCGGGCGGATGCGGTTTTGGGGCGATCCAGATCCCGGGTGCTGTGGATGATCTGTCGCTGCAAATTGGAGGCTTCCACGGTATCGAAATCCACCAAACCCAAAACGCCGACGCCCGCGGCCGCAAGATAGAGCGCCAGCGGAGCGCCCAGACCGCCCGTGCCGACTACCAGCACTTTCGCGGCTTTCAGGCGTTGCTGCCCCTGGATACCGACTTCAGGCAGGATCAGGTGACGACTGTAGCGTTGCAGATCCTCTTCGTTTAACGGAGTTAGACGCTTGGGCGCGATGAGGCTTTCTTCAAGGTTGCCGCCCGCGATGGCGGGAACCAGTGTGAGCGTTGCTCCGTCCGTAAGCGGCGTATTCAGCCCGTCCGCGTTGCGGATATTTTTGCCGTCAAGATAAAGATTAATGAAAGCGCGCAGTTTTCCGTCCGTTTCAAACAAATGTGTTTTGATATCGGGGTAACGCTCAGCCAGGGCGGACAGGGCCGCGCCCGCCGTGAGGCCTTCAACGGCAACTTCCGTCTGCCGGTCAGTAAAGGAGCGCAGGGCGGTGGGAATGCGCAAGGTGACGGTCATTGGCTTATTCCTTTCATGCAATGGGTTTTGACGCGCGTTTACCGCGCGCCCTGAATGATTTCTTCGTCAAACTGACTGCGATCCGCGCGCAGATTCCAGCTGGTCAGATTTTTCGCGCGGCCTTCGGCGACGGAGACGATCAGGTAGGAATAAAACGGCAAAGCGTATTCCTGGTCGTAACCGGACGGGCGCGCCGGATGATCGGGATGCGAGTGATAAAAACCCAGCACCTCGAATTTTTTCTGTCGGGCGGCTTCTTCCGTCCGCAGAAAGTCATTGGCTTCAATGCGAAAACGGTGGTATTGCTCTTCGGTTTCACGCGCGTTGTGAATGGGCAAAATTTCATGCGCAACGCGATGGCCCATTTCGTCCAGTTCTCCCAGGATCGCGCCGCAGCACTCATGCGGATAGGTTTTTTCCCCCTCGGCGCGGATTGCGTCGGCAAGAGATTGGGAAAGGCGAATCATTGCGCGTTCTCCCAAACGCCTGAAGAGGCGTAACGCAGTCCGTTGTCGCATAAAATCGTGACGATAACCGCGCCGGAAGGAAGGATTCGGGCAAGGTTCGCGGCCGCCGCGACGTTTGCCCCGGAACTCCAGCCCACATGCAGTCCCTCTTCTCGCGCCAAACGCCGGGTCATGGCGTAAGCCGCTTCCGTGCTTATAAGGAGCGTCTCGTCAATGAGACCGGCGTCCAAAATGCCTGGCGTCAGAGTTGAAGCCATATGCTTGACGCCCTCAATGCCGTGCATTGGGGAATCTGGCTGCACCGCAAGCGCGCGAATCAGAGGGTTGAAGGTTTTTAGGCGTTTGGCCGTACCGGTGAAGGTTCCAGAAGTACCCAGAATGGCGACAAAATGGCTGACGCTGTGCGCGGTTTGCTCCCAGATTTCCACGCCTGTTGTCTGGTAATGCGCCTCTGCGTTGGCGGGGTTGTTGTATTGATCCGGGAAAAAATATCGCTCTGGATCCGCGTCAAACGCGGCTTTGGCCGCCAGATACGCGCCGTCTGAACCTTCCAGCGGATCAGTTTCCACGATCCGCGCGCCGTAGCTTTGGATCATGCTTTTACGCTCAATGCTGGCGTTGGCGGGCAAGTACAGAATGACGGGGAAGCCCAGCGCGGCGCCCAGCATGGCAAACGCGATACCGGTATTGCCGCTGGTTGCGTCCAGAAGCGTTTTTCCTGGCGCGAGCTTGCCGCTGGCCAGCCCGTCCAGAACAATCGCCCGCGCGGCCCGATCCTTCACGGAGCCGCTGGGATTGATGAATTCCGCCTTGGCGAAAAGGGTAATTCCGGGAGTATCCGCCACGACCTTATCCAGCCGCACAAGAGGAGTATTGCCGATGAGATTGCCGATCATGTCCGGCGCGCGGACGTTAACGGACGTCGGCGGGAAGGAAAGCGTTTCGTGGCGGGACGTCATGATTTTTGTTCCCTTGCCGCTTCAACGTTTTCTGGGTTCCAGAAATCCAGGCTCCAGCAGACGCCCGTAGTAGCTTTTTGTCCAGTTCAGCGCGGCGGCGGGATTGTGGCCAAGTACGCGATCCTTGACGACGAGATATGTCACCGGCGCTTTGGAATGCGCGATAAACAAGGTGTCATGCCCAACGCACAGTCCCATGACGATGTTGAATTCACAGCCCGCCTTGTCCAGCATCTCGGCTTGCAGGACGGGGTTGCACATGGCCTCAAAGCCGCCGGGTTTGATTTTGACTCCCTCCGCCAGACCAAAATCGGTTTTATCAATACTGCCGACCTTGCAGGAGGCGAGATAGACCTCAATGCCCTTGGCCTTGGCTGCTTTGGCGAAAATATTGGCTTCGTCAATCAGCCCTACGCAGTTGGCGACGCCGATTTTTTTGTATCCCATGCGCTTGATGAAAATCAGCGTTTCCTCTACTCGCGTGGCGATACCGTAGTAATCGCCTTCCACGCTGGCGGAGACTTCCGCGATTTTGCGCGTGTTTGGCGTCTTGCTGTACCGCGCCGTGATTTTGGCCAAATATTTTTCATCCTGCGCGGTAGTCGGGCAAAAGCTGGGGAAATTTTTGTCCCGCCGATGGCAGCTCGTGGTTTTGCAAAGCTCGCAGCCGGAGTCTGTTTCGCGTTTTTTTGGCATGTACTTTCCTTGTATGGAGTCAGAAAAAAGAAAAATCGTGGGCGGATTGCGGATTACCAGTTTTTTCCCAGACCCAGCCGCGAGAGAATTTCATGCCGCAAGGCAGTAAGGACGGTATCGTCCCGATGGCGGGGGTAGGAGAGATCAACGGAAATTTCCGAGAGAATGCGCGCGGGGCGCGGGCTGAAAATGACAATCCGCTCCGCCAGCATGAGCGCTTCCTCAACGTCATGCGTGACGAGCAATACGGAAAAGCCGTTTTTCCGCCACAAAGAAAGCAGTTCGCTTTGCATTTCAATGCGGGTGAGCGAATCCAGTTTTCCGAGCGGCTCGTCAAGAATCAGGAGCTTGGGATTGTTAACGAGCGCGCGCGCCAGCGCCGCGCGTTGTGCCATGCCGCCAGAAAGCTGGTGCGGCCAGGCCTTGGCAAAGTTTTCCAGGCCGACTTTCAGCAGGGCTTCGTCTACGCGGGCGCTTTCTTTTTTGAGGACGCCTTGCGCTTCCAGTCCAAGCGCCACGTTGTCGCGCACGGTCCGCCAGGGAAACAATGTCGGGTCCTGAAAAACGACGATGCGCGAAGGATCAGGCCGGACAATCGGGGCGTCATCCTGAATAATCGTGCCGGAAAGCGGCGGCTCAAGACCGGCAATCAGCCTAAGCAGCGTTGATTTCCCGCAACCGGAAGGTCCCAGCAAAGCGACAAATTCGCCGGGGCGGATGTCCAGGCACACATCTTCCAGCACCGGCAGGGGCGTACCCTCCGGGGTAGGAAAAGCGTGACTGACATGTTGCACATGAATAGCAGACGCCCAGTATGGCCGCGCATGGAATTCAGGCGGCGCGGCGTTGATTTCCTCAGGCGGAATGTTCAGCGCGGGAGATTCTGTCGGATTTACCATTTCACAGTGCCTTTCTGCCAGACGAGCAGGCGGTCGCGCGCGAAGAAAAGGAGTGAGATGAGTCCGGAGAACAGCAGGGACATGAGAATGAGCGCGGCATACATATTGGGATAGGCGGCATAGCCCTGCGACCAGGTGAGATACCAGCCCAAACCGGATTTGACGCCCAGCATTTCCGCGACGACAATGACCACGAAAGACGCGCCAAAGCCCATAAATAGCCCCACAAAGACTTGCGGCAGCGCCGCCGGGATCGCGACGCGGCGGATCAAAAACCATTCGGATGCGCCCAATGTGCGCGCCACATCATAGTAATGTTTGTGTACGCCAGCTACGCCTGACCAGGTAAGGATAGCGACAGGAAAAGCGGTGGCGAGCGCGATCAGAAAAACGGACGCGGAGTGGCTGCTGGGGAAAATAAAGAAAGTCAGCGGCAAAAGCGCGGTAGGCGGCAAGGGGCCGATTAAGCGCAATACCGGATGCGCCCAATAGCCGATGCGCCTGGACCAGCCAATGCCTACGCCCAGCAGAAATCCGACCACTCCGCCCCAAAGCACTCCTTTGCCCAGCAGCGCGAGCGTATTGACCGAGCAGTCCAGAAGCCGGACATATTCTTCCAGATAGACCTCAATAAGGCTGGAGGGCGGCGCGAAGAAAGGAGGAGACAGAATGCCGGTCTTGGCGGTGAGAATCTCCCAAAGCGCCAAAAGCACGGCGATCGCGGTAATCCAGGGCGCGGCTCGGGAAAATGCCGCGAGTACGCGCGCGCCCGGCGTAAGTTTTCCAGTCTGGCTAGACTGCCGCTCCGCCACAACGAAGAATCCCGCCAAAAAGGCCAGAACTGCCCAAATCGCGGCAAGGACGAGCGCGCCTTCGCCCAGTTCTTTGGTGTAGGCCCAGTCCGTAAATCCGGCAGACTGATTGGGCCAGAGCAGGGTGACTGCGGCAAACGCGCTCCAGGCCAGTGGCGAGAGCCAGTCACTGAACACAAAGCGGTACGCGCGCGCGGCGTTTGCCGCTGGCGTTTTTTGACCGGAGTGTGTTATGGCAGACGCAGCCGGTGAAGCTGGCAGGTGCGGAGCGAAAGCGGCAGCGGGAAGAAGGGCGGCAAGGCGCATGTGTTCTCCTGAAAGTACGCGCGGTGGCATGGATGAAAATCGCGGCAGACTTGAAAAAACGTTATTCCTGACCGCGATATGGAAAGCATATTGACGCAGCTGCTTATTCAAAACCAATACATTTTTTTTATTTGCATATAACTTATTCAAATAAGAACGCTGTGTGTTTGGCGCGGCGCTTTTTTCCCGTCACAGGAGGACAAAACGCCAAAACGTCATACTGCTGATGCCAGTAAAACGGTTCGGCGCAAGCTAACGCGGGACGATGAGGGCGGAAAAAGATCGGTAACAAGATTTATCTGCGCTCTCGATGAAGGAAAATATAAAAAACCGAAATGTTTTCATGCAAAATAGGTCTGTCTTGAATCTAATATTTTTTGAGGAAAGTCGGCGTGTTTCGGTGCGGCGCATTGTCATTTTGCGTTTTCCGCGCATCTTGTTATGTTGACCAGGTTTGTATTTTTTCTGGAGGTGTTGCTATGCGGTGCGTGCTTTTTTCTTTCTTTGTGCTGGCGCTTGGCGCTTGTGTCCAACCTCCGACGGCGGAAGGTGGCGTATCCGCGCCGGCGTCTCAGGCGTCTTCGGAGTCGGATTCACGAGCTTTGTCAGATTCAGCCGCAGTGACACGCCTGTTTGATGTGGAATGGCGTCTTGAGAGCATGGCGCGGGATTTCGGCGGGGATTTCGTTTTGCCGAATACGCTTAGGCTGCGCTTTTCGGCGGAGGGGAAGGTTTTTGGTTTTGGCGGCTGCAATTCGTTTGCGGGGACTTGGGAAAGTACGGAGGGAGGCGCGCTGGTTCTTGGGAAAATGGCCGCAAGTCGCCGTTTTTGTTTCAAAAACATGGAGGTGGAAACCGCGTTTTTTCAGCTTTTGGAAACCGTCGCGTTTTGGAGATTGGAAGAATCAGGCGGAACGCCGCGTTTGATGCTGTTCGGCGCGAATCGTGACGATCCGTTGCTGATTTTTTCTTCTGTTTCCGCTACGCCGAGCTGAGCAGAGCAGGCGGGCTTTTTGCCGTGAATCCTGAAAGCCGCAACAAACAGGCGGCTTTTGCGGGGGGGGGGGGGCTTTATGATAGGCTTCGCGCTCGTTTTTCCAGGCGGGCGCGACTTCGCGCTGTTTTTACAAAACAGAAAGCGCCTTTCTCCTCGTAGTTCAATGGATAGAACGAGTGCCTCCTAAGCGATTCCAGAGGGGGCAATGAAACTCCTAAATTGTTGATTTCAAAAGAATCTAGTAACTTGCAATCCCGCGAAATCCACCTTATTCCAGCCCGCTTGTGGAACAAATTTGGCACTGGAAACAGAAGAAGATGAGGATCAGAAACGACAACAGGTAGCCAGTGGCTGCCTGTTTTTGCTTATGCTGTCAAGTGGTGGCGTCCCCACCAGGAATCGAACCTGGATCTGATTCTTAGGAGGAATCTGTTCTATCCATTGAACTACAGGGACGCGAGTCTGCCACTATAGCAGTAGCACAGGGTCTTAGACAAGAAAACGGATAAGAGATGGTGGGTCGGCAACTGATTGATTATTTGAAAAAAGAACCAAAGGCAAGTTGCTCATGTCACCTGAACAACTGGCTGAAGAAATTGGCATGCCTTCCAAACAGCAATCCAAGCTCAGGCAGGAAGGCAGGTTTCCCATGCCCTTCAAGAACATTGGAAGGCTGGTCTACTACTCTATCTATAACGTAGACAACCTCTTGCTCAATGGTGAAACCACACCAGCCAAGGAAGTTCCAGAAGAGCCGCCAGCATCCACACCCTTCCCCAAGAAGAAGCCAGCCAAGGCCGCTGCACTAGTGCAGGACTTGTCCCATATCCTCATGCTCAGAGTCTTTGCTCAGTCTTTGGAAGAACCTGCTACAGCAATGCTATCTTTGGCAGAGAACTTGAAGGGCTATGCCAACAAGAAGGAAATGATGGAAATTTTCGCAGAAAAATTTCCAGCCAAAGGCTGTTGAGTAGTTAATTTCATATGAAATTAACTAATAAAACGAGAGATACAAGAATGAGCAAAATTATTACGAAACAAGCTATTGATAGAAGAGAATATTGGGTTGAAGAAGTTAGGAAGTTAAGCGGCAGCTTTGTGGATGATTCCACTAGGCTCGAAAAAAACTTACCTCAGAAATCAAGGCGGATAGTGTATCTGCCTTGATTGATCATCTTCGTCTATGTGGAGAGGTACATGCTTGCGTTGTTTTCGCAGAAAGAAGGAAATCAAAGGACAGAGAAACTTCTTGAATTGGTATTCAAGGCAATCCCTGCATTGAATCCATCAAAGGAAGCCGGACCTTATTGGTCAGCGGTCAACAAAACAATGCTCAGTTTTTCCAAAAAAGTAGATGATTTATGGAAAGCTGAGAAGCAAGCTGCCGTTGAAACAATTGCGGTTGCCAAAGATGAAGCATTGACCTATCTGGCAAAGGAAAGAGAAAAAATCATGCGAATGAGTCATGAGGAAGCGCTTAAAGAACTTGCCAAAGTGCATAAGATTGAAAGTCGTATCAGGACCGTTCAATCTGTTGCCAACAACGAAATTCTAGCCATTGGGAACTGAATCAATGAGTGTGCAAAAATGATAGTTGAAGGAAACTGTCTTGATGTTATGAAGGAATTTTGCGACAACTCCATCGATATGGTGTTGACTTCCCCCCTCCCCTTACGACAATTTGAAAACATACAAGGGGTACCATTTCCCTTTTGAATACGTCGCCAAAGAACTCTACCGAATCATTAAGCCCGGCGGTGTTGTTGTTTGGATTGTTGGAGATACCACGACGATTAACGGCAGTGAAACTGGCGCCAGTTTTAGGAATGCACTAGGCTTCAACGAGGCAGGATTCAATATTCACGACACGATGATTTTCAGGAAAAAGAATCCTATTCCCCAAATCTACCGTCGTCGCTATAACGATAAGTTTGAATACATGTTTGTATTCAGTAAAGGCTAGGTTGAAACACACAATCCAATTATGGTTCCTTGCTTACATGCAGGACTGGAGATCGGCACAACTTATAAAACTACTCCAAGGCAGAGCAAAAACGCGGCAAGATGGCCAATCCTGTTAAGGATGAGAAGATCAAGGGAAATATTTGGGAGTATGTTGTAGGAAAGAATTTGGAGGACCAAGAGGCAAAGGGGCGTCCAGCTCCTTTCCCATGTGAACTTGCAAGAGATCACATTTCTTCATGGTCAAATCCAGAAAATCTAATTTGGGAGAAGATTTTTCGCTTATGCCTTGTTTCTTTGATCTTCTACGTGCCGTGTTTTTCCAAAAGCGCGCGCGATGCTTCCCGGTTCAACCAGCCGCACTACGGCAGAAACTTGCAGCGCCTGTTTCAGGCGGGCGGCAACATGCTGGCGGAAGTGGTCCATTTCCTCAAATGAATCCGAAAAGGCGCTTGGCGTAAGTTCTACCATGACCGTCATGCGGTCAAGTCCGGTCTCATTATCCAGCGCGATGCGATAGTGCGTGGTGACGCCCTCAATGCCCGCGAGCGCATCTTCCACCTGCCGGGGAAACACATTGACGCCGCGGATAATGAGCATATCGTCCGTGCGCGCGCGGACTTTCCTCATGCGGGCATGAGTGCGCCCGCAGGCGCAGGGTTCTGTGGTGACGCGGGTCAAATCGCGTGTCCGGTAGCGCAGCACCGGAAACGCCTCTTTGGAAAGCGGAGTCAGCACAAGTTCGCCTTCCTCGTTTTCGGATACCGGCTCGCCCGTTTCGGGATGCACGATTTCCCAGAAAAAGTGATCCTCATTGATATGCTGCTCATCGCGGGAACAAAGGCATTCCCCCGAAACGCCGGGGCCCATGACTTCGGTTAAGCCATAGTTATCGGTGCAGCGAATATGCATCCGCTGTTCCAGTTCATGCCGCAGTCCCGGTGTGCATGGTTCGCCGCCAAAAAGGCCGATGCGCAGACTGGACGCTTTCCAGTCCAGACCGCTGGCTTCTCCTGCCTCGCACAGATGCATGGCGTAGGAAGGCGTGGAAATCAGAGCGGTAGTCTGATAGTCCTGAATCATCATCAAATGCCGTTCGGTATTGCCGGCTCCGGCAGGCACAATCAGGCATCCCAGGCGCTCGCAGCCGTAATGCAGACCAAAGCCGCCAGTAAAAAGGTTATAGCCAAAGGCCATCTGGACGCGATCCGCGCGGGTAACGCCTGCCATAACCGCGATTCGCGCGACGCATTCGCTCCATATTTGCAGGTCATGCTGATTGTAGGCGACGGTAATGGGTTTTCCGGTTGTTCCGGAAGAGGCGTGCAAGCGCACGATTTCTTCCAGTGGCACGGCCACAAGGCCAAAAGGATAGGTATCGCGCAGAACGGATTTGTCAGTGAAGGGCAGAAGCCGCGTATCTTCAAGGCTTCGGATATCCTCCGGCTTGACTTTCCGTTTCAGAAAGGCTTCCCGATACCATGGCACGCGCGCATAGGCCCAGGCGATTTGTTTTTTGAGACGCTCCAGTTGCAGGGCGCGGATGGCTTCGCGTGGCAAAGTTTCAATTTCTGGCTGGTAGAAAGCAGACGCGGAAGAAGAAAAGTCGGACATGGCAGAGCAGAGAAAGCGCGGTTTTCGGAGTTCAGGCGTTATCCTGAGGAGAGGAAATTTCATCCTGCGTAACCAGCTCAATGGGCTGATGGCGCAGCAATTCTTCCGCCTGGACAATATTCTCGACATGGATGGCGATGATGGCGGAGATCAGGGAATAGCCATAAAGGACATTGATTCCCGCATCGGCAATAATGCCCATGACGCGCGCAAGTTCTCCAGGATGATCTGGAAGGCGCGCGCAAAGTACCTCCGCGCTCGTGGCGGCGCAGCCCATATTCTGCAAAACAGACAAACCTTTGCGCGGTTTGTCCAGAATAAAGCGCGCGATTCCATAATCTCCGGTATCCGAGGCGGAAAAACCGCGCACATTGATACCTTCCATCTCAAATGCGGCGAGGATGCGCTTGAGGTGTCCCGGCTGGTTTTCCAAAAAAACGCTGATTTGCGCAACGGCCATAATTATTTCCGGAAAAATAAATCGAAAGGGTAACACGTAACCTGCGGAGACACGCAGACGAATGAAAACGCGGGGCGCTCCCGCTATCCAAAGCCGACGCTTTTGCCGATAATGCAACTTTTCCTTTTGGGGCGGTAAAGGTTATGACGAACAGCGCGGCGCGGGGCGTTTTTTTGCAAAATCCACTGACTGGCGCGCTGCGCGCGCTTTCCATGGACGCGGTTCAAAAGGCCAATTCCGGGCATCCGGGCGCGCCGCTCGGCATGGCTGAAATCGCCGAAGTTCTTTGGCGGCGATTCCTGAAGCACAATCCCGGTAATCCTCGCTGGCCTGACCGCGACCGTTTTACGCTCTCCAATGGGCATGGATCAATACTTCTTTATGCCCTGCTGCATTTGACTGGCTATGCTCTTTCTATGGAGGACCTGAAAAATTTCCGGCAGTTCGGCGCGAAGACTGCCGGACATCCAGAAACAGGTCACACGCCCGGAGTGGAAACAACGACCGGCCCGCTGGGGCAGGGAATCGCCAACGCGGTCGGTTTTGCGCTGGCGGAAAAAGTTCTTGCCGATACGTTTAATCGTCCCGGCCATGTCATTGTGGATCATTTTTCGTATGCCTTTTTGGGCGACGGTTGTCTGATGGAAGGAGTGTCCCATGAGGCTTGTTCGCTTGCGGGTACGCTGGGACTTGGGAAGCTAATCGCCTTTTATGATGATAATGGCATTTCCATTGATGGCCGAGTGAAGGGTTGGTTTTCCGATGATACGCCCAAGCGGTTTGAGGCCTATGGCTGGCAAGTAATCCCCAATGTGCCGGGACACGACGCGGACGCGATTGAGTCTGCGCTTTTGTCCGCGTGTGCGGAAACGCAAAGACCTACGCTCATTTGTTGCAAGACTGTTATCGGTATGGGCGCTCCCAACAAAGCGGACAGCCATGATTGCCACGGTTCCCCGCTGGGCGACGCGGAAATTGCCGCTGCGCGCGCGGCAATGAGCTGGACGTCTCCGCCGTTTGAGATTCCCGCTGAAATTTATGCGGCCTGGGACGCAAAAGAAAAAGGCGCGGCGTTTGAAGCGGACTGGCAGAAGCGTTTTGCCGCCTACCGCGCGGCCTATCCGAAGTTGGCCGCTGAATTTGAACGGCGCGTGATTCGCGGCGAACTGCCTGCCGATTGGCGGGATACGGCAGATCGCCTTGTGGCGGACTGCCAGGAAAAAGAGGAAAACATTGCGACCCGCAAGGCGAGTCAGAATGTCATTTCCGCTGTGCTGCCGCGTTTGCCGGAGCTTTTTGGCGGCTCTGCCGATCTGGCTGGCTCTAACCTGACCTTTGTCAAGGGCAGTCAGGGGGTCACGGCCAGGGAAGGAGGCAATTACTGCTATTACGGCGTGCGCGAGTTCGGCATGACCGCGATTGCCAATGGTTTGGCGCTTCACGGCGGGATCATTCCCTATACGGCCACGTTTCTCGTGTTTTCGGATTACGCGAGAAACGCGATTCGTATGACTGCGCTGATGCGCCAGCGGCAGATCATGGTTTATACGCATGATTCCATTGGTTTGGGGGAGGATGGGCCAACCCATCAGCCGATTGAGCAGATTCCCGGATTGCGCCTGATTCCCAATTTAGATGTTTGGCGTCCCTGCGACGCGGTGGAGACCGCTGTTGCCTGGATCGCGGGGATTGAGCGGAGGGACGGCCCTACACTGCTTGCGCTTTCCCGGCAGAATTTACCCGTGCTTACAAAGCATGTGAATGCCGCCGACATACGGAGAGGCGGCTATATTCTGGCGGCCGCCGAAGAGCCGCGTGTCGTGCTGATCGCTACCGGATCAGAAGTCAAGCTGGCGCTGGAGACAAAGGTTGCGCTGGAGGCGGAGGGTATTGCCGCACGCGTGGTTTCCATGCCTTCGACGAATGTTTTTGATCGCCAAAGCGCGGAATATCGCGCGCGCGTGCTGGGAAAACAGGTTCGTCGGATTGCCATTGAGGCTGCGCACGGAGATTTTTGGCGCAAATACGTAGGTCTGCATGGGAAAGTGATCAGTGTTGATACCTTTGGCGCTTCCGCTCCGGCGAATGTTTTGTTTGAGCATTTTGGGCTGACGGTCAAGCATGTGGCGGAAGCAGTCAGGCAGTGTCTGGCTTAACCAAAGGATCGCGCGTGTTAAAAGAGAATTGTCCCGTTTCTCATGAATTTGACGAGCAAGGCCGGATTGCGCTTTGTCAGGGAGACGCGCTGGAAAGATTGCGCGCGCTTCCTGCGGGACGCTTTCAATTGATCGTTTCCTCTCCGCCCTATAATCTAGGTAAAGCATATGAAAAACAGGCTCGTTTTGAGGATTATCTCGCGTGGCAAAAAAATGTCATAGAAGAGCTGTTTCGTGTAGCTACGGTGGACGGAAGTATTGTCTGGCAAGTCGGAAATTATATAAATTCAGGAGAGGTTTTCCCTTTGGATATTTATTTTTATCCTATTTTCAAAGAGCTGAGGATGCGCTTGCGCAATCGTATTGTGTGGCACTTTGATCATGGCTTACATGCGAGCAAAAGATTTTCCGGGCGCTATGAAGTTCTGTTATGGTTTACCAAAAGCGATACCTATACCTTTAACTTGGATGCTGTTCGTGTGCCGTCCAAGTATCCGGGGAAACTGCATTACAAAGGTCCCAAGGCAGGTCAGCCCAGCGGCAATCCATTGGGGAAAAATCCATCGGACTACTGGCGAATTTTATGTCAGGAATGGGAGACGGGACTCATTGAAATTCCTAATGTCAAAGCGAACCATCCGGAAAAGACGGAACATCCCTGTCAATTTCCGGTCGAATTGATAGAAAGATGCGTTCTTGCGCTGACAAATGAAGATGACTGGGTTCTGGATCCGTTTGGCGGAGTGGGCAGTAGTGTAATCGCCGCGCTCAAACACAATCGGCGCGGTATGATGATTGAGCGAGACGCTTCTTATAGCGCGATTGCGGAAGAGCGGATTCGTCTGTTGCAGAATGGCTTATTAAAAACACGCCCAATTGGCAAAGCGATATATCAGCCTACAGGCAGGGAAAAGGTAGCGCAAACTCCAGAACAATGGCGGGAGCTTAACCAAGGGAATTTGCTATGAAAATTGTCGCGCAATATAGTTTTAATGGCGGTGAGCAAGAGGTAATTTCCCGGTATCTTAATGAATATCATGAAATTCAACAGGCAATTCATGATATTGAGGCGCAAAAGTTCAAGCTAAAAGTTAGTGAAGAAAAAACAATGCCAGGCCGTTTATTATATTCACCATCTGAATTGAACAGGGAATTTAAGCGACTACTAAACCCGATGGGTTGGAAAAATCATAAGATTGAATGTGATTATATTCACGGGAAATGGCTAGACGGATACATTCCCGCAAAATCTTCTCCCGTAAAACTGTTCCGTGACATGGATTTTTTGAAGGATGGCGTGAAACTTGGTGTAGAGGTACAATTCGGTAAATATGCCTTTATGGTGTATAACGTATGTGCAAAAATGACGATATTCAGCAACTTTGGACTAATTGATACTGGGATTGAGATTGTCCCCGTGAAAAACTTCGCAGATGATATGAGTACTGGTGTCTCTTATTTTGAGCAATTCGCGTGGGATTTGACGAAGCGTGGAACCTCCAACATTGATGTTCCTGTCTTGATTCTAGGAATTGATGCCTGATAGCCCATTGAGATGACAGATGAACTTAATTAGAATGAGAATGGAGTGAAATATGGCAACCTATTTGATTGATTACGAGAATATTTATAAAAACGGGTCTTCAAAAATTCCTGAATTGACTGCGGACGATTGCGTTATTATATTTTGTGCGAAGGGGACAAAAATATCCGTTGGAGACTGCGGATTTCTGCATCATTCTCCCATAAAATTACAATTGAAAGTAATGGACAATAAAAAGAAAGTCAAAAATTATCTCGATTTTCAACTCGCTAGCTGTCTTGGCAGTCTTGTCGAACGAGGTGAAGAAAACTTCTATATTATTAGCAATGACAATAGCTATGGCGCTGTTATTGATTATTGGAAGCTCAATCGCGCAAGCGTCAATATCGAGAGGATTGGGGTTGAACACGTCAAGGCCGCTGCCGCCAAGTTACCAACTTCGTCCGCGCCAAAACGCGATGATGCGATAAAAAAGAAAATACGCGCTCTCGTAAAGGACGAAAAATTAGCAGCCAATCAGTATGCGGATGTTTACAATCTTTTTCTGAACGAGAAAGAGACACAAGGATTTTATATCGGGTTGGTGCGCGAATTTAAACAAAAGCAAGGCTCTTCGCTCTATAAACTTTTGAAGAATGCTTTTGAAGAATACAAAAAATACGGGACAGAATCCGAACGATCCTAGGCGAATAAGATTTTTTGCTGAGATAGGTTGCGTTATGATTTAAAATCAAACGAAAATTTTGAGTAACTGGAAAATAAACTTTTCAACAGAAGTGAAAATCAGCAATTTGCGCATATGAAAAAATCATGAATTTTATTCATCTTGTCTCGGACGACTATTCCGATCCTTATCCCGAATGGGGAAGATTTGCCATTGACGCGCAAGAAGCGGATCCTTTTTGCTGCACAGCGGCCTGGCAGTTTTCCTTTCAAGAGGCATTTAGCCCAAGGCGGCGTATTCTGGTTGCGCGGGAAGGAAAAAGCGCGCTATTGTTCGCGGAAAAAATATTCCCGAACGGGAGAATTGTCCTGACGCCTGTGGAAGCGTCCTGGTTTTTTGGCTCGCCTTTGCTGGGAGAAAATCCGGCGGCACTGCTTGACGACAGCATGGATTTTTTGCGGGAAACTTATGGCAAGAAAATTCCGGAAATATTGATAAGCGGCATACGTCCGGAAGGTAAACTTTTCCCTGCGCTAAGAAAAAGATTTATGCGGCTCTTCAAATTTATCCCGTATCAAGAATTGACAGACGTGCAGTGCGCCGCCTCCCTGGAAAACGGGTTGGAGGGCTTCCTTTTCAGACGCTCCGCGCATGAGCGGAAAAATCTTAAGCGCGAATTCAAACGGGCACGGGAAAAAGAAATTCGCTTTGAGCGCGTAAGCCCGGATTCCGTCGCCGCGAGCGATGAGGTCTACGCGCGGATGCTCGCGGTGGAAAAAACAAGCTGGAAAGGACGCCTAAAGTGCGGTATGACAGAAATGCCCGCAAAAATGTTTTACGCAGTGATGCTGCGCCGCCTTGCCGTATCCCGGTTTGCCCGGGTTGTTTTCGCTAAATTTGAGGGGAAAGACGTCGGGTTCATTTTCGGCGGGATTGTCGGCGGACAAATCTACCGGGGGCAGCAATTCAGCTATGCGGAAGATTGGGCGGCTTTTTCTATAGGGCATTTATTGCAAATGGAGCAAATTGCCTGGCTTTGTCAGGAAGGCGTACAACGCTACGACATGGGTCCCTCATTGCGAGAAAAAATGGCATATAAACGACACTGGACAGAGCAGAAATTCGCGATTCAGAGCTGGTTCATGATAAAAAAATGAGCATCTAAAAAACATAACGCCATGAAGAAGTGTTTCATGAACTGTTTTTTACTAATTTCCGCTTACCGCTAATTATTCGCGCGCTTCCGCGTTCCTCAAAATTATCCTTTTGAGGCGCGAAAGCGCGAGCGATTTTCCCGTTTTCAGGCAATGCATACGCCTGATTTTTGCGCGTACCCGCCAGGCTTATACCGCGCGTTCTTTCACATAGCGACCGGGAGCGGCTTCTATTGGCTTGTATTGGCTGTTTCCGTAAGTCTTGGCCGCAGCTTTTTCCCCATCTTTGAAGGATTCCAGCCATGCGCTCCAGTCGCGCCACCAGCTGCCGGGATTTTCCGTCGCAGCCGCCAGCCAACCCTGCGCGTCCGCCTTGAGATCGGGGTTGGTCCAGTAACTGCGCTTGTTTTTGGCGGCGGGATTGACTACGCCCGCGATATGACCGGAGGCGCCCAATACAAAATGCTTTTCTCCGCCGAGCAGCCGGGTGCTCTGATAGGCCGTATACCAAGGCACGATATGATCCTCGCGCGACGCCAGGAGATAGACAGGCATGTCCAATTGCCCCAAATCAACCCGCACGCCGCACATTTCCAGCTTGCCAGGAATGCGCAGATAATTGTTGAAATACATGTTGCGCATGTACCAACAGGCAAACGGCCCCGGCAGACCGGTTGAATCGGCGTTCCAGTACAGAATGTCGAACGCCTGCGGCTTTTGCCCTTTGAGATAGTTGTTGGTGACATAATTCCACACCAAATCATTGGGGCGCAGCATGGAAAACGTATTTTGCAATTCCAGCGCCTGCAACAGACCGCCCTTGCCAATGGAAGATTCTTTCGCGGCCAGGAATTGCTCGTCAATAAACAAGCTGATTTCGCCGGTATCAGAAAAATCCAGCATAGTGGTCAAGAGAGTCAGCGAAGCGGCGGGCTTTTCGCCGCGTCCGGCCAATACCGCAAGCGCCGAGGTAAGAATCGTGCCGCCTACGCAGAAGCCCGCCACATTGATCTGCTTTTGCTTGCTGATTTCCTGCACGATGCGAATGGCAGTCAGCGGACCTCTTTCCAGATAATCATCCCAAGTGAGCGCGCTTTCTTCCTTGCCGGGATTTTTCCAGGAAACGAGGAATACGGTATGCCCTTGCTCCACGAGGTAGCGCACCACGGAATTTTCCGGTTGCAGATCAAGGATATAGAACTTATTGATACAAGGCGGCACAATGAGCAGGGGGCGCTTGCCGACCTTTTCTGTCAGAGGCGCGTATTGCAAAATCTGAATCAGTCCGTTTTCATAAATGACCTGGCCTTCCGTAATGGCGAGATTTCTGCCTACTTCAAATACAGATTCGTCGGTCATGGAGATGCGGCCTTTCTCCATATCGGCAATCAGGTTTTGAATGCCATCCGTGATGCTGCGCCCCTGCGTTTCAATCGCCAGCCGAATCGACTCCGGATTGGTCGCGGCAAAATTAGACGGGGACAACGCGTCCGTATACTGGCGCGCGGCAAAACGCAGCTTTTCTTTGGATCGTTCATCCTGAACCGGCAGAATTTCCACGACGTCCAGAAGGTATTTCGCGTTCAGCAGATAGCTTTGCCGGATAAAGTCATAGACCGGGCTGGAATTCCATTCCGGAGCGGAAAAACGGCGGTCTCCCGGCGGCGCGGCGATAGAAAACCCAGGATCTTGTCCGGCGCTTTTTGCCAGCATAGCCTGCCAAAGTTTTCCCTGGTTCTGGAATAAATCGTCCTGTAGCGCTTTTAAGGCGTCCGCCGTCTCTTTTGGGTATTGCATGGAAGGCGGGATAATTTCGGATAGATCCGGGAGCTGCGGCATTTGCGGGAACTGCGGCGGCTGCGGCATGAAAGCCTGCCAGGGCTGCTGCTGGCCAGATTGCTGAAAGAAAGAGGCGAATCCTTGCGCCATGGCTTGACCCGCCTGAAAAAATTGCTGGAAAAACAGGTTATTCGTGTCTTGCGCCGGTTTGCCGTCTCCGGGCGCTTGAGAGTCTTGCGCCATGTAACGCTCCTCAAAAGGGATAGAAAAGATGAAGCATGAAAGAAGCGAACATTCTCTACGCAGTATTGGCCTCTGTCAATTTGTGAGGGAGCGGGAGGCATGAAAAATCAAGGCGCGGTAGAATCCGCCAGTTTTATTTTCTCATTGGCTTGCCCCAGACATGACGCCCATTGCCGCTTCCGCCGTGCCGCCCACGATTGTTTTGGCTTCAACTTCACCGTTCCGCCGTGAATTACTTGCGCGTTTGGGGCTACCGTTTTCAGTCGTCGCGCCCAATTGCGACGAAACGCCTTTGCCGCAAGAATTGCCTGCGGCGCTTGCCTTGCGTCTGGCGGAAAAAAAGGCGCGCGCGGCTGCGGAAAAAAGGGGGGGCGATGCTGATCCGGCGCTCATTATCGGCTGCGATCAAGTGGCGTGCTGCCGGGAAAAAATTTACGGCAAGCCAGGGACGCATGAGAACGCTGTTGCCCAGCTTTCCGCGCTTTCCGGCCAGACTGTGGAGTTTCATACCGCGCTCTGTCTTTTCGACGCGCGCCGCGATAGGGCGCAAGTGCGCAACGTGCGCACACAGGTGACGTTGCGCCAGTTATCGGCAACGGAAATCGAAAATTATCTGCGCCGCGAACCGGCCTACGATTGCGCGGGAGCCGCGAAATTCGAGGGGTTGGGGATCGCGCTGATTGCGCGTCTGGAAGGGGAGGATCCGAGCGCGTTGATTGGTCTGCCGCTGATCGCCCTGTGCGATCTTTTGCGCGGCGCGGGCGTACCGATACTATAGGCGGGCCGGTCCATCATGAGCGCTTTGGGCGCGACTCTGTATCTTTTACCCATGCCGCTTGGACTGCCGGATGAGGGCGGAGAGATGGCCGCCGCGTTGCCGGCAACCGCGCTGGCGCGGGCGCGGGATTTGCGGCATTTTGTGGTAGAGAACGCGAAAACGGCGCGGGTATTTCTAAAGCAGATGGAATTTCCCTGTTCCTTGCGCGAGTTGGTTTTGAACGAGCTAAACGAGCATACGCCCGCTTCCGCGTTGCCGGGGTTGCTTTCGCCGCTGGATGCGGGCTGGGACTTGGGGCTGATGTCCGAAGCGGGTTGTCCGGCGGTAGCCGATCCCGGATCGGCGCTGGTTGCTTTGGCAAGGCGGCGCGGATTTCGGGTGACGCCGCTCGTTGGACCCTCTTCCATTCTGCTTGCCTTGATGGCTTCTGGTCTGGAAGGGCAGCGCTTTGCTTTTCTTGGCTATCTTCCGGCCAAACCTGCGGAACGGGCGCTGGCGATTCGCGCGCTGGAGACGGAGTCCGCCAAGAAGCGGCAGACACAGATTTTTATTGAGACTCCGTATCGCAATCTCGCGCTTTTTGAGAGTCTTCTGCGGCACGCGGCTCCCAGCTCGCGGCTTTGCGTGGCGACGGCGCTGACTTTGCCGGAAGAATGCGTGGAAACTCGCGCGATTGAGGACTGGCGACGTATGCCGCCGCCGGAATTTGCGCGCCGCCCCAGCGTTTTTTTGCTGGCGGCAGAGGTATAATCGGAAGAAATGATTTGGGTTTTCAGGCAGATGCGGGTTTTTCATTTTTTCCGGTTCTTTTTTTCTCGCGCGTTTATTTTCTATGGCGCGTGTCTTTTTTTTGCGCTGTCTTTTCCCGCGCGCGCGGAAAGCGTCTTGCTTCCCGCGCGCGACATTACGCCGGTGGAGGCGCGCCCGCTTGATTTGATTGCGCCCGCTCCAGATTTGTGGGCGCGCATCCGCAAGGGGTTCGCCATGCCTGATCTGCAAAATGATTTGGTAGCGCGCTATCAGCGGCAATATATGAGTCATCCTGAATACCTGCGCCGGATGGCGCAAAGAAGCCGCCTTTATCTCTATCATGTCGTGGAAGCGCTGGAGGCGCGCGGAATGCCGATGGAGCTGGCTTTTTTGCCGATGGTGGAGAGCGCCTACAATCCGTTGGCGCTGTCTGCGGCGCAGGCTTCGGGGTTATGGCAGTTCATCCCCTCAACGGGGAAGATTTTTGATTTGGAACAAAGCTGGTGGCAGGATCAGCGCCGGGATGTGGTGGCCTCAACCAGCGCCGCGCTGGATTATCTGCAATATGTTTACGATTTACAGGGAGACTGGCATCTGGCGCTGGCTTCCTATAACTGGGGCGAGGGCGCGGTGGGCCGTGCTGTAGCCAAAAACGCGGCGCGCGGAATGTCCGCTGACTTTGACGACTTAACTTTGCCGCCGGAAACCAGACACTACGTACCCAAGCTACAGGCGCTGAAAAATATTTTTAGCGATTCCGCGCTCATGGCCGAGCTGGAAGTGCCTTCCCTGCCGAATCGCCCGTATTTCCGTACGCTTTCCATGTCCGCGCCCATTGATGTTTCGCTGGCGGCGCGCTTTGCGGGAATGAAGCCGGATGAGTTTTTCGCGCTGAATCCCGCGTATAACCGGCCTGTAATTTCGCCGCGCAGCACACTGGCGATTCCTGCGGATCGCGTGGAGCAGTTTCAGGAGCGTTTGAAACAATATGGTGAACCTTTGAGCCGCTGGCAGTTATATGCCGCGCGCGAAGGGGATACTCTGGAAAATCTTTCCGCGCGCTTTGGCATTGCGGCTGCGGATTTGCGGCGCGCCAATGGCTTGGGCGAAGACGCGCGGCTCGCGCCCGGGTTTTTGCTGATTGCGCCTGCCGTGGCGAAAGAAGCGAAAACAGAAGGCAGTCTTTTGGACGAAGCGGCGTTTTCACGCCTGGCGCGGCGCGACGCGCGTTTGCCGTTGGCGTCGGTTCGAGTGCATGTGACGCGCAAAGGGGATACCTTGAGTTCAATTTCCCGCCGTTATCGTGTTTCTGTCGCGGCGTTGAAGCGGATGAATCACTTGCGCGGCAGCCGCTTGTCTTTGGGGCGGCGCTTATATGTCAATCCGTCGTGGCGGCCTCCGGTGCGGTTTGAGGAGCATCCTGCCTTGGTCGCGTTGCCGGAAGGGGCTGACTGGTCTTCTGACGCGCGGACAGGTGTGTCTTTGTCCGCGCTGGCGCTCTCAGACGATCCGGAGACGCTGGAGAGCGAAGAAGAGGACTCCGAATCGGATGCAGGGGAAAGCGTGAAAGAGAATCCCGCGCGGGACGCGCCGTCGGCAATGGCTGATCCTGCCGCGCCTTTTCATGCGGTAAGTGTTTCGGTCGCGCTGGGCAGCGCGGCGTCTTTTGCACGGCGTCAGGTACATAAAATTCGGAAGGGCGATACGCTCTTTTCCATCGCGCGGCGTTATCAGGTGCATGTAGACGCCTTGAAACGCGCCAATCCCGCCAGCGGCGCGACCACGCTCAAAATCGGCGCGTCGCTGGTCATTCCGGGCAATGGCTGAACGCTTTTTTCTGCCGCCGCTGTCCGTCTATCTGCATTTCCCCTGGTGTATCCAGAAATGTCCGTATTGTGATTTTAACTCGCACGAGGCGCGGGGAAGTTTGCCGGAAGCGGCGTATGTGGCGGCCTTATTGGCCGATTTGGACGCGGAATTGGCGTGTCATGCGGAATTGGGGGCGCGAAGCGTAATCAGCGTTTTTATGGGAGGCGGCACTCCCAGTCTTTTTTCTGCCGAAAAAATCGCGCGGCTGCTGGCGGGGTTGCGCGCGCGGCTTCTCTTGAGCGAGGATGCGGAAATTACGCTGGAGGCGAATCCGGGGACGCTACGAGAGGAAATCTCTGAAAAAAAAATGTGGGAGTGGCGCGAGGCGGGGGTAAACCGTCTGTCTTTGGGCATACAAAGTTTTCATGACGCGCGTCTTGCCGCGCTGGGACGCATTCATGATGCGGAGGAGGGACGCCGCGCCGCGCGGGACGCGGCGCGTATTTTTCCGCGCGTCAATCTTGATTTGATGTATGGCTTGCCGGGAGAGACGCTGGAAGAAGCGTGCGCTGACGCGCGGCGCGCGCTGGAATTTGGCGTGACGCATCTTTCCTGCTATCAGCTGAGCATTGAGCCGCATACCGCTTTTGCCGCCGTTCCTCCCGATTTGCCCGAAGAGGATTTGTGTGCGGAGATGGGGGAGGCGATGTCCGGGATCTTTCTGCGTGCGGGCTTTGCGCGCTATGAAATTTCCGCTTTCGCGCGCGAGGGCGGGCAATGCCGCCACAATCGCAACTATTGGGAATTTGGCGATTATTTGGGTCTGGGCGCGGGCGCGCATGGAAAACTTTCTTTTCCCCGGGGCGTCATGCGTCAGGAGCGGTTTTCGCGTCCGGAAACCTATTTGCGGCGGGTGAAATTCGGCGGCGCGGCGCGGAAAAATGTCCGGGTAGCCGAAGCGGATTTGCCGCTGGAGTTTCTGATGAACGCGTTGCGTTTGTCCGATGGCTTTTCTCCCGCGCTGTATGCGGAACGCACGGGATTACTTTACTCCGCGTTGCTTCCGCGTCTTGAGCGCGCGGCGGCGTTGGGTTTGCTGCGCGTGACTCCGGATCGTGTCTGGGCGACCGAGCTAGGACGGCGTTTTTTGAACCGTTTACTGGAATCCCTGATGTGACGCGCGGGAAAATGCGGGCATGAAAAACCCGCCCCGGAAAATCGTGGGGCGGGTTTTCTATCCGTTGGGAGGGAAATCAAAATTCCCGAACGGTTTTGCCGCGAAGGAAGAGCAGGGCGTTGTAAAGCCGAATCAGGACTTTCATGAGCGCGCCAACCACACCGTTCAACAACATGTTTCATTCCTTTCCAAAAGAAAATGACGAATTTGTCTCCCGCAGCTTCTTTCACGGCGTTTGTCGTCTGCGCGACGTTTTTGAACCGGGAAAGCGAGGGCGATTTTAGCATTTCGCATACGGGGAAAAGCGAATTCGCCATGTTTATACGATAAATTTGTTGTAAAAATGTTGCGCTGCGTCAAAGCGTTTCATACAGGGAAAAAGAGCGTTGTTCAATGCCGCGCGGCTGTTTTTTCTGGTACGAAAGGCGAGGATTTTGTGCGTTGCAGCGGCGTAAGGCCGGATGAAAAACGAGAGCGCCGCGTTATTACGGTTTTTCTCCGGTTTCCCAGGCTAACGCGAGTTGCGTGACTAATTCCGTGATCAGCGTTTGTTGATGAGCGGAAAGCGTACGGAAGGAACGAAGCAGTTCCGCTTCCGCGCGCGGTAATTTTGCCTCTTCGCCGGAGTTCGTTGCGGGGCGCGCTGGATTTTCCGGGACGCCGTAGCGTAACCATTGCGCGGAGACCTTGCAAAGGCGCGCTAGCGTCTCAATTTTCTCCCTGGTGGGCTTGCTTGCGCCCGTCAGCCATTTTTGCGCGGCCTGATTGGTTATTTGTTGTCCTGCGTGATGCAGATTGAACTGCAAGGCTAACTCCGATGGCGTGCGAATCTTTTTCGCCGCGCGCGTCAAGGCCTGTTTCAGCCGTTCGGAAAATGCCAGAGTTTCTGAATTTTTAGCCATGTTCAAGTTTTGACCAGGCAAAAGCGGTATGCGACAACCATACGGTTGACGGAAACAACCATTTCGTTGCACAATGCGCGCCGTATGCGATTTTGCGCGGTGAAAAAGACATGACGCATGGCGTTCTGAAATTTTCAGAATAAATATGGCGAGGAATAAGGAAAATCGAGATGGGTTTGATGTTTTGCTACGGATGCGGCAAGGAAATTCATGAATCTGCGTCAACTTGTCCGCATTGCGGCGCGCCGCAGCGGATGATGCGGGAGGTGCGTAGCGAAAAGATCCCGGATGGCGTCAAAGGTTGGTCATGGGGCGCGTTTTGGTTGACGTGGATATGGGGGCTTTCTCACCGTGTTTGGTCCAGTCTTTTGGTTTTTATCCCGTTTTTCGGATTTGTGATGTGGTTCGTATTGGGATTTAAGGGACGCGAATGGGCATGGGAAAAAGGACGCTGGGAGAGCGTCGAGGATTTTAACGAATCGCAGCGTAGATGGTCTGTTGCCGGATGCTGGATAGGATTCGGCATACTTTTTCTTGGTATCTTCGCTGCGATAGCGATTCCGTGGTATCAGGACTACATCGCCCGATCCCAGACCATGCGCGGATACGGAGAAATGCATAGCGTGCGTACTGTCATCGAAATCTGTTTGAACGAAGGGCGCTTAAAAGCGGGGCAAGGCGAGGGTGAATGTAGCATCGGCTACAGCTGCTCCGATCTGCTCATTGGCCAGAAACAAGACGGATCCGTCAATTGCAAAGCGGGGACGGGCGTCCCTCAATTTTGGCCGTCGTGGTACTTGAGCTATGAGGTAATACTAACTGGGACTTTCGGCGACAAGGCAGCGCCAATCCTGCGAGATAAAACACTAGTACTGAAGCGGGAAAGCGACGGTACCTGGCATTGTAGCGATAGCACGGTTCCAGAAAAATTTCTGCCTTCTGGCTGTAGATGACGGCGGCGGGGAAAAGGTTTTTATTCCGCGCCGCCGTCCATGCCGATGTGTTCTCGCGCAATGTCTGTTTGCGCCAGGAGCGAATTTGTCCCGTGGCCGAGCAGCGTAAAATGCCCCATTTTTCGACCGGGGCGTGCGGCGCGTTTCCCGTAAAAATGCAGTTTGAGCGCCGGGATTGCGGCAAGTCTTTCCCAGCGCGGTTCCTGAAATTTGCCGTTTTCGTCAAACCATAAATCGCCCAGCAGATTGACCATTACGGAATCCGAATGCGCGCGCGCGTCTCCCAGCGGCAGGGCGCAAAGCGCGCGCGTCTGCTGTTCGTATTGGTTCGTCACGCAGGCGTCCAGTGTGTAATGTCCGCTGTTGTGCGGGCGCGGCGCGATTTCGTTGACAAAAATCTGTCCGTCGCTGACAAAAAATTCTACCGCCAGCACTCCGACATAATTGAGTTGCTGCGCGATCCGCGCGGCGATTTCCCGCGCCTCATCCGCCAGGGCGGGCGCAATGCGCGCGGGAACAATGGACACATCCAAAATTCCGCGCGCGTGACGATTTTCCGCGAGAGGAAAAACGCTGGTTTCTCCTCCCGCGTTTCGCGCGAGCACGACAGAAATCTCGCAATCCAGAGAGAGCCGACGTTCCAGCACCGCCTCTTCCGCGCCAAGGGCGCGATACGCTTCTCGCGCCGCCTCTGGGGATTCCGCTGCCGCTTGCCCTTTTCCGTCGTATCCCAGGCGGGCAAGTTTTAAAATACCGGGGAAAAGAGAAATATCGGCGGTCTCAAGGTCTGATTCGGCGCGAATGACAGCAAACGCGCCATGCGGAAAACCGTTGTCGCGCAAGAATTGTTTTTCGGCGACGCGGTTCTGGCAGATTGCTACCGCCGCCGCCGACGGGCGCGCCGGAATTTTCTGCCCAAGAAACGCGAGCGCTGCGGCAGGCACGTTTTCAAATTCCGTCGTCACTGCCGCGCAGTGCGCGGCAATGTCGTCCAGCGCGGCACGGTCTTCGTAGTCTGCGCATAAATGGCGATCCGCGATGCGTCCGGCGGGGCTGTCCGCGTCCGGGTCCAGCACCCAAACCGTATAGCCCATTTCATGCGCGGCGGCCACAAAGAAGCGTCCCAGCTGACCGCCGCCCAAAATGGCCAGAGTGGCGGGCGGCGCAATAAATGGCGTATTCATCATAATTCTGGCAAGCGTGCCGCCAGGATTTTTTCCGTCTGCTTTTGGCGGAAATTCCGCAATTTTTCCAAAAGCGCCGGATCATGATTCGCCAGCATGGCGACAGAAAAGAGCGCCGCGTTGGCCGCGCCCGCTTCGCCGATGGCAAAAGTCGCCACCGGTATGCCCCGGGGCATTTGCACGATGGAATGCAGGGAGTCGACGCCAGAGAGCGCACGCGATTGCACGGGCACGCCCAGTACCGGCACGTCGGTTTTGGCCGCAAGCATTCCCGGCAGATGCGCCGCGCCGCCCGCGCCGGCGATGATGGCTTTCAGGCCGCGCTGTCTGGCGGCGGCGGCGTATTCAAAAAGCAGGTCGGGCGTGCGATGGGCGGAAACCACTTTGGCCTCAAACGACACGCCAAAGTCTTTGAGAAGAAGGGCGGCCGCTTGCATCGTCGGCCAGTCGGACTCGGAACCCATCACAACGCCGACAAGCGGCGCGGCGGTAACCGTATTTTTTACGTTCATTTGCTTTTCTCCGTGCTTTTCGCCCGCGTTCAGGAAACCTACGTCTGAGTCAGGGCGGATTTTTGTACATTGCGTTGTTTATGCGTCACCAGCCTTTATGGTTTTCCGGTTGCCTCTTGCTGTTGTCTCAAACAATTCAGAAGGCGAGCGCGGATTTTACCGCGCCGCATCCCGAAATTTGGAAGGTAAACATGCGCGAATTGTGTGACGTCGCGGATAGCAAAATTTGGCGCCGGGGGCGGTGTTGGATTGGGTGTATTTTTGTTGTGATTGGTGCGAGAATTTTACGGGTCTTTTGTGGGTTTTTGGGGGCCGTGATGCGGTGGGGTGGGTATGTATTTAGTGTAGTTTTTGTATTGTATGGGGTGGTGGGTTTTGCGCGGGTTGCTGCGGATGCGGGTGCGCCTGCGGGGCAGAGGCCGGTGGTGTTGAGGACGGCGAATGTGGTTCCGTTGGTGCAGATTACGATGCCGAGCGGGAAGGGGGTATCGGTGAATCAGTATGATCGGTTTGACGTTTGGCGCGAGGGCGTGGTGCTGAACAATAGTCGTGATCCGGTGGTGGAGACGCAGATAGGGGGGCGGGTTTTTGGGAATCCGTTTTTGGCGGGGTATCGTGCGGATTTGGTGATTGCGAATCCGTCGGGTTTGGATCTGGATGGGGTGCGGGTGATCAATGCGGGGCGCGCTGCGTTTGTTGCGGGGCAGACGCATATTGTGGACGGGGGTGAGTGGTTTTCGTGTGCGGGACGGGGGGATTCATATTACGGGGGATGGTCTGGACAGCCGTCAATCTACGTATACGGAGTTTCTGGCGCGCGCGGTGGATTTGAACGCGGCGCTGTACGCGGATCATGTATGGCTGGTGACTGGGCAAAATGAGATTTCCGCGGATCGTGTTGTGCCGGTTGGTGGTTCTGGCGTGTCTGGCAGCGCTGCGCCTGGGTTTGCGCTGGATGTGAAGGCGCTGGGGGGAATGTACGCCAATAGCATTCAATCTTCAAACTGGATTCGGCGCAAGCGGAAACGCCATGCTTTCCGGTCAACGCCGTTACGCTGCATGGAGAGGCTTCCGGGAAATTCCGCGCCAGTCTGGATTTCGCCCTGGAGGAAGCGGGTTTTGTACCGGGGATGTGTCTTGGCGCGCGCGGCGTCAACCTCATCATAACCCGCGCTCAGGACCGGGTAATCGCCAATGGATTCATTACCACGCGCATCATCGCCCAGGGCAATACAGTGCAGCTGCTGGTTCTCCCCGGGAAACTCCGCGACGTCCGTTTTGAAGGCGTGAGAAACCGCAAAGATTGGGTTGGCAACTACGCTCGTACCCAATACTTCCGCAATGAATTTCCGATGCGGGAAGGCGATCTTCTCAATCTGCGCAATATTGAAACCGCGCTGGAAAACCTGCGCCGACTGGAGTCCGTTGAAGTAGATTTCGAGATTGCGCCCACCGACCAGCCCGGATAATCTGACCTTCTGGTGAAATGGAAACAGAAATTTCCCATTCGCGTGACGTTAAGCGCGGATGATTCCGGCTCGAAATGGACGGGTAAAAATCAGGGAACCGCCGTTATTTCGGTCGACAATCCATTTAGGCTGTCCGACGCTTTCTACGCTTATTACAGTCATGATGTAGGGCATAAGAGGGACCTCAAAGACCGTGCTACTGGTGAAAAATGGGAATCCGGCACGAAGGGCTACGGGTTTCATTACTCAATACCGTTCGGCAGCTATGCCATATCCTACAACTTCAACCACAACCAGTACGCCCAAGCCGTTTCTGGATACTTTACCAACTACCTGTACTGGGGATGGAGCGAAAATCATGATCTCACCTTGAAACGAACGCTCTATCGAGACGGCAACCGAAAGACTACGGGCGGGATTGGCGCATGGATTCGTTCTGGTCGTAGCTATATTGACGACGCGGAATTGACGGTGCAGCGCCGCCGCATGGCAGGCTGGCATCTGGAATTCAACCATACGGAATACATCGGCGACGCCACCGTGAATGCCCGCGTCCAGCACAAGCGAGGCACAGATTTCCATCGCGCCCTGAAAGCGCCGGAAGAAGAATTCGGGGAGGGTACGAACAAAATGCGCATCGTTACGGCAGAGCTGTCACTGAGCTGGCCGTTCCGGGCGTTAGATCAGGCTTTCTCCTATTCAACACAGGCGCACGTTCAGCATAACCGGACGCCCGTGATTACCCAAGACCGGCTTTCTATCGGCAATCGCTACACGGTACGCGGCTTTGACGGCGAAATGACGCTCATGGCGGAACGAGGATACTACTGGCGCAATGAGCTGGCATGGCATTACGCGGCAGGACGTCAAGTCTATGCGCTATGGGATTTCGGTCACGTTTCAGGGCCAGCGACGAAATGGCTGGCGGGAAGCGATCTGGAGGGATACGGAATTGGCGCGCGCGGACAACTTATCGCAGGCGGACGTCTGTTTTACGACATTTTTACCGCGCGGCCCGCAAAATATCCTGACGCATTTCCGGTAAAGCATTCAGTAGTCGGAGCCGCAATTTCCTATTCGTTTTGAGCCAATAAAAACCCGCTCCTCTTGTTCCGGGAACGCGACGCCATGAGGAGAAAGAGCGGGGAGGGCTATGAACGCTCCAAAAATTGTTTTATAGAAAGTTTCGGTTTCATGGCAGAGCGAGTTTTCCTTTACTTTGCCGCCGCCGCTTCAGCTTTCCGCTCCGCCGCTTCAATGGTATTTGCCAGCAGCATGGCAATAGTCATGGGGCCAACGCCGCCCGGTACCGGCGTAATCAGGGAAGCCGTCTCCCGTGCCGCCTCAAAGTCGACATCGCCGCAGAGCTTACCGTCCGGAAGGCGATTGACGCCGACGTCAATGATGATTGCTCCGGGTTTAACCATGTCGGCGCTTATGAACCGTGGCTTTCCCGCCGCCGCGATGAGAATGTCAGCGCGCCGCGTGTGCGCAGCCAGGTCGCGTGTTCTGGAATGGCATACCGTCACCGTCGCGCCCGCGTGGATCAGCAGCAACGCCATTGGCTTACCGACGATGTTGGAGCGGCCAATGATCACGATTTCCTTGCCTGGCAAATCTACTCTATGCGTTTCAAGCATTTTCATCACGCCGTAGGGGGTACAGGGGATGAAACGAGGGACGCCTTGCGCGAGCGCCCCAAGGTTTTCGGCATGAAAGCCGTCAACGTCTTTTTCTGGCGCAATGGCTGCAAGCACAGAGGCTTCGTGAATGTGCCGCGGTAGCGGCAGCTGCACGAGAATGCCGTGAATGGCGGCGTCCGCGTTGAGTTCGGCGATTTTTGCCAGCAGGGCGTTTTGCGGCACGTCCGCCGGGAAGATGATTTTCTGCGAGAAGACGTCCGCCGCCTCGCACGCGTTGACTTTATTGCGCACATAAACCTGCGAAGCCGGGTCTTCCCCCGCCAAAATTACCGCCAGACCGGGGCAGGTATTCCGCGCCATGAGCGCTGCTACACGGGTTTTGAACGTCGTGCGCAGCTGTTCCGCGAGCGCCTTGCCATCAAGGATTTGAGCCGTCATAAAAAATCCGGGGAAAGAAAACCGATGGGAAACAACGGAAAAACGTCATTTTCCGCAAATAGAGGCGACATTCTAACAAACCGGGATTGCGGCGCGAAAAAACCTTCCCGCGCACATTTTTTGTGCGCGCTCCATGAGGGGACGTCAAAGAGGCGGGTGCGCGGTAAAAAGATTCTTTACGCGATTCGGCATGATTTTTTTCCTAAGATCATGAAAATGCGCTTCTATTTGATATAGGTCAAATTCCATGCTGACGGCAAGGGGATAATAGAAAATGTTTACCGCAAGGTTAAACGGGCTTCGCAAGGAGTCAGGTTGTTTCTCTGTTGGGGTTGGGGGCGTTCTCGTAACGCCCCCTTTTTTATGCGGAATTTTGCCTATATTTGTTCGAGATTTTGTAAAAATGGCGTAGCCGCGCCTTTTCCCCCATGCTTTTGCGTGGCGCGGCGGGGATTTTTCAGGGATTTTGTTGCAGGGCAATAAATGAGGGTAGTTGACCTAGGTCAAATAAATTTCGCTAAGGCTCAAATACTATCGCGCTCCATGCGCAAGACCGGGTTCGTTTTCGGGGTGGCGCACATGTCTTTTTCTCACGAGAGGTGGATCCATGTCGGAAACGCAAACCACATATAACTACAAGGTCGTTCGGCAGTTTGCCGTGATGACCGTCATCTGGGGGGTCGTAGGCATGTTGGTCGGTGTCGTGATTGCCGCCCAGCTGGTTTGGCCTGAGTTAATTAGCAGCATCGTTCCTGAGTTTCTTGCGCCGGTTTTGTCCTATGGACGTCTGCGCCCGCTGCATACCAACGCTGTCATTTTCGCGTTTGGTGGCTGTGCCTTGTTCGCTACGTCCTACTATAGCGTTCAGCGTACCTGTCATACCCGTATCTTCAGTGATGGTCTGGCAGCCTTCACGTTTTGGGGGTGGCAGATTGTAATTCTGCTCGCGGCAATCTCCTTGCCGATGGGCTGGACCACCGGCAAGGAATACGCCGAGTTGGAATGGCCGATTGACATTCTGATTACGCTTGTCTGGGTGGTGTATGCCGTTGTGTTTTTTGGCACAATCGCTACACGCAAAGTGGCGCATATCTATGTGTCCAACTGGTTTTTTGGCGCGATGATCATTGCCGTGGCGCTTTTGCACCTGGTGAATAGCGCGGAAATTCCGGTGGCCTGGAATCGTTCTTACTCCGTATATGCGGGAGTGCAGGACGCGATGGTTCAGTGGTGGTACGGGCATAACGCCGTGGGCTTTTTCCTGACGGCGGGCTTCTTGGGCATTATGTATTACTTCGTGCCGAAACAAGCCGAGCGCCCTGTGTATTCCTATCGGCTTTCCGTCGTCCACTTCTGGGCGTTGATTTTCACCTACATGTGGGCGGGTCCGCACCATTTGCACTATACGGCGTTGCCGGATTGGGCGCAGTCTCTGGGCATGTTGTTTTCGTTGATTTTGCTGGCTCCGTCTTGGGGGGGCATGATTAACGGCATCATGACTTTGTCGGGCGCCTGGCATAAGCTGCGCGACGATCCCATCCTGAAGTTCCTGATCACCTCTCTGTCGTTCTATGGCATGTCGACCTTTGAAGGCCCGATGATGTCCGTGAAAGCGGTGAATGCCCTGTCGCACTATACGGACTGGACGGTTGGTCACGTGCACTCTGGCGCGTTGGGTTGGGTGGCGATGGTTTCGATTGGCGCGCTTTATTATCTTTTGCCTCGGCTCTTCGGGCGTCAGCAAATGTACAGCGTAGGGCTGGTCACTGCGCACTTCTGGATTGCCACGATTGGTATCGTTCTGTATGTCGCCTCCATGTGGATTGCCGGCGTTATGCAGGGGCTGTACTGGCGCGCTGTTAATGATGACGGTACGCTGATGTTCAGCTTTGTCGAGGCGGTCAAGGCATCCTACATCTTCTGGGAAGTTCGCTTGGTTGGCGGCTTGTTGTTCCTGGTCGGGATGTTGGTTATGACGTACAACATGTTCAGAACCATTGCGGCGGGTAATTCGGAAGACGCTGTGGTCCTTCCAGTTGCTCAACACGCCTGATAGGAGGTTTTTGAGAATGAGTCAGGAAAAAATCGAAAAGAATGTAGGTCTGTTGATTGTCTGCATTTTGCTGGCAGTCATTTGGGGGGGGATTGTGGAAATTCTGCCTCTCTTCTTCCAGACCTCTACGACCACGCCGCTTGAAGTGAATGGCGTGACAGTCGTCAAGCCCTATGACGCGGTTCGTTTGGCCGGACGTGACGTTTATATCCGTGAAGGCTGCTACAACTGCCATTCGCAGATGATTCGTCCCTTCCGCGCCGAGACGGAGCGTTATGGACATTACTCCGTAGCAGGCGAGTTTGTGTATGACCATCCTTTCCAATGGGGTTCCAAGCGGACGGGGCCGGATTTACATCGTGTCGGCGGGCGCTATTCAGATGAATGGCATCGCTTGCACCTGAGAAATCCGCGTTCAGTGGTTGCTGAATCCAATATGCCTTCTTACTTCTGGCTGCAGAAGACCGCCGCCAGAGATACCGTGGGCAAGGATATTGTGAAGAAGATGCAGACCATGGCCATTTTGGGCGCGCCTTACTCTAATGATGAGATCAATGACGCGGCGCTCGCGCTGGAGGGCAAAACGGAAGAGGACGTCCTGATTGCCTATCTGCAAGGTTTGGGAACAGCGCTCTCGAACTTCCAATAAAGAGTCTTGATCATGGATCTTGGTGACATTCGTGGCACGCTGACGCCGCTGTTGGGGATTGTTCTGATTCTCGGCATCATCTTCTGGGCCTATAGCGGCAAACAAAAAAAGGCTCATGAGGAAGCGGCGCAGCTACCCTTTACGGATGATGAGGCGAATTCGGCGTCGGAGGGCTTCGACGCTATTGAGCAAAGGAAAGTGATATGAGCGACTTTACAAGTGGTTTTTGGCATCTGTTTGTGGCGGCGGTAGCGCTGATCGGTATTATTGGGTGCGCGATTTTTCTCTGGTCACAGGGGGGCGCGACCTATACGATCGGTCAGACTACAGGCCATTCGTGGGATGAAAATCTGGCGGAGTTCAATAATCCTCTGCCCAAATGGTGGAGCTGGCTGTTTTACATCACGGTAGTGTTTTCTCTTGTCTATCTGGTGTTGTTCCCCGGTCTGGGCGCAAACAAAGGGATTCTTGGCTGGACTTCTCACAATCAGTACGATGCTGAGGTGGACAGCGCCAAGCAAAGTTATGGCCCGCTGTACGAAAAATATCGGAACATGCCGATTCAGGCGGTAGCTGCGGATCGTCAGGCTCTGGAAATGGGGCAGCGTTTGTTCATGACCTATTGCATTCAGTGTCATGGCGCGGACGCGAAAGGGCAAAAGGGTTTCCCGAATCTTACCGACAATGATTGGCTGTATGGCGGTGAGCCGGAGACTATTGAGCTGAGCATTTCCAATGGGCGGCAGGGCGTGATGACGCCGCATGCTTTCCTGGGCGAGGACGCGATTAAAGGTTTGGCCAATTATGTCCGCTCCGTGTCGGGCTTGTCTGCGGATCCCGTTTTGGCTAACCGCGGTCGGGACGCCTACATGGCGTCGGATTGCAGTACTTGCCATGGGGTGGATATGAAAGGCAACAAACTTCTGGGCGCGCCGAACCTGACGAATAACATTTGGTTGTATGGCTCTTCTGAGGAAGAGATCATCAGGGGCATTACCTATGGCCGTAATGTAGGCGATGGCAAGAGCACAAACAACCGGATGCCAGCCTGGAAGAGCTTCTTGGGTGAGGACAAAGTCCACCTGCTGGCGGCTTATGTGTATAGCCTCAGCAATAAATAAGAAAGAAAAATGACCAGAAACGGGGCGGATTTTCGCCCCGTTTATCTTGGTGCGCAAAGTCAGCGAAAGAACAAAAAAGAAAGAAAATGGAAAGAAAGAAAATGGAAAACCCGTCTGCGGAGCACGCCGAAGTGATGGAAAAAACAACAACAAATACAGCGGATACAGATTCTGGCAAGGAAGAAGCGCCTCGCAAAGGGTCGCTTTATGAAAAGCATAAAACGATTTATGTTCGTACGGCCAAGGGGTGGTGGACGACGTGGCGTTGGGTTTTTGTATGGGGTACGCAGTTGCTTTTTTATGGCTTGCCCTGGCTTTCCTGGGGAGATCGGCAAGCGGTTCTTTTGCATTTGGTAGAGCGTAAATTTTATATTTTCGGTTTGGTTTTTTGGCCGCAGGATGTTTTCTATCTGACAGTGCTTCTTATTATTTCGGCATATAGTCTGTTTCTTTTTACGGCGGTAGCGGGAAGGCTTTTTTGTGGTTATATCTGCCCGCAGACAGTTTATACCGAAGTTTTCATGTGGATTGAACGCATAGTTGAGGGAGGGCATACCGCGCGCCTGAAGCTGGACAAGGAGGCCATGAGCGCTCGTAAGCTGAAAATTAAACTATTAAAACACACGCTGTGGATACTGCTGGCGTTCTGGACAGGGTTTACGCTGGTAGGTTACTTTACTCCGATGAGTGAACTAACGACGAGTCTGACGCATTTTTCCTTTGGCGGCTGGGAGTTTTTCTGGATTTTCTTCTATGGCGGCTTTACCTATCTGATGGCGGGTTTCATGCGCGAGCAGGTATGTAAGTACATGTGTCCTTACGCGCGTTTTCAGTCCGCCATGTTTGACCGGGACACATTGATTATTACTTACGACGAAAAACGCGGGGAGCCGCGCGGCGTTAGAAAAAAAGGCGAAGAGACCGCGAAACTTGGGGATTGCGTAGATTGTGGTATCTGTGTGCAGGTTTGCCCGGTGGGAATTGACATTCGCAAGGGGCTGCAATACGAGTGCATTGGTTGTGGCGCGTGTATTGATGGCTGCGATGAAGTAATGGACAGGCTTCATTTACCGCGCGGTCTTGTATGCTATGCCTCAGAAAACTCCATGGAGCAGCGCTATGGGCGGAAGGGTTTGGTTGCGCATATTGCGCGTCCGCGCATTTTGCTGTACAGCGTTATTTTATTGGCGATTATCAGTGCGGCAGTTTGGTCCTTGATTACGCGCATACCGTTGCGCGCGGATGTGATCCGGGATCGCTCCGTATTGTCGCGCGAGGTTGAGGACGGGCGGATTGAAAACATTTATATTTTGAAAATCATGAATATGCAGGAAGCGCCAAGAACCTTTCAACTGAGCGTCGGCGGTCTGGACGGGATTGCGATTTCAGGCAATACTAGAGTTTCGCTGAATCCTACGGAAAACCGGGACGTCACTGTCGGTGTGCGCGTATCGCAGACTGCGGCGGAGCAAGGTGTGCACAAGATATATTTTGATGTTGTGGCGGAGGACGATGAGGCGGTCGCCGTACATGAAAAGAGCACTTTTTTGATGCCGTGAGGTACATGATGAGACTGGAAACTTCTCCTGCTTTGCATACCGCGAAGCCCTGGTACAAGGAGCCTTGGCCGTGGTTTTTGATGGCTGGCCCTGCGCTGGTGGTTGTGGGCGGGTTTATCACGCTTTTCTTGGCGAATAAGTCTTTTGATGGTTTGGTGGAGGACGATTACTACAAGCAGGGATTGGCCATTCACCAGCGCCTGGAGCGCGAGCAGAAAGCGGATTCTCTGGGGTTTTCCGCGCAAATTATGGCGGGAGAGGGGAATGAGGTGCGTGTTTTCCTTTCCTCTTCTTTGCCGGAAGGAGGGGCAATGCCGGAGCGTATCCGCGTGGATTTCAACCATCCAACGCGGGATGGCATGGACCGGTCAGTGGATTTGCTGCGGCAGGGGGAGGGGTTTTATACCGGGATTTTGCCGGACGCCCTGCCGGTCAGCGATCATTGGAATGTGGTTTTGTCGGACGCGGAGGAGACGTGGCGTCTGATGGGGGGGTGGCGTCCAGACTCCGGGGGGGCGCTGTCGAAAATGAGGTCGGTTGCCGATCACGCGCCGGAATGATGTTTTTTCTTCCCTTGAATGTTGTTGTGTTTTCACTTTGCGAAGGAGGTGACGTATGATCTGGAAAGAGCTGTTTGCGAGCGACATCGGCATTTTGAGCGTGTTTACCATTGGTTTTGTAATCGTCATGGCGATTTTCTTTTCGGTGTATTTCTCGAAGAAAATCAATGAGGATTCCGCGAAAAAATAATCCAGGACGCTAGTTTTCCGCGTTCGGCAGTACGTCCGAGCCGCTTTTTCAAGTGGCCGGACGTGTTTTTGTGTTGGGGCGATATGCCGTACCGTTGTCGCTGTGTTTTTTGGTATGGGATGACGGATGTTTTGGGCGCGATATCGGGAGGGTAGATGTAGATATGCGGGGTGGCGGCATGCGGGGAGGATTTGCTGCGGGATTGTGACGAAAGTGATGTGCCAGTTCGTTTTTTTATATATTTTTCTAGGGGGGGGCGATGTTGATAACTTTTCATTCCAGCGAGGCTGGGGAGCTGTATATGCTGGATGGGGCTGCGCGTCCCTTATTGCGCGCACTGGGAAAATCCTGCTCGGCAAAAGGTGTTATGCAAAAAAGTGAATTACCGCTTTTGATTTCCGCGTTGGAGAGATTTCTGGCGGAGCAGACGGCGCAAAAAACTGAGGACGAAGAGGAAAAATCTGTTCCGGTATCTCTGAAACAGCGTGCCTGGCCGCTTTTGCAAATGATGCGGCGAACGCGCCAGGCGAAAAAAGAGGGCATGATTTTCTGGGAGGCGGAGGCGGATTTTGAGGATGACGCGCAGACCGTTTGAGGGTTGTGCCTATGCGAGTTTTGGGGATTGAGTCTTCTTGCGACGAGACTGGCGTTGCCTTGTACGATACGGAGGCAGGTCTGCTGGCGCACGCGCTTTTTTCACAGGTTGCGCTTCATGCTGAATATGGCGGCGTAGTTCCTGAGCTTGCCTCACGGGATCATATTCGCCGTTTGGTGCCTTTAACACGCGAGGTGTTGAAAGTTTCTGGACGGTGTTTTTCCGATGTGGACGCTATTGCCTATACCCAGGGACCCGGACTCGCGGGTGCTTTGTTAACGGGCTGTGCCTTTGCGACAGGTCTGGCGAGCGCGCTTGATGTGCCGGTTTTGCCGGTGCATCATTTGGAAGGTCATTTGCTTTCTCCGATGCTTGCGCCCGATCCGCCGGAATTTCCGTTCATTGCTTTGCTGGTTTCGGGCGGGCATACCCAATTGCTTCGCGTAGCGGGAATTGGCCGCTATGAGCTGCTTGGGGAAACGCTGGATGACGCGGCGGGCGAGGCTTTTGACAAAACCGCGAAGCTGTTGGGGCTGGCCTATCCGGGCGGCGCTGCGCTTTCCATACTGGCGCGGCAAGGATCGCCTGGCCGTTTTACATTGCCGCGTCCTTTGCGTGATTCGGGAGATTTTTGTTTTAGTTTTGCGGGGTTAAAGACAGCGGCGCGTACCTTGATTTGCGCGGAAGACGCGACGGGGAAAGCTGTAGCGGAAGAAGAGAAGGCCGTGTTTCGAGCGGATGTAGCGCGCGCTTTTCAGGAGGCTGTAGTGGAAGTGTTAACGCGCAAGGCGCTGGCCGCAATGCGCGCCTGCGGGGTGTATCGGCTGGTTGTTGCGGGCGGTGTGGGCGCAAATTGGGCGTTGCGGCAGTCGCTTACCTTGGCGGTGGAAGGGGAATTTGGGGAGAACGGCGGACGCGTACATTATCCGGAGCTGGAGTTTTGTACGGATAATGGCGCGATGATTGCTTTTGCGGGTGCGATGCGCTTTTTGCATGGCGCACCGCCGCAAAAAGCGGGAGCTTTTTCGGCGCGTCCGCGCTGGGATTTGCGGGAAGCGTGAATGCTTGGCAGTGTGGATCAGGAGGAAGGAAACTCCAGATCCGAGGCGAAAAGCGCGATGGTTTTGGTAGCTTCTTCTGGGTTGATGCGGTTGAGGGCGTAGCCGACATGCACGAGGACATAGTCTCCGGGCGCGATTTTATCGACCAGGGCGAGAGAGATTTCCTTTTGCGCTCCGGAAAGTTCGACAAGCGCGCTATCTGGCGGGCGCAATTCAAGCACGCGGGCGGGAATGGCAAGGCACATGGGAGGTTCTCGCGCACAAAGCAACCAAAATCTATCGGAAGTTACGGTAAAAATAAGGACGGTTAGAATATAGCATTCACGCTCATTCTCAAAAATAGTCTTTTGCGAGCGTATGCCCTTGCAAAGCAAAGGGGCGGCAGGTTGCCGAGCTTCAAATCTATCATTTTGCGCGAGGTTTTTCCCGACCCCGTCATTCTGCGCGGACGCAAACTCTGCGCGGAGTGACAGGGGCGGTGTTGTTGTTTCGCGCGCAAACTGGGGTCTGGGTTTCGGGCGCTTGGCAAGCGCCCCTACCGTTCTGGACGCAATCGCGCCGCCGCACGCAAAGCGTTATACGCAAAAAGGGGCGGGTACAAGACCCGCCCCTGCATGATTTTGTGAAACGTTCTGCGTCAGAACTCGTACCTCATCCTGACGCTGCCCGCAACCCCTTCGCGCCGGCCGGCGTAGCCTTGTACGCCCAGCTCCAGCGAGAGCGGCGAGGCTGCGGCAGGTTTGAGGACGAGGCCGAGTTCCGCCGCGCCCGTGTCGCCTTTCAGTTTCGGCGCGTCAATGTTGTAGCCGTTGGTCTTGGCTTTGGCCTTGCCGTCGAATTCATGCTCCCAAGCCAGCCCGGCGGCGGTTTTGCCATCGTGGTCGCTGGCGAGCGTGCCCGCAGCGTCAACCAAAACCAGCGAGTCGCCTTTCTGGAGCGGGGAGGAGGCGCCGTCAATGCCCACGTTGACGGTACTTCCCGTCACGTCCGCGTCGCCGCCCACGGCAAGCAGCGTGCCGCCTTTGCCCATCGCGGCAGGGACGTAGAAATTCATCACGCCGCCCGCTACGTCCAGATCGCCCGTGAAGGTTGCGCTCCCCCGCGCATCCAGCTGGGAGAGGGCGGCGGTCGCGCCGTTGGACAGCCTGAACTCCGTGCCGTCATACAGGACGAGTTTGCTGGAGAACGCGGCGGAACCGCCGTCAAGTTCCAGCGTCCCGCCTCTGACTTCGGTTAGCCCGGTGTAGGTGTTGGCGCCGGTGAGCGTGAGCGTTCCCGCGCCGGAGAGCGCGCCCACGCGCCGTGCCCGTGCCGATAATCGCGCCCGCCATGCCGACGTTGTAAGCGTTGGTATTTAGCGTCACCAGCGGACTGCCCGCCGCGCCAGAAGAGTTGATGACAAGCGCACCTTCAACCTCGCGGTTCACTCTGCCGCCGTTGATGATGACGGTATTGCCTGAAGCGGAACCCGTAGCGTCGGCGCGCTAACCCCGGCTCATTGGGGGGGGGTAAAAGCGCGGCGGTCGGAACGCATGGCGAACCCTTTCAGGAAAAAGAAAACGCGGACATTTGTTGTCTTTTCCCGCCTTCGGGGAAAGCGTCTCGTCAGCCGCTATACCTGCCTCGCAGGAGCGCGGCGACCGATTGACATGCCGTAAATCCAATCAAGGGAAAGAATATGCGCGAAGAATATTCCTTTCGCATAAAACCCAACGCCCCATGAGGAACAATCAGGGGGAAAGGACAGAATTAGCGCATCTGTTTTGCCAGCGCGCGGTATTTTTCATGAAAAATACGCGCGGCAGACAATAATTCTTCCGGCGTCCGGTCATTCACAAGAACATCGTCCGCAATGGCAAGGCGCTCCGCGCGGCTCGCCTGCCGCGCCATAATGGCGGAAATTTCCTCTTCTGAAAGGCCGCTGCGCCTGGCTACGCGCGCATATTGCAAAGCCTCCGGACAATCCACCAGCAGCACACGATTCACCCCAAAGGCCGCCGCGCCGCCTTTTTCCGCCAGAAGGGGAATAACGTACAGCAGATAAGCGCCTGGCGGGGCGCTCTCCGCCAAAGATTCCAATTCCCGCCGCGCGGCATGATGAATCATGGGATGCAATACCGCCTCCAGCGTTTGCCGGAATCCCTCGTCGGCAAAAGCCCGCTGCCGCACAAAAGCGCGGTTGAAGCGACCGTCCCGCGTCAAAATATCCGCGCCCAGCGCCTCGACCAGCGCGGGAATCGCTTCCCCGTCCGGCGCGGTCAGCCGGTGCGCGATTTCGTCTGAATCCACCAGCAGAGCGCCTTGCGCGGCCAAAAAATCCGCCGCCATGCTTTTCCCGCTGCCAATTCCGCCCGTCACGCCAATTTGCAAAGGCAAAGCGGAATTTTTTTTCGGGGAAAGCGCTGACGCTTCCTCCGCCCGCATTACAGGCAGCTCCGGGATTGCGTGCTGGCGGGCAAAGTAGCGAAAAACGAAGCGATCACCGTGGCGTCGCCCCGAACCTCCAGAATTTTCTGCCCGCCCGAACGCGCTCTGGGCGCGGCAACCGCGCTGCGCACCCCTTTGCCGCGCAGGACTTGCAGATGCCGCTGCGCCGCTTCCTCCCCGTCGCGGGAAAAAACGCCCAGCGAAATGGCGAATCTATAGTCGCCTTCATTGACGATAAAAAAGTCTGTGACGCCCAATTTAGTCAATTCCGCGGCTTTCTTTTCCGCCGCCGCGCGGCCCGTCTGCTGCGGAATGTAAACCCACCAGGTTTCATCGCGCCGCGTTGAAACTTGCAGTTTCGCGGCGCGCGCGTTTTTCGCCCACGTCTCCAGTTCCTCAATAGAAAGCGCTTCCAGACGCAGACAGGCGCTAACCGGCGCGGCAGTGACCGGCAGAGAAGCCGTTGCCGTCCCGGAAGGGGCTGCGGCAGGAGCCGCCGCGGCTGTCGGCGGCGCTACGGGCGCGGCTTCCGCAGAAACCGGCGCGGGCGCGAGAACGGGCGGCGCGGCTTCCGAAGGCGCGCCCGCGTTCGCGCCGCTTTCCGCAGGGACGTCCGTTGGCGGCGCTGAATTTTGCGCGGAGTTGACTTCCGCAAGCGCGCCCGACGGCGTTTCCGCCGTGTCCGCAGCGCCGCTTTGCTCTTCCGGCTCTTCCCCCGGACGCCACAGCAGATAGAGGCGATCCGGGCGCTCCTGCGCGGTCAGACGCCAAGCGTCTGGAGAAGACTCGCTGCCAAAGTACCCTTGCGTATAGGCAAAAAACAAGAGATTGGCAAACAACAGCAAAAAAACAAAAATACGCATTCGGATGCTTCCTCACGCAACCAGCAAACCCATTGACAAAAATGACAGAATGAAAAATGCGCGCCACGCATGGATTTTACCCAACTGCGCGTGAAAACGGCATGGATTTCCGCCGCAAAAAAACCAGGAAGCGCGCAGCGCGCAAACGGCGCGAATCCGAGGGAGGCCGTTTTCCTCCTGACGCGCTTATGGGCAGTCTGCGCGCATGTTAGAATTCACCGTTTCAGTCACTGCACCGGGAGCGCTGCGAACCAAAGTGTCCGCAGGAATATCTGTCTATGGAATCTTTCGCCAAAGAAACTCTGCCTATTAGCCTCGAAGAGGAAATGCGCCGTTCCTATCTTGATTACGCCATGAGCGTAATCGTCGGACGGGCGCTTCCGGACGCGCGCGACGGCCTGAAACCCGTGCATCGCCGCGTACTCTACGCCATGCACGAACTTTCCAATGACTGGAACAAGCCCTATAAAAAATCCGCGCGCGTCGTCGGCGACGTGATCGGTAAATACCATCCGCATGGCGATACCGCAGTCTACGACACCATTGTGCGCATGGCGCAGGATTTTTCCCTGCGCTACATGCTGGTGGACGGGCAGGGGAATTTTGGCTCCGTCGACGGAGACAGTCCGGCCGCCATGCGCTATACCGAAGTGCGTATGGCCAGAATCGGGCATCAGATGCTGGAGGATATTGACCGGGAAACCGTGGATTTCAGCCCCAATTACGATGGTTCTGAGCAGGAGCCGTCGGTGCTGCCGGCGCGCATTCCCAATCTTTTGATCAATGGCTCTTCCGGGATTGCGGTAGGGATGGCGACCAATATTCCGCCGCACAACCTTTCCGAAATCGTCGCGGGCTGTCTCGCGCTTCTGGAAAATCCCGATATTTCCGGAGAGGAGCTGATTGAGCTGATCCCCGCGCCGGATTTTCCGACAGCGGGTTTGATTTACGGGCTTTCCGGTGTGCGCGAGGGCTATCTGACTGGGCGCGGGCGCGTGATCATGCGGGCAAAAACGCATTTTGAGGAGATTGATCGCGGCAACCGTCAGGCCATCATCGTGGATGAGCTGCCCTATCAGGTCAATAAAAAATCCCTGCTGGAAAAAATTGCCGAACTCGTCAATGAAAAAAGAATTGAAGGCGTCGCCCACCTTCAGGACGAATCCGACAAATCCGGGATGCGGGTAGTCATTGAACTGAAGCGCGGCGAAGTCCCGGATGTGGTGCTCAATAACCTTTTCAAAATGACCCAGTTGCAGGACACGTTCGGCATGAACATGGTCGCGCTGGTGGAAGGGCAGCCTCGGCTCTTGAGCCTGAAACAAATGCTGGAATGCTTTCTCGCGCACCGGCGGGAAGTCATTACGCGCCGCACGGTCTTTGAACTGAGAAAAGCGCGGGAGCGCGGGCATATTTTGGAAGGTCTCGCGGTCGCGCTTTCCAATGTGGATGAAGTGATCGCCTTGATCAAGGCCGCGCCGACGCCTCCGGAAGCCAAGCGGGAACTCATGGCGCGGGTCTGGCGCAGCGATTTGGTGCGCGACATGCTTTCCCGCGCGCTGGCGGACGCCTCGCGCCCAGAAGGTCTCGCGCCGGAATTCGGTCTGGCCGCGTCGGGCGATTACCGTCTCTCGGAGGCGCAGGCGCAGGCGATTCTGGAATTGCGTCTGCAACGCCTGACCGGCCTGGAGCAGGACAAGATCCTGGGGGAATACCGCGAAGTGCTCGAAAAAATCGCGGACTATCTTGATATTTTGGCGCGCCCCACGCGGATTACCGCCCTGATTGCCGGGGAGCTTTCCGCCGTGCGCGATCAGTTTGCCGACGCGCGCCGCTCCGAAATCGTCATTCACGCGCAAGATTTGGGCATTGAAGACTTGATTACGCCGCAAAATCTCGTGGTGACGCTCTCGCATGAGGGCTACATTAAATCCCAGCCGCTGGACGATTATCGCGCCCAGCGCCGCGGCGGACGGGGAAAACAGGCTACGGCCATGAAGGAAGATGACTTCATTGACCATCTCTTTATTGCCAATACGCACGACTACATTCTCTGCTTTTCTGACCGCGGGCGCTGTTACTGGCTCAAGGTGTATGAAGTTCCGCAGGGCAGCCGCGGAAGCCGGGGAAAACCTGTGGTCAATATGTTCCCGCTGGAAGAGGGCGAGCGCATCAGCGCCATTTTGCCGGTACAGGAATTTTCCGACGACCGCTACATTTTCTTCTGCACAATCAACGGCGTGGTCAAGAAAACACCGCTTTCCGCCTACGCGAATCCCCGCAAGATGGGCATTATCGCCATGAATCTGGACGAGGACGACTATCTTGTCGGCGTGGAGTTGACTACCGGCGGGAGCGACGTCGTCCTGGTTTCCGATAACGGCAAGGCGGTATGGTTTGACGAAAACGAGGTGCGCTCCATGGGAAGGCAGTCGCGCGGGGTGCGCGGCATGAAGCTGAAACCGGGGCAGAAAATCATTGCGCTGCTGGTTGCGGAAAGCGAGCAGGATACCGTGCTTGTAGTCACAGAAAACGGCTATGGAAAGCGTACCAGTCTTGCGGATTTCCGGCGCGCGGCGCGCGGCGCGCAAGGCGTGCGCGCGATCGCGGACAGCGAGCGCAATGGCCGCATTGTCGCCGCCAAACTGGTGACGGATACGGACGAAGTCATGCTGATTACCACGGGCGGCGTATTGATTCGCACCCGCATCAACGAAATCCGCGAAATGGGGCGCGCGACGCAAGGAGTGCGCCTGATCGCGCTGGATTCAGGCGAAAAACTCACCGGACTGGAAAAAGTCGCGGAAAAAGAAGAAGAGGGCGAGACCGCCGAACCTGAAGGGAATGGCGGGGCGTCTGTCGGGGAAGAACCCGCGCCGGAGAAGGAAAACCATGACGGGGAGAATGTATGAGCCGCGTTTGGAATTTCAGCGCCGGTCCGGCTGTTTTGCCGGAGGCGGCGCTGCGCCGCGCCCAGGAGGAATTGCTGGACTGGCGCGAGACGGGCGCGAGCGTCATGGAAGTCAGTCATCGGGGCGCGATGTTTTCCGCGCTTCTGGGCGAGGCGGAAGCGGATCTGCGCGAGCTTTTGGCGATCCCGGAAAATTACAGGGTATTGTTTTTACAGGGAGGCGCGACGCAGCAATTTTTGCTGGCGCCGCTCAACCTTTTGCGGGGAGGCCGCGCGGACTATCTGGTCACGGGCAGCTGGTCCAAAAAAGCGTATGCCGAGGCGAGCAAATTGTCTCGCGCGGGAAAAATCCGGCTTTTGGCGAGTACAGAGAAAGAGAACGCTCCGGCAGGCGGTTTTGACCGTTTGCCGGACCCGGAAAGTTTGCGTGTGGATGAAAACGCCGCGTATGTGCATCTTTGTTCCAACGAGACGATTCACGGCGTGGAAGCGCATGACGACGCATGGCTCGCGGATGTTGTGCCCGCGCATGTGCCTATTGTCGCCGATATGAGTTCGCATCTGCTGTCCCGACCGGTTGACGTCACCCGCTATGGTCTTATTTACGCGGGGGCGCAGAAAAATATCGGCCCCGCAGGTTTGACGCTGGTAATTCTCCGCGACGACCTGCTGGGAGGCGCGTCGCCCGATACGCCCGCGCTTTGGAATTATCAGGCGCAGGCGGAAAATTCTTCTATGCTTAATACGCCCGCGACGTTTTCCATTTATATGGCGAGCCTGGTGTTCAAGTGGCTCAAAAATCTGGGCGGTCTGAAACCCATGGCGGAAAAAAACCGCGCAAAAGCGGAAAAACTCTACGCCGCCATTGAGGAAAGCGATGGGTTTTACCGCAACGGAGTCAAACGGGAATATCGCTCGCGCATGAACGTGCCGTTTAATTTGCCGACTCCGGAATTGGAGATGGAGTTTGTGCGCGCGTCGGAGTCTGCGGGGTTTATGGGGTTGAAAGGCCACAAGTCAGTGGGCGGCATTCGCGCCTCCCTGTACAACGCCATGCCGCAGGAAGGCGTTACCGCGCTGACGGACTTCATGAACGATTTTGCCGCGAAGCGCAGACATGTCTGAATCACAGAGTCCGGACGCGGCAAGCGTTCTTTCCCCAGAAGCGGCAGAGCGGGAAATCGCCGGAGTGCGTCAGGAGATTAACGATCTGGACGCGCGTCTTTTGGAGATGCTGAATCAGCGGGCGCGTTATGCCCAGCGCATCGGCGCGATTAAGATGCGGGCGCGTCCGGAAGAGGAAAATTCCAAAGGGATCGCCGAGAGTCCTTATCGCCCGGAGCGCGAGGCGCAAGTTTTGCGTCGGCTGCGATCTCTGAACGCGGGGCCTTTGCCGGACGAGAGCGTGACATTTTTTTTCCGCGAGGTTATGTCTGCCTGTCTTTCGCTGGAAGAACCGCTTTCCGTCACTTTTTTGGGGCCGTCCGGCACGTTTTCCGAGCTGGCGGCGCTGAAGCAATTTGGGCATGCCGCGCGGCTTCTGCCTTGCGCTTCCATTGACGAGGTGTTTCGGGAAGTGGAGGCTGGCCATGCCGTTTACGCGGTCGCGCCGCTGGAAAATTCCACGGAGGGCGCGGTGGGGCGCACTCTGGACCTGCTTTTGCAGACCCCGCTCAAAATTTGCGGCGAGGTCGTGGTGCGCATCCATCAAAATCTGCTTTCGCGCGCGGAGGAACTTACGCGGATACGCAAGGTGTATTCACATGCCCAGTCGCTTGCGCAGTGCCACGAGTGGCTGAACCGTATGCTGCCGAACGCGGAGCGCGCGGCGGTGGCAAGCAACGCCATCGCCGCGCAAATGGCGGCCAAGGACGCGGAATCCGCCGCGATTGCCGGCGAATCGGCGGGAGAGCGCTATCAGCTGCCTTGCCTTTGCGGCTCCATTGAGGACGATCCCAACAATACGACGCGCTTTGCGGTGCTGGGCGCGCGGGACGCGCAGAAGTCCGGGCGGGACAAAACATCACTGATCATGTCCGCGCCGAATACTTCCGGTTCGCTGCATGGGCTTTTGCAGCCTTTTGCGGAACGGGGGGTTTCCATGACCCGTTTGGAGTCGCGTCCGGCGCGGCAGGGAATGTGGGAATATGTCTATTATGTGGATGTGGAAGGACATCGGGACACGCCGGACGTCGCGTCTGCGCTGGAGTGTCTGGCGGCGCGCGCCGCTTACCTGAAAATTCTGGGATCGTATCCGGTAGCGGTATATTGATATTTTGTTTTTCCTATTTTTTTGAAGGAGTGTTTTTCATGCCGCTCGCCGCTCAATCCCTGCCGTATATCCGCGCCATCGCGGCGTATCAGCCTGGAAAGCCCATCACGGAGCTTGCGCGTGAATTGGGGTTGCCGGTAGCGGATATTGTCAAGCTCGCGTCCAATGAAAATCCGCTGGGCATGTCGCCGAAAGCGAAGGAAGCCGCGGCGGCCGCGCTAGCCGGCGGCGAGCGTTATCCCGATTCCTTCGAGCTTGTAGCCGCCGTCGCGCGAAAACACGCGGTGGCGTCGTCGCAAATTGTGCTGGGGAACGGCTCTAACGATGTATTGGATTTAATCGCCCGCGTTTTTTTGGATACAGGGCGCTCGGCGGTAGCCGCGCAGTATGCGTTTGCTGTATATCCCATTGCCACGCTTTCGGTGGGCGGGGAAATGATTGTTGTGCCCGCGCGTCATTTCGGGCATGACCTCCGCGCTATGGGCGCGGCCATTCGCCCGGATACGCGCGTGGTGTGGATTGCCAACCCCAACAATCCGACGGGAACTTTTCTGCCTGCGGAAGATTTGCGCGCCTTTTTGGAGCGGACGCCGCGCGAGGTAATTGTGGTGCTGGACGAGGCCTATGGCGATTATCTTTCCGAGGAAGAGCAATACGATTCCGTGCCTTGGATTGCGGAGTTTCCCAATCTGATTGTAGTGCGCACCTTTTCCAAAATTTATGGGTTGGCGGGTCTGCGCGTAGGGTATGGTCTGGCCGCCGAATCGGTGGCGGGATTGTTAAATCGTGTGCGCCAGCCGTTTAATTGCAACAATCTGGCGCTGGCGGCGGCAAAGGCCGCGCTGGAAGACACGGACTTCGTCGAGAAAAGCAGCAAGACGAACCGAAAGGGACTGCGTGACGTGGGAGCGGGTTTGGCGCGTCTGGGCCTGGAAACTATTCCTTCGCGCGGCAATTTTTTGACGTTTATGGCGGGAAAAAGCAAGGAAGAGGCGGCGAATGTCAATCGCGCCTTGCTGAAACAAGGTCTGATTGTTCGTCCGCTGGTCGGATACGACATGCCGGAATGGCTGCGCGCGACGATCGGTACGGCGGATGAAAACGCCCGTTTTTTGGCCGCTCTTGAAAAGGCGCTGGCACAGAGCGTCTGACAAAATGCCGCATTCTGAAAGCATCCTTTCTGCGCAAAAGGCGCGCTTCAAAAAAGTGGTTGTTTTTGGGGTGGGGCTTATTGGCGGCTCATTTGCGCTGGCGTTAAAGCAAGGCGGCGGCGCGGAAGAGATCGTGGGGTTTGGAAGAGGGCGGGAAGGAATTCTTGAGGCGCTTCGATTGGGGGTGATTGATCGCGCGGGCGAAGATTTCGCGGAAGAGCTTGCGGATGCCGACCTCGCGCTCCTGGCTACGCCGGTGGGACAAATGCCGGAATTGTTCGCGCGGATCGCGCCGTTTCTGGGCGAGCGGACGGTATTGACGGACGGCGGCAGCACGAAGGGAGACGTTGTTCTCGCGGCGCGGCGCGCCTTGGGAGAAAAAATTGTTCGCTTTATTCCCGCGCATCCCCTTGCGGGGGCGGAAAACAGCGGGGTTGCGGCGGCGCGCGCGGATCTTTTTTTCGGGAAAAAAGTGGTGATTACCGCTTTGCCGGAGAACGACAGGGCGGCCGTTGAACGGGTCAGGGAGGCATGGCGTCTGACGGGCGCGGCGCTGTGGGATTTGCCTCCGGAGAAACATGACCGCGTATTTGCGGCGGTGAGCCATTTGCCGCATTTTTTGGCGTTTACGCTGGTATTGGATCTTGCGGAACGTCAAGACAGCGCGCTTTTTTTTGAGTTTGCCGCCTCCGGTTTTCGGGATTTTACGCGCATTGCCGCAAGTCATCCGGAGATGTGGCGGGACATTTGCCTTGCCAACCGCGAGGCTTTGCTTGCGGAACTGGGCGCGTATCAGGGGCAGCTGGAAAAGCTGCGCGCCGCATTGGAAAAAAATGACGGCGCAAGCCTGGAACGTTGCTTTTCCGTAGCGCGCGCGGCGCGGCGGAAATGGCAGGAAACGCGCGGAATATAAGCGCGCAAACTGGGTTCTGGGTTTCGGGCGCTTGGCAAGCGCCCCTACCGTTCTGGCGCGATCGTGCCGCCGCACGCAAAGCGTTATACGCAAAAAAGGGCGGGTATAAAACCCGCCCTTTGGTTTTTCGTTTTTGC
>JAIRPW010000016.1 GCA_031256795.1 Zoogloeaceae bacterium | reverse complement strand
GCGTCCCGCATCGTCCGGACCAACTCGGGGGAAGGGCTGATGAAATCGGTCGGGAAAACCGGATACCCCCAACTGTTGTTGATGACGGAAATTTGCGGAAAATCCAAGAAAGCGGACATTCCCGCCGCTGCCGCTTCGTCGTCACCGAATGCCATGACAACTGAAACGGGATTGGCGCCCCAGGCCACGCCGTGCATGCCGTATCCGTTTTTCGCGGCGAAGACGGTCCCCGCAGTGTGGATGCCGTGGCTGGAGGCGAAGTTCGACGGCATAATCTCCACGATCGGATACGATGACTTGCCCGCGAACTCCGGGTGTTCCGGCCAGGCGCTGTCGTCCAGAACGCCGACGGTCACGCCCTTGCCGGAAAAGCCCAGGGCATAGGCGTCGGCGGCCTTGATCCAGTCATAGGCCCGACCGTTTTTCAGATACTCCGGCGTCCGGAAATCATCGGGAGAAGCGGCATGGGGCGCGCCGGAAAAAAGAAAGGAAACCCAAAAAAGAAAAACCAGAAGAACATGAACAGAAAATCGCGCCGTCCATTCAGATATGACTTTCCGCAAACAGCAAGCGCACGCACACATATCGTTTCTCTGCCCAGGGGTCTGATAGCGCTTTACTGCCGCCTCCAAACCGTTCCCCGCGGCGTATCCTCCAAAAGTACGCCCGCCGCTTTCAGCTCGTCGCGCAAACGATCCGCAGTTGTGAAGTCCCGCGCCTGTTTTGCGGCGGCGCGGGCTTTTATGCGCGCTTCAATCTCCGCGTCGCAAAGGCTCTTTTCTTCTCCTCCCCCTTCACCGGCGGAAGCTTGAAAGTAGCTGTTCATATCCCGTTGCAAAAGTCCCAAAAGTTTACCCAGGGCAGTCAGCAGCGCGGAAAGGCGCGCATCCTTTTCTTTTCGCGCGGCGGCGGCCAGCGCGAAAAGCGCTGAAATCGCTCCGTGGGAGTCAAAATCATCATCCATGGCCGCCTTGAAGCGCGCCGCGTAAGGATTTTCCCAGTCAATTTCCATTGCGCCGCTCATGGCGGGCGGCACGTCGCGCAACGTGAAGTACAGCGTATTTAAGCTGTTGCGCGCGTCTTTCAGATGCGCGTCAGAATAATTAAGCGGACTGCGGTAGTGCGCGCGCAAAATGAAAAAGCGCACAACCTCCGCGTCATAACGTTTCAATATTTCGCGGATCGTAAAAAAATTACCCAGCGATTTGGACATTTTTTCATTGTCCACTCGCACAAAACCATTGTGCATCCAGTATTTGGCAAAGGTTCCATACGCGCCCTCAGACTGCGCAATCTCGTTTTCATGATGCGGAAACTGCAAGTCCTGCCCGCCGCCATGAATGTCAAAGTACTCTCCCAGAAACGCGCGGCTCATTGCGGAACACTCAATATGCCAGCCCGGTCGTCCTTCTCCCCACGCGGACGCCCAGCGCGGCTCGCCGGGCTTCGCGCTCTTCCAAAGCGCGAAATCAAAGGGGTCATGTTTGGCGCGCTCTATCTCCACCCGTTCTCCGGCAATCAAATCATCCAGGGATTTTCCCGACAATTTTCCGTATCCGGGAAAACGACGCACCGCATAGAGCACGTCGCCATTTTCCGCCTGGTACGCCAATCCTTTTTTCATCAGACACGCAATCAAATCCAGCATGGCGGGCACGTGCGCCGTAGCGCGCGGCTCATGGTCGGGCGACTCCACGCCCAAAGCCGCCTCATCCTCATGCATGGCGTCAATGAAGCGCTGGGTAAGATCGGGGAGAGACTCTTGATTTTCCGCCGCGCGCTGAATGATTTTGTCATCAATATCCGTGATGTTGCGCACATACGTAACCGCGTAGCCTGACGCTTTCAGCCAGCGGACGACGGCGTCAAAGGCAACCATGACCCTGGCGTGACCCAAATGGCAATAGTCATAGACCGTCATGCCGCAGACGTAGAGGCGCGCTCTGCCAGGTTCAACGGGAACGAAGGGCTGTTTCTTGCGAGTCAGGGTATCGTAGAGCGTCAGCATGAGAGAGAAAGCGGAAAAACGCGCGGAGCGCAAAAAAACTGGAAGGGAAAATAATATAAAATACGCAGATTCGTATTTTTCCTGTGCAGTATACCACCCCGACATGACCTCTTTCCCTTTCTCTGTCCGAAGCTTTTTTATGCGCAGCCTTGCGGCTTTGCTCTGTTTTTCCGGCGTTTTTTCCTTATCCTCGCCTGTTCTGGCCGAAACTCTTCCAGAGATTCAGCAAATTCTTCGTCAGGGACAATATGCCCAGGCACTGGAGAAAATCAACGCGTATCTCATTGATCGCCCCAAAGACGCGCAAGGCCGCTTTCTGAAAGGTTTGGCGCTCACGGAATTAAAGCGCGGCAGCGAGGCCATCCTTGTCTTTACGCAACTTTCCGAAGACTACCCGGAGCTTCCTGAACCTTACAATAATCTCGCGGTGCTTTACGCGCAGCAAAAGCAGTATGACCGCGCGCGCGCCGCGCTGGAGATGGCAATCCGCACTCATCCTTCCTATGCCATTGCTTATGAAAATCTAGGCGATGTGTATGCCAAACTCGCAAGTCAGGCCTATGACCGCGCTTTGCAGCTTGACACTTCCAACGCTACGGCGCAAAGCAAGTTGGCATTGATCCGCGATTTGACAAGCGCGGCTTCCGCGCGTTCCTCGATTTCCCAGCCCGTTGCGACGGTCGCTTCCGTAACGCCAGCGGCGCAGCCTGCGGCTAAATTACCTCCTCCCGCGCCCGCCGCCGCGCCAACAGTTGCTGCCGCCGCTGCGGCGGCAGTGCCAGCCGCCGCAGAATCGGCGCGCCAGGAAATCGCGGCAGCGATAGCTTCCTGGGCGGAGGCCTGGTCAAAGCAGGACGTCAAAGGCTATCTTGCGCATTACGCGCCCACTTTCCGTCCCGCCAAAAATATGCGCCGCGCGGATTGGGAAGCGGAGCGCGCGGCGAGAATCCGTCGCCCGGCCTGGATTAAACTTTCATATACACAACCGGTAATCCGCGTGGACGGCAATGAGGCCACCGCGCAGTTTCAGCAGACCTATCAGGCGCCCGGCCTGAAAAGCGGCACGCGCAAGACATTGCTTTTTACCCGGATCGCGCCCAATACCTGGCGCATTCTTTCTGAAAATTCCAACTGATGCGTCGTCGTTTTTCAGAATTTTTTCATTGCCGGACGCCGCATGCTTTTCGGCGGCGCGCTTTCGTTTTCACGCTCCTCTTTAGTCTGGCGGCCATCGCTGGGTTGCGGATGCGCATGGCGGACGGAGTTTCTCCTGACGGCGCTTTGACGGCGCTTTCTTCCGCCAATGCCGCCCATCTTCCAGAGGCGGCTGTTCTGGAAGAGCCTTCTTCGGATTTGGAAACCCAGCTGGCGCGAATTTTTGCCGCGATTGGGCGCAATCAGCTTCCCCTTGCCTTGAATCAAACGGAGCATTTGCTGCAACGTTATCCAAATTATCGTTTGGCTTATCTGATCAAGGGCGATCTTCTGCTTTCGCGCGGGCGCGCGCTTTCCGGTTTTGGCGTGGGCGCGCAGGGTCAGGCTGCGGAGCAAATTGACGGACTGCGCATGGAGGCTCTTGCCCGCTTGCGCGGTTATCAAGAAAAGCCGCCTGCCGACGCCGTGCCGCGCGATCTTTTGCGTATGAGTGAGCGGCAAAAATACGCCCTGCTGATTGATACGGGAAAATCCCGGCTATATCTTTACGAAAACGCGCCGGATCGGCCGCGCTTTGTGCGGGACTACTACGTGAGCCAAGGCAAGCTGGGGGCGGATAAAATGGCGGAAGGTGACCGCCGCACACCGCTGGGCGTGTATCGTGTAACGTCTTTTATTCCGCCGGAAAAACTCGCGGATATGTACGGGCATGGCGCGTATCCGCTGGATTACCCCAATGAATGGGACAAACTTCAGGAACGCGGAGGTTCGGGCATCTGGCTGCACGGTACGCCTTCCGATACCTATTCCCGTCCGCCGCTGGCCTCTGACGGCTGCGTGGTGCTGTCCAATCCAGATTTTGACGCGCTGGGGCGTTACGTGGAGATTGGCGAGACTCCGGTCATCATCAGCCGCGCGGTGGAGTGGCTTTCGCTGGCCGACTGGCAGCGGGAGCGCGCAGAAGTCTCTGATGCCCTTGAGGCCTGGCGTCTGGCCTGGGAAAGCCGGGATACCGAGCGCTATCTTGCCTTTTACGCTCCGGATTTCAGAAATCGTGGCAACCAGGATTTCGCGCGCTTTGCCGCGCAGAAAAGCGCGGTTAACCGCCAAAAAAGCTGGATCACCGTCCAGCTGCGCCAGCTTTCCATTTTTCGTCTTCCGACCCCGCCCGTACTTTCCGCTTCGGCTTCGGCGGCAGCCGCGCCCGCCGCTTCGGAAGTGGTTGTGGCGACGTTTGAGCAGGACTACGCCAGCAATAATCTTGCTTCTGTCTCGCGCAAGCGTCAGTATTGGCGGCGCGATGGCGGACAGTGGAAAATTGTATACGAGAGCGGCGGATAGAGCCGCCTGTCTGGTTTTTTTGTGAACGGGAGCGTTATTTCATGATCCGAAGTCTCATATTTTCTTTCTTTTGTTGTTTGACGTTTCTTTTCGGCGCGTCCGGTTTTGCCGCAGCTAAACCCATAGTGGAAATCCAGACCAGTCAGGGAAACGTCACTCTGGAGCTGGACTCCGAAAAAGCGCCGCGCACGGTGGAAAATTTTCTTTCCTATGCGCGCGCCGGGTTTTACAACGGCACGATTTTTCATCGCGTCATTCCCGGCTTCATGATTCAGGGCGGCGGATTCACGGAGGACATGCGGCAGAAGCAAACCCGCGCGCCGATTCCCAATGAGGCGGACAACCGCCTCAAGAATCAGCGTGGCACGGTGGCCATGGCGCGCACCGGGGAACCGCATTCTGCTACCGCGCAATTTTTTATCAATCTGGTGGACAATCCTTTTCTGGATTTCAGCGCTCCGGCAGGCAATGGCTGGGGGTATGCCGTGTTCGGACAAGTCGTGCAGGGCATGGATGTCGTTGATACAATCGCGCGGTCGGCCACGGGCAGCGCAGGCCAGCATCAGGATGTTCCCCGGCAGCCCATCCTTATCCAATCCGTCCGTATTGTTTCTGAAAAGTGAGTTTTCCCATGAATGCGTCTCATCATGTTCGGCTGACTACGAGCCACGGCAATATTACCTTGCGTCTGGACGCGGAAAACGCGCCGGATACTGTCGCCAATTTTGAGCGGTATGTTCGCGACGGACATTACGATCAAACGATTTTTCACCGTGTTATTCCCGGCTTCATGATTCAGGGCGGCGGATTTACGGAGGATATGCGGCAAAAGGAAACTCGCGCGCCAATTCCTCATGAAGGCGAAAAAGCGAGTAAGGGCGGGCTGAAAAACCGGCGGGGAAGTATTGCCATGGCGCGTACTGGCGATCCGCATTCCGCCACCGCGCAGTTTTTCATCAATGTCGTGGACAACGCTTTTCTGGATTTCAGCGCTCCTTCCGGGAATGCCTGGGGGTATTGCGTTTTTGGCGAGGTCATTGACGGTATGGAGACAGTCGACCGTATCAAGACAGTGCAAACCGGTAGTAAAGGTATGCATCAGGACGTGCCAAAAGAAGCCGTTTTGATTGAGAAAGCGGAGCTTGTCGAGGCGTGACGCCGGATTCGCGCGAGGGCGCGATGTTTCATTTCATTGCCGATCTGCATCTTTCGCCCCGCACTCCCGGCGCGTTGGGGCGTTTTTCCTTCTTGCTCCTTCGTTTGGCGCGGGAACGGTCGTGCGGAGCGCCGCGCGCGCTCTACATTCTGGGGGATTTTTTTGACGCCTGGATTGGCGATGATGACGATGATCCGTTTGTGGAAACTGTCGCCGCGCGCCTGAAAAAAGCCAGCTTAGCGGGCGTGGATTTGTTTTTTCTTTCCGGAAACCGGGATTTTCTTTTGGGCGAAGCCTTTTCGCGCCGCGCGGGCTGGGCTTTGCTGCCGGACGTCCATTTGCTGTCCGCGAATGGCTGGCAATTGATTTTGACGCATGGGGACGCTTTGTGTACCAACGATACGGCGTATCAGCGGTTTCGTGAAGAAACGCGCGCGGTCAAATGGCGGGAGGATTTTTTGCGTCAACCGCTTTCCGCGCGTCGGGAAATCGCCGCGCGGATGCGAAAAGACAGCGCGCGGGAAAAGAATGACAAAGCGGAGTACCTGACGGATGTGAGTGCGGCAACGACGGAAGACCTGATTCGCGCGCATGGTTACGCGACGCTCATTCATGGGCATACGCACCGCCCCGCCCGGCATGATCATTTTATAGATGGCATCCACGTGGAGCGCTGGGTATTGGCGGACTGGTCGGAAACGGCAGGCGAAGTGCTTTCCTGGGACGGCGAAACGCTCGCGCGGCAGATTCTTTCCTGACGGATGTAGGCGGTTACCGCTGTTTTTGCTGGCGCGGATCGAAGGCGTCGCGCACGGCGTCGGCAAAAAGATTGGCAGCCAGAACCAGCGTCAGCATAAAAACAAACGCGGCGGTCAGCGACCACCAGACTGCCGGGTCTCGTGAAAGTTCCATGCGCGCGTTGTTGATCATCGCGCCGAAGCTCATCATCGTAGGATCAACGCCGATGCCGACATAGGAAAGCACAGCCTCCGCCAGTACCAGCGCGGAGAAATCCATGACCAGCGTGATCAGAACGATATGCATGAGGTTGGGTAGAATGTGGCGGAAAATGATGCGCAAAGGGGAAACGCCGAAAGCGCGCGCCGCCTGCACGTATTCCAGTTCGGAAAGTTTCAGGGTTTCACCGCGCAAAAGTCGGGCGAGCGAGGTCCAGCTTGTCATGCCGAGAATGGCGCAAAGCGCGAGCAGACGGATGTCCGCGCGCTCCGCCGCAGTAGAAAACCACTGCGGATGCGCGTCAATGATGATCTGCATGGAAAGCGCGCTGGCGGCAATCAGCAGTACGCTGGGGATGGAGTTGATGACCGTATAGACATACTGTACCAGGTCATCAATCCAGCCGCGGAAAAAACCAGCCGCGATGCCGAGAAGCACCGCGAAAGGCGTCATGATGAGCGTTGTCACAAGGCCGATGACCAGCGCGGCGCGGACGCTTTTGAGCGACTGGTACAGCACGTCTTGTCCTACCTTGTCCGTGCCGAGCGCGTGAAAATCCGCGGAAAGAAAAAACGCCGACAGGCATAAAAAGAGCAGCACGGAAAATACAGAAAAAACGCCGCTCCAGGCAAATCCCGCCGATGTCTTTTCTTTGTCGCCTGCATTTTCTGACGCTCTGTTCCGCCGCCATTTCCAGAAACAAAACAGGCTGCCACAGACAAGAAGCGTCAGCAGAAGCGCCGAAGCGAGATGGCGCAGAATGCGCGTCCCGCGCTCGTTCTCATTTTTCAATCGCGCGCCCCCGTGTTTTAGGCGCGGATAAATACGCTCAATTCCGTTTTTCGTCTCCCGCGCTTCCATTGCGTACAGCCTGACGGCCAGCGGCGCGGAATAAGTTTTTTCTTCGCTTGCGCGCAGGCCCGTCAAAAGCGCGTCCAGCAAGGAGGTGAGTTCTACGCTGTAGCGCGCGGGCATTTCTTCTGCCGCTGTTTCCGCCGCCGGGGTAAGCTGCGTTTCTGGAGCGGGCATGAGACGTTCCCGGTAGTGGACAGAATCCAGAAGCCCCAAAACAGAGAAAAATAAAAGCGCGCTGGCAGCGGCTGTGGCAGTGCGGCTTTGTCCCAGACGCGCGAACGCGCGCCGCCATTCTGGATTCCGCGCTGCGTAAGCCATAAAGGCGAAGGACAAAAACACGAGAAGCCAAAGCAGAAAATCCGACCAGAGCAGAACGAACTGAAAACGTGTCATGACTTACTCATGAAAAGCGGATACGCGGGTCGGCCAGAGTATAGGAAATATCCGTCAGGAGTAGCCCCGCGACATAGAGCGCGGAGCCGATAAAAACCATGGCGCGCACTACAGGGAAATCCTGCGCGTGAATGGCGTCTATGGTGTAGCTGCCCAGGCCGGGAATTCCAAAAAAGGATTCCATGAGCAGCGATCCCAGAAACAGCGAAGGAATCACCGCGACAACGCCGGTCAAAATGGGGATCATTGCGTTTTTCAGGATGTGACGGAAGAATATGCGCGGCTCGGAAAGTCCGCGCGCGCGCGCGGCGCGGACATATTCTTTTTCCGTTTCTTCCAGAAACAATGTCCGATACCAGCGCGCGTTTGCGCCAATTGCGCTGGCCACGCCAATCACAATGGGCAAAAAGACGAAACGCCATGCGTCTATTCCATCTCCCAAGCCGGAAATGGGCGCGATTCGCCAGAGTTTGGCAAACAAGTATTGTCCGCCGATAATGTAAAACAGGCTGGAAATAGACATGAGCGCGACGCATAGCGCGACGCCGCTGAAATCCAGCGCGGTCGCGCGGAAAAAGGCGAGCAGAAGCGCGAAACTTACCGCGACGAAAAGTCCCAGCAGAAATGTCGGTAACGCGAGCATTAAAGAAGGACCGGCGCGGGAAAGAATTTCTCTGCGAATATCGCGCCCATCCTCGGCGCGCCCAAAATCACCCCAGAACATTCGCGCGGATTTCGTAAAAAAAAGCGTATTTTTTGCTTTTTCCAGACCGGATGCGGAAGCGTTCCAAAATAGCGGGCGGTCATAGCCGCGCTCTATTTTCCAGCGCTCCATTGCCTCAGGGGTTACATGTTTAACGCCTAGCTGCATCCGTGCCATGTCGTCCGGGGTATTGACCATGAAAAAAAGAGAGAATGTCAGCACATTGACTCCCAGCAGGATGGGGATCGCATAAAAAAGACGGCGCAGAATATAGGCAAACATGGCGTTTATTCGTCACGAAAAAGAGTGTTTTCTTACAGTAAGAGGCTCAGTTCAAAGGCGGTTATTAAACCATAGAGCGCGCCCTTCTTCGGATGGGACAGAGAGAAAATGATGCAGAGGGGAGGGGCTGGGTTATAACAATTTCATTTACGATGATCTGATATACGGGAAAACTCCAACCCCGTCATTCTGCGCGGACGCAAACTTCGCGCGGAGTGACTGTTTTGGGGTTTCGGGCGCTTGGCAAGCGCCCCTACCGTTCTGGCGCGATCGTGCCGCCGCACGCAAAGCGTTATACGCAAAAAAGGGCGGGTATAAAACCCGCCCTTTGGTTTTTCGTTTTTGC
>JAIRPW010000014.1 GCA_031256795.1 Zoogloeaceae bacterium | reverse complement strand
GGCGTTGGCGGGCGCGCCGGTCAGGCTGCCGCTCGCGTCCAGAAGCGTGAGGGTATCGCCCGCTTGCAGGGTGGTGGGCGTATCGTGAATGCCTACGTTGACCGTCGCGCCGGAAATGTCCGGTCGCCCGCGCTCGTGAAGTTGATGATATTGAAATTCCGCGCGGAAGCGATGGTGTTGTCGGTGAAGTTTGTTGTCGGCGTCCAAAAGAGCGGAGAAGCTATGGGGAGGATCTCCGTCTCCGTTGCCGTAGACATTCCCGCTTACGGGTGACGGTCTGCCCGGCCAGAACGGGCGCGGCGGGTGTGGGGAGGTAGGATTTCTGGAACACGGAGAGTTTGCGGGGAACGGGGATGAAACGCTGATCTGGCGCGGGTTTGCGGGGTTTCTGGCGGGGCGGGATATTTGGAACGCCTTACGCAAAATTTATAAAAATTTGCAGGATATTTGGAACGGTTTTTATCAAAAAAACAACGTTTTTTCCCGGCGTCCGGCGCGGCCATTGGCGGCGTTCTTCCTGCGTTCAAGGCGTTTTTTTCAGGAGGTTGAAGGCGGTTTAAGCCCGCGTTTCGGGCGGGGACAACATGCGCAGGGCGGCGGCGCGTATCTCTTGCGAGGCGGCGCGAAAACGCGCCAGCAGGTTTTTTTCTTCCTGCGTCAAAGCCTCTTGCGGCGCGGTCTCTCGCGGTTTTCGACTGGATTTTCCAGACTGGGAAACGCTTTCAGAGGTCAAGTATTCAAAAAAACCAGAATCTTCAACGGTTTCCGGTGACGGGCGCATCTCCCCGCGCCCCGTCGCCAGCCAGTCTATAGAGACGCCAAGGGCGGATGAAAGCAATCGTAAATGCGCAGTGCCTGGGAAGTATCGGCCAAGCACGTAATTAGTGATCAGGCCAGAAGATAAGCCTGTGCGGCGCGCAAGAGAATTCTGGCTCTCTTCTCCGAGAGCCTTCTTCAGGCGTTCACCAAGGGCGTTCTTTTCCTCTTTTGGAAAAGCACGTGTTTCTGAAAATCTTTTTTTTCGTAACCGATTGATTTTGTTATATTTTTCATTTCAGCGGCAAACGAAAGCACGAAGGAAAAGCACGAGCATTAAAAAGAATCCATTCATTCAGAGTTAAAAAAATATATCTCTGCTCTTGACTTCTTCGTTATCGAAGAGCAAATTTGCAATTATGAATGCAAATATTACTCCTTGTCTGCTGACGATGCATCCTGCCGACGTTGTCGCCGCGCTACGCAAGCGCGGCATGTCGCTGCGACGGCTCTCCGTCGCGCACGGCTACGCGCCGACGACGCTCGGCGTAGCCTTGCATCGCCGCTGGCCTAAAGGGCAGAAGATCATTGCGGACGCATTAGGGCTGGACGGCGGCAATGTTTTTTAAGTGGGTCAGTTCACGAGACGTGGCAGGAATAGGCGGCCTTCCCTCCTCGCCTTTTTCTGTTCGCCGGAAATTTTTTTTAACAAGAGTTCTTCGTAAACGAAGAAGTAAAACCAAACTGTACCCCGTCTCCTGTCTCCCGTTGGAGACGCAGGCGTATTTGGCCGAGCATCCCGAGATCGGGGTGTATATCGACGAGGAGACCGGGGAGCAGATCGAGGGCGCGGAGTGGGCGCGGCGGCAGAGGGACGGGGCCGCGGGGCAAGCCCGCGACGACGCGGCGGGGCGTTCGGTCTCTGCCGCGCAAAAAATGCCCGCGACGGCGAAAACCGCCCGGCAAAAGGAAATCGAGGCGGCGCGGACAGCCGTTCGGCGTAGCGGGCGCGAGCGTCCATAAAAACGCCGCGAACAGCGCGCGGCGCGCTAATCCCGGCTCATTGCGGGTGGGGGGGGGGGGGTAAAAGCGCGGCGGTCGGAACGCATGGCGAACCCTTTCAGGAAAAAGAAAACGCGGACATTTTTTGTCTTTCCCCGCCTTCGGGGAAAGCATCTCGTCAGCCGCCATGCCTGCCTCGCAGGAGCGCGGCGACCGATTGACACGCCGTGAATTCAATCAAGGGAAAGAATATGCGCGAAGAATATTTCTTCCGCATGAAAACCTAACAGCCTACGAGGAACAATCAGGGGGAAAATACGAAACCGTCGCGCGAAACGGCGCAGAAAGCAGGGGTTGCCCGCGCCCCTCGCTTTCAAAGCGGCGAATCAGCGTTGCGCGGACGGTGCGGATTCAGGCGGGCTTTCGCGGTTTTCCCGCAAAAAAATTTCCATGGCCGACAGGGGAGCGTCTACAGGCGCTCCGTCGTGATAGAGCGCGACGATAGAAAGCGGGCCGCCAGAAAGCGCGCGCCGCGCGACGTCGTCCGGGCTGATGGTATAGCGCCCCAGCATCTTTGAAACCGGCCAATCCATATCTCCGTAAGCGAGATATACGAGCTTGGAGCAGAAAATCCGATCTGTGGTTTCCGCGTTGAAATTAAAGTCATAACTTTTTCCAACCTGGCGCAGCGTCTGCAGAATGACCGCCGCGCGCGTTTCGTCCGTCATTTCCGCGCGCCGGAGCGCGGCAAAGTCATCAATATTCATAAAATGGGCAAGCGTATTCATTTCCACGCCGCTGCGCAGCGCTTCCACCACCCCGCGTCCGGCGCGGATTTCCTCCTGATAGGGAAGAACGACCGGATGCCGCCAAATACCCAGCGCGTTTAATTCCTCCTCGCTTCCCACCCAGATGGCGGCATGTCCCCAATGCCCCGGAATAAAGACGTCCGTAAGACGAAACGGCGTCTTTTCCAGCAAAATATCGCCCGCGCGCAAGGTCTCGCGCAGCCTTCGCTCTATTTCCGGCCGGGCATACAATTTTCCGCGCCGCGTTTCCACAAGCCCTACCGTGTTCCCAAACAAAAGACTGGTGAAGTGGCTGCTCTGGCTGCCAAGATCCGCAAAAGTATCCAGCGTGTAATTTTCGGTAAACTGAATGACTTTGCCCAGCGCGTCCAGCAACGGGCGTTTGGCGCGAACGAGGTGGAAAGAAGGGCTTTGCTCAATGGATTGCGCGAGATACGCATACGCCTCAAAACCAGACTCCGCCTCGCCGTATTGCCGATACCAAAGAATTGCCTGACGCACCCGGCGGCGGATCTCCGGGGCATGGAAAAGCATCTCGGCTTTTTTCAGTTCGTCCGGAGAAAGCCCCACCCCTTTGTCCGGTTTGTTGATCAGCCGCCGCAGTTCGGCGTTGTCGTGGTACAGCGAAACGGCGGACAAATAGTTGTCATACAGAATCAGCGCCGCAGAGAGCGAGATCAATACGCCCGCGCGCTGAATGTCGCCTTCTTCCCGGCGGGCGTCCGGCGGCGTTGACGCCCAGCATTCATAGGTCAGCGCCGTTTTGAAAAACTCCGCGCGCTGTTGAAGCAGCGCGACCGCGCCCTCATTGACGCGCTGTAAATCCTGTCCGCTCAACGGCGTGGTTTTCAGCTTGCTCTCCAGTTCCCGATAAAGCTGAATGGCCTGCGCGCGCATGGTCAGGGCTTCTTCCGCAAGCCGCAAATAGCGATGCAGCCGGATTTCCATATCGGCGCGCGCCGGAAAAACCGGAGCCTGCGCGCAATCGCCGGCGGGCAGATCCGGCAGGGAAACCTCCAGAGGAAGCGGGCGCGCGTGCGCCGTAAAGACAAAAAGCAAAAAAACGGCGACAAAAGAACGGAAAGGGAAATGAGTCATGGCAGGAAGAAAAAAATATCGCGAGGATTTTCCATGAAGCGCGCGCAGGGAAGAGAGGCGTTTTTGGACGGTTGCCTTTGCGCATTGACTTCTTGCGTCCCGTCCGTATAATAGCGCGGTTTTTTCATAGGCGCGTAGCTCAGTTGGTTAGAGCATCACCTTGACATGGTGGGGGTCGTTGGTTCGAATCCAATCGCGCCTACCACGCTTCAAAAAACGAGGCGTGGCGGAAAATATCGCGGCTCTGCCGCGTTTTTTTGTTTGCGGCGCGCTTTTCATCGTTTACTTTTCCGGGAATCTCCATGTCCGCTGTGCACATCCGTTTTCCTGATGGAACAGGCCGAACCTTTCCGGGCGCGGTCACGATAGGCGAGATTGCGTCCGCAATCGGCGCGGGGCTGGCAAAAGCGGCTCTGGCAGGAAAAGTGAACGGGCGTCTCCTGGATTTGTCCGCGCGTATTGACGCGGACGCGGAAGTCATGATTGTGACAAGCAAAGACGCGGAAGGACTGGAAATTTTGCGGCATTCCGCCGCGCACCTTCTGGCGCACGCGGTCAAGACGCTCTACCCGGACGCGCAGGTGACGATTGGGCCCGTGATCGAAAACGGCTTCTACTACGACTTTTCCTATTCCCGCCCGTTTACGCCGGAAGACCTTTCGGCCATTGAGCGGCGCATGGCGGAACTGGCCAAGCAGGACCTCCCTCTGGTTCGGGAAGTTTGGCGGCGTGAAGACGCCGTGCAGTTTTTTCTTGCGCAGGGCGAAAAATACAAAGCTGAATTGATCAAGGCGATTCCCGAAGGGCAGGAAATCTCGCTGTATCGGCAAGGCGACTTTATTGACTTATGCCGCGGGCCGCATGTGCCTTCCACGGGGCGCATTAAGGTATTCAAGCTCCTGAAGGTCGCGGGCGCGTACTGGCGCGGCGACTCCAGAAATGAAATGCTTCAGCGCGTTTATGGCACGGCCTGGGCGGGAAAAGAAGAGCTCGCGGCGTATTTGACAATGCGCGAGGAGGCGGAAAAACGGGATCACCGGCGTTTGGGCGTTCAGCTCGATCTTTTTCATTTTCAGGAGGAAGCGCCGGGCGCGGTATTTTGGCATCCGAAGGGCTGGACGCTTTTTCAGCGCCTGGTCGCCTATATGCGTGATCGTCAGGAAAAAGCGGGCTATGTGGAAATTAACACCCCGGATGTGATGGACCGCGCTTTATGGGAGACTTCCGGCCACTGGTTCAATTACCGCGAAAATATGTTTACGACGGTGACGGAGGACGAGCGGGTTTTCGCGCTGAAGCCGATGAATTGCCCCGGCGCGGTGGCCATGTTCGCGCAGGGCGTCAAAAGTTACCGCGATCTGCCGCTCAGAATGGCGGAATTCGGCAAGGTGCATCGTTACGAGCCGTCCGGGGCGCTGCATGGCTTGCTTCGGGTGCGCCACTTCACCCAGGACGACGCGCATATTTTTTGCTCCGAAGCGCAAATGGAAGCCGAGTGCCGCGATGTGACGCGGCTGATTTTTCAGATTTACCGGGATTTCGGCTTTACGGATGTGAAAGTAAAACTATCTACGCGCCCAGCGAATCGCATTGGCTCGGATGAAGTTTGGGATACGCTGGAAGGCGCGCTGCGTAACGCGCTGGAGAGCATGGGCGTGGCGTATACGCTTTTTCCCGGCGAAGGCGCGTTTTATGGTCCGAAACTGGAATTTGTGCTGCGCGACGCGATCGGGCGTGATTGGCAGTGCGGCACGCTCCAGGTTGATATGAATTTGCCGGAGCGTTTTGACATTCACTATATGGATTCAGAGAATGCCCAGCGGCGTCCCGTTATGTTGCATCGCGCGCTATTTGGTTCTCTGGAGCGTTTTGTCGGAATTCTGATTGAGCATTACGCGGGCGCGTTTCCCTTGTGGTTATCTCCTGTGGCTGCGGTTGTGCTGAATATTTCCGAGCGTCAGGCCGATTACGCGGCGGAAGTGACACAAAAACTGCGCAAGGCGGGGATTTGCGCCGAGGCGGATTTGCGTAACGAAAAAATCACCTATAAAATCCGCGCCCACAGCCTGAATCGTTTGCCTTATCAGCTTATTGTGGGCGATAAGGAAAAAGCAGACCAATTGGTTGCCGTGCGTACCCGCAGCGGTCAGGACCTGGGGCAGATGTCCCTGGATACGCTGATTGCCAAACTTCGGAAAGAAGTTGAGCTGCGGGGAAGCGCGGCATAATTTGTTTTTTTACAGGAGTTTTGCCATCGCTCTGAATAAGACGCATCGCCTTAACGATGAAATTAATGCGCCGGAAGTCCGGCTGATTGGCGTGGAGGGCGAACAACTGGGAGTCGTGAGTTCCCGGAAAGCGAACGCGCTTGCCGAGGAAGCCGGACTGGATTTGGTAGAGATCGCGCCGCTGGCCGTGCCGCCTGTTTGCCGTATTCTGGATTACGGAAAATTCAAGTATCAGGAGGCAAAAAAAGCGCACGAAGCCAAGATGCGGCAAAAGCAGGTGCAGATCAAGGAAGTCAAGCTGCGCCCTGGTACGGATGAAAACGATTACCAGATCAAGTTGCGTAACATGGCGCGGTTTTTGGAAGAGGAAGATAAGGTCAAGGTGACTTTGCGGTTTCGCGGGCGAGAAATGGCGCACCAAGAAATCGGGATGCGGCAGCTGGAGCGTATCCGCGTAGATTTGGAAGAAGTGGCGCAAGTGGAGCAAATGCCGAAAATGGAAGGTCGGCAAATGGTGATGATGCTTGCGCCCGCCAGAAAAAAGGCGGAAAAGCCCGTGAAGCCGAAGACGGCGGATGGCGATGACGCGGAAGGCGTTAAACGCGCGGCGACCGCGAAGGGTGCGCTGGACGCGGTGAGCGAGGAAGTTTGAACAGTTTTGTAGTTGCGGTATTTGCAGTACGCGCCCGGATAGCGTTTTCGTTCCGGCGCGATGAAAACAAGTGGCGAAGGGTTGACGAAGCGTCTCCGTCGGAGGCCACCAGAAGCCATAGGAAAGGGAGCAAAATCATGCCCAAAATGAAAACCAAGAGCGGCGCGGCCAAGCGTTTCAAGGTACGCGCGTCTGGCAGCATCAAACGCGGTCAGGCGTTCAAACGTCATATTCTGACCAAGAAAACCACCAAGACCAAGCGCCATTTGCGCGGGATTGTGAATGTGCGCGAGTGCGATATTGCTTCTGTTCGCGCCATGCTGCCTTACGCCTGATTTTGGGAGAACAACATGCCGAGAGTTAAACGTGGAGTAACCGCGCACGCGCGTCACAAAAAAGTTCTGGCGCTGGCCAAGGGGTATCGCGGCCGCCGCAAGAATGTTTACCGTATCGCCAAAGAAGCGGTGATGAAGGCGGGGCAGTATGCCTACCGCGACCGGCGGCAGAGAAAGCGTCAGTTCCGCGCGCTGTGGATTGCCCGGATTAACGCGGCCGCGCGCGAGCAGGGGCTGAAATACAGTACTTTCATGAACGGTCTCAAGAAGGCTGGGATTGAAGTCGACCGCAAGGTGCTTTCAGACGTCGCGGTGTTTGACAAGCCCGCTTTCGCGGCTTTGGCAGCTCAGGCCAGATCGGGTCTGGGACTTTGATTTTTTTCAGAATCATTTGTTGTCCTGATATGCGCGCCGCCGCGCGGTAATTTTGCGGCGCGCGGCGTGTCATTCGGAAGGAGGCAAAAGCCTCCTTTCGTATTTTCAAAAGGCGGCTTTTCCTTTGTGCCGCCGTTGTTTGGCGCGGATGCGGCGATGAGGTGAGAACATGCGGGAACTGGATCGTATTGTGACGGAAGCCAGAGCGGCGCTGGCCGCTATTGAGGATCCAGATGTGCTGGAGCAGGAGAAGGCGCGTTATCTGGGCAAAAGCGGAAAAATTACCGAACGGATGAAAGCGCTGGCGCTTTTGTCGGCGGAAGAAAAAAAACAGATGGGCGTCCTGATTAACCGCGCCAAGGGCGAGATAGAAAAGACGCTGGCGGAGCGGCGTGAGGCAATCAGGCGCGCCGCGCTTTCCAGGCGTCTTGCGGAAGAGGCTTTGGATGTGACGCTTCCGGGGCGCTGCGGGGAAAGGGGCGCGCTGCACCCGGTTACGCGCACACTGGAGCGCATTGAAAGTCTTTTCGCTTCCATCGGCTTTACTGTCGCGGACGGCCCGGAGATTGAAACGGATTTCTACAATTTTACGGCGCTGAATACGCCGGAAAATCATCCGGCGCGCTCTATGCACGATACGTTTTATCTGCTGGACGAGGAAGCGGGCAAAGTCGTGGAGAACGCGCTTTTACGCACGCATACCAGTCCCATTCAGGCGCGTTATATGCGGGCGCATGTGGAAAAGTACGGAAAATCCGATCCGATGCCGGAGATTCGTATCATCGCGCCCGGGCGGGTGTATCGCGTAGATTCTGACGCCACGCATTCGCCGATGTTTCATCAGGTGGAAGGGTTGTGGGTGGGAGAATCCGTGTCGTTTGCGGATTTAAAAGGCGTGATTTCGGATTTTCTGCGCCGTTTTTTTGAAACGGAGGAGCTAAGCGTTCGTTTTCGCCCTTCTTTTTTTCCATTTACCGAGCCTTCCGCTGAGATTGACGTTGCGTTTGCGCACGGCGCGCAGAAAGGGCGCTGGCTGGAAATCGCGGGTTGCGGCATGGTGCATCCCAATGTGCTGGCGAACGCGGGAATTGACGCGGAGCGCTATACGGGCTTTGCTTTTGGTTTTGGGCCGGATCGCTTGACCATGCTGCGCTACGGGGTCAACGACCTGCGGTTTTTCTTTGAGGGCGATTTGAGGTTTTTGCGGCAGTTTTCCTGAAAAGAGCGGATATTTTTTCCCTGTGATATTTTCAATTTTATTTTTGCATGCGTCTTGTTCGGCTCAAACTTTCCGGGTTTAAATCCTTTGTGGATCCAACGGTCGTGGCGCTGCCCGGCCAGTTGGTAGGGGTTGTGGGGCCAAATGGCTGCGGAAAATCTAACCTTATGGACGCTACGCGCTGGGTGCTGGGAGAATCCAAGGCTTCCGAGCTGCGCGGCGAGTCCATGCAGGATGTGATTTTTAATGGCTCCACGTACAGAAAGCCTGTGGCGAGGGCTTCTGTAGAGCTGGTATTTGACAATTCCCTGGGGCGCGCTTCTGGCCAGTGGAGTCAGTATGCCGAGCTATCGGTCAAAAGGGTTTTAACCCGCAATGGCCAGTCGGATTATTTTATCAACCAGCTGCGAGTGCGCCGGAAAGACGTTACCGATCTTTTTATGGGCACGGGACTGGGGCCGCGTGCGTACGCCATTATCGGGCAGGGGATGATTTCCCGTGTTATTGAGGCGAAACCGGAGGATTTGCGCGTTTTTCTGGAGGAGGCGGCCGGGGTCACGCGCTACAAGGAGCGTCGCCGGGAAGCGGAAGGGTGTCTGGAGGACGCCCGCGAGAATCTTCTGCGCGTGGAAGATATTCGCCAGGAGCTGGCGGCGCGGACGGAGAAACTGGAAGCGCAGGCTTCTGTCGCGCGGCGCTATCATGCGTTGCAGGAGGATTTAACAAAGAAACAATGGTTGTTGTGGCTTAGAAAAGGCGAAGACGCCCGCGCGGATCGCGAGCAGTTTTTGCTGGCGAGTGAAAAGGCGCAGACAGAGCAGGAGGGGCTGACGGCGCGGTTACGCGCGCTGGAAACGGAACTGGAAAAGGCGCGGGAGCGGCATTTTGCGGCAGGGGAGGCGTTGCATGAGGCGCAGGGCGCGTTATATGCCGCCAATGCGGAAGCGGTGCGCCTGGAAAGCGAGATTCGGCACAGCCAGGAGTCGAGGCGGCAGAGTGAGGCGCGTTTGTCTTTGCTTTCTGGAGAGGCGGCGCGCTGGACAGAGGAAACAAAAAGGCTGTCCGGGGAGCGGGAGCGTTGGCTTGCGCTGCATGAGTTGGCGATTGAGCGTTTGCGCCAGAGCGAAGAGAAACTTGTTGCGGCGCGGGAAGTTCAGCCGCGTGTGGAGGCGCAAGAGCGCGCCGCGCGAGAGGACGTAGAGACGCTCAAGCGCGATAGATCGCGGCAGGAACAGCTGCTGCAGGTAGAAATAACACACCGATCGCACGCGGAACGCGCCTTGATGACGCTATCAGATCGGCGCGGCCGTCTGGAAGAAGAGGCCGCGCGGTTGAGCGCGCAAGACATTGGGGCAATACAAAAAATGCTGGAGGACAAGGAGTCCCGGCAGCTTTGCGCAGTCGCGCGCAAGGAAAAGCTGGAGGAAGAGCTGCTAAGTTTGCGCGAGAGCTTTCCCGCGAGGGAAAAGGCGCGCGGCGAGGCGGCGGAAGAAGCAGGGCGCAAGAACCGGGAGGCGGTTGCGCTGGAGGCGCGGCAGGAGACGCTTCTGCAATTGCAGCGGCGGGATGAAGGCAGAACGCGCGGCGAGCAGCTGCCTGTCTGGTTTCTCCGTTACGGGCTGGATACATTGCCGCCGCTTTGGAAATCTTTGCAGGTCGAATCCGGCTGGGAAATCGCGCTGGAAGCGGTGTTGCGCGAACGCCTGAATGCGTTGTGCCTGGAAAGCGCAAAAGCGGACGATTTGGCGCTTTGGTCTGGCTGGCAGGCGGATCGCCCCGGCGCGCGTTTGTCCGTTTGTTTTGCGGGTACGCGGGAAGAGCGCGCGTCCGAAACGACGGCAGGAGGTCTGCTGGAAAAAGTCAAGGCTGAAGACGCGCGCTGGCGCGACGTTCTGAATTTCTGGCTGGCGGAGGTTCGGGTAGCCGCGACGCTGACAGAGGCGCTCGCGCGCCGGGAGGAATTGCAGACGGGCGCGTGCTTTGTCACGCCGGAAGGCGATCGGATTGAGCGTCGGGCTGTGCATTTCTTCGCGCCGGATGCGCGGGACACTTTGGGGCATACGCTGCTGGAGCGGCGGCGCGAAATTGAGGCGCTTTCGCGGGAGCTCGCGGCGGCGCGGGAGTTCGCTGATCAGGCGCAGGAGCGCTCCGCCGCGCTAAACGAGGAAAGCAAGGGATGGAGCGAACGCGAGCAGCGGTTACGCCGGGAATATGAGGAAGCCTCCGCAAGCGCGCATACTGCCCAGGTAGAGGCGCTGCGGCTTGTACAAACGCTGGAGCGGCGTCGTGAAGAGATTTCCCGAATTGACGCGCGTCGCGCGGAACTGAATGCAGAAGAAAGGCTGGAACGAGAGCGCGCCGCAAAGGCAGAAGAAAATACAAGCCAGCTTCGCGCGCGTCTGGATGCTTTGCGCGCGCGGCAGGAAAAAGTTTTCTCCGTGTTGAGAGAGCGGGAGTTATCTCTGCGCGCGGCGCGCGAGGAGGCGTCCGCGCTGGATCGCGAGGCGCGCGAGGCGGAGTTTTCAAAGCGTGAGTGCGCGGGGAAACTGGAAGAAATTTCAGCGCAGGAAGCTCTGGCGCACAGAGAGTTGGCGCGAATTGACGCGGAGTCCGGGCTCTGTCGGCAAACGATGGCAGAGCAGCGTCCAGAGGCTTTTACGGCGGCGCTACATGAGGCGCTTGCCGCGCGCGAAAAAGCGGAGCTTCGTTTGCGCGGCTGCCGTGAAGGACGGGAGGAAGCGGAAGCGGCGCAAAAGGCGCTGGAAGAGGGACGCATGACCCTGGAGCAAAATCTGGAACCTTTGCGCGAACACATTTCCGCCCTGAAGCTGAAAGAGCAGGCCGCTGCCTTGCAGGCTCTGCAAATGGACGAGCAGTTATCCGCGCATGGCTGCGACGAATCCTCGCGCGCGCCGCTTGTCGTTGAGGCGCGCGAGGTTAAGCCGCAAACGCTTACACAAAAAATCAATGCCCTGCAAAAAGAAATTTCCGATTTGGGCGCAGTCAATCTCGCCGCGCTGGAAGAATTGGAAGCGGCGTGCGAGCGCAAAGGCTTTCTGGATGAGCAAGCCGCGGATTTGAATGAGGCAATGGAGGTTTTGGAATCCGCCATTCGTCGCGTCGACAAGGAAACGCGCGCGCTTTTGCGCGACACTTTTGAGACAGTCAACGCGCGTTTCGGGCAGCTTTTTCCGGAGCTGTTCGGAGGCGGGAGAGCGGCTCTCGTCATGACGGGGGAAGAAATTCTGGATGCGGGGGTGCAGGTGTTTGCCCAGCCTCCAGGCAAGAAAAACGCCACGATCCATCTTTTATCGGGCGGGGAAAAAGCGTTGACGGCAATTGCTCTGGTATTCTCTATTTTTCAGTTGAATCCGGCGCCATTTTGCCTTCTGGATGAAGTGGATGCGCCGCTGGACGATTCTAATACGGAGCGTTTTTGCCAAATGGTGAAAAAAATGTCTGGACAGACCCAGTTTTTGTTTATTTCGCACAATCGGCTGACTATGGAAATGGCAGAGCAGCTGGTTGGCGTCACCATGCAGGAGTCCGGGGTTTCCCGGATTGTGGAAGTGGATGTGGAGGCGGCGCTGAAAATGGCGGAGGAAGTTTGATGAATGCGACAGAAACAGGAATTGCGCTTCTGGGCGCAATCGTGATACTGGGGGTTATCGCGTACAACAAATGGCAGGAGAGGAAGCACCGGAAAACGCTGGAAGCGGGATTCCGCCATGCCGCGCGTCCTGCGGATGACGTGCTGCTGGCAGACGGCGGACGGCGCGAGCCGGGAATGCCGCCTTTCCCGCAGGATGCGCAGGAGGCGCCCGGCGGCGGCGGCCAAAACCCGGTGGAGGAGCCCGAAAACGCAGAGGAGGGAACGCTTGCCGCAGTGGAAACGATGTTGCGGGACACAGAAGAAGTGGGGCAAGAGGCCCCAAGAAAAACGGACGCGGGCGAGGTTTCTTTCAGAACCAAAACAACGGTTACGGAAAGCGCGGCGGGCGGCTATCATCTTTCTCCCATCATTGATTTGATTTCTGAGTTTGCGGCGGAGACGCCGCTGGCGCTTTCCGCCTTTAAAAGGGAATGCGCGGAAGTCCTGCTTCCTTTTGGGAGACGTCTGAACTGGGAAGGGAAAAATGAGGCGGATGACCAGTGGGATTTTTACTCCGGTCCGTTGCCTGACGCCGATAAGCGCTACAGCGCCTTGCGGGCAGGTTTGCAATTGGTGAATCGGCGGGGCGTGGTAGCGCAGGAGGAAATTTCGCTTTTTCTTGCCGTTTTTCCCAGGATTGCGGAAAAGTTTAATTTGCAATGCCATTTTTCGCAGTCAAATGTGAACGCGATTGTCACGCAGGCGGAACAGCTGGACGCTTTTTGCTCCGGTTTGGACGTCGTGCTTTATCTGAGCGTGGTCAGCAATGGGAAGCCCTTTCCCGGCACGCAGATTCGCGCGCTGGCAGAGGCGGAAAACATGACGCTGGAAGATGGCGGCATTTACACGCAGTGGGATGAAAACGGCGTGCCGCTTTATAGACTGTGGAATACGGACGTCGCCAACCCGTTCTCGTTGGAGGGCATGAAGCGCCTCTATGCCAGCGGTTTGACTTTCCAGTTCGATGTGCCTTGCATTCCGCGCGGCCAGCAGGTGTATCTGCAAATGCTGACCGCGATTCGGCGGTTTACCAAGGTATTAAATGGCACGTTGATTGACGATCAGGGAAAACCGCTGGCGGATGACGCGCTGGAGCGTCTGCGCCAGGAGTATGTGATCCGTCCTCAGGAGCATATGGCGCATGAGGGAATGCTTGCGGGCAGCGCGCTGGCAAGACGGCTTTTCAGCTGATGGCTTGAACAATAAAAAAACCTCTCCTGGCGTTGCGCGTCAGGAGAGGCGAGAAAAAGAACGGCTGTCGTCAGGTATGGCTGCTCAGACTGGAGAGCGTCATATTGGGACGGAGTTTCGGCAGGAGTTTCTGTAATCCGCGCCGAGAATTGGTGTTGATGAGCAAGGGAGCGCGCAGATTGGCGCCAAAACCGGCGGTTGATCCGCTGTTTTCCTGTTTGAAGAGAACCAGAAGTACCGCGATTTCTTCCGCTTTTTCAAACTTGAGCAGCTGGCTTTCCTCATCGGAAAGTTCCAATTCGTAGGTGAATCCCAGCGCCTCCGGATCAATAATCTGAAACGCCAGGTTTTTGTCATCCAGAGATTGCAGAGTGAAACTCACCGGATATTCACCGGGGCCTGTCTCATGAATCAGCATAAAGCGCTTGTTGTTTTCAAAACTGACCAGGCCTTTGGGAAATTCGAGAATCTGATCAGGATTTACGTCTACGCTGCCAAACAAAAAAGTATCAAACTTCATGTTGCAAGCCTCCTTTTGAGGATGGAATAAAGATTACATCCGGCATATTAGAACGGTCATGCACGTGCCGCAACAGAAAAACGTAAATCCGTTGCCAATAAAAAAGTCCGGCCAGAGCAAGGCCGGACTTTTTCACGGGCGCAGTGTTCGCGTCGACGCTTCAGGCGGATGCGGTTTGCGCGGGAATTTGATTGCTTGTGCGGGCAATCCGGTTTTCGGAATCGGCATAAACCAGGCGCGGCGCGTGCCGCTTTGTTTCCGAGTCATCAAGGCTCATAAAACTGGCGATGATCAAAAGGTCTCCCGGCGCGGCCTTGCGCGCGGCGGACCCATTGACCGAAATAATTCCAGAGTTACGTTCGGCGCGAATGGCGTAGGTACTGAAACGCTCGCCGTTGTTGATGTTCCAGACGTCAATACGCTCGTATTCTTTGATGTCTGCGGCGTCCATTAGGGTTTCATCAATCGCGCAGGAGCCTTCGTAATTCAGGTCAGAATGCGTTGTCGTTACCCGATGCAGCTTGGATTTGAGCATGATTCTTTGCATAGCGTCACCTGTCGCAAAGGTTGGGGGGAGTGGATTGTAGCGGCATTTTTTTTACTGTCAAACGGCGGCGGGCGGACGGGCGGCGCGCAGATTGCGAAAACCGTCCCTACTCAATTTCCAGATTATCAATCAGCCGGGTTGTTCCCAGGCGGGCGGCGGCAACAATGATTAATCCCGCAGGCTGCGCAAGAGCGGAGGGACGCCGCAGGTCGGATTGTTGCCGCACGGTGAGATAGTCGACCTTCCAGCCGTGTTTGTCCAGATTTTCCGCCGCTTGCGCTTCAATCGCGCCTAATTGTTCAAGTCCCTGTTCGCGCACCGCGGCGGCTACTGAAACAAGCGTTTGATAAAGGCGCGGCGCTTCGGAACGTTCTTCCGGCAGGAGATAGCCGTTGCGCGAGGAAAGCGCGAGACCGTCCGGAGCGCGCACGGTATTGACGCCGACGATTGTAATCGGCAGCGCGAGCTGGCGCGTCATCGCGCGCAGCAAAATAAATTGCTGGTAGTCTTTTTTGCCAAAGAGCGCCGTATCCGGCTGCGCGCAATGGAACAGTTTCAACACAACCGTGGCTACGCCGCGAAAATGCCCCGGCCTGCATTCGCCTTCCAGAATGCCTTGTAGTTCCGAAGGCTCAACAAAATAGGCTTGCGGTTCGGGATACAGTTCCGCCGCGTCCGGTGCAAAGAGAATATCTACCGCCGCGCTCTCAAGTTTCTCGCGGTCTGCCGCGAGCGTGCGCGGGTAACGGCCAAAGTCCTCATCCGGCCCAAATTGCAGAGGATTGACAAAAACACTGGCGACGACCGCGTCCGCGTAGGCGCGCGCGGCACGGGCCAGGGCAATGTGCCCCTCATGCAGATTGCCCATAGTGGGGACCAGGGCAATGCGCTGTCCATTTTTGCGCAATGGCGCGAGCGCTTGTCTTAGATCGTGGATGGTGGAACAAATACGCATGAAAGGACCTTACGGCGGGTATTGGGGTTAATAGGTATGCTCGGCTGCGGGAAAAGCGCCAGATTTTACTTCCCGCGCGTAGGCTGCCAGCGCGTCTTGCAGACTTTCCGCTCCGTCCATGAAATTTTTAACGAAGCGCGGTTTTTTCCCGGGATGAATGTTCAGCATGTCATAACTTACCAGAACTTGCCCGGAAGTTCCCGCGCCCGCGCCGATGCCGATGGTCGGCACGGAAATCTCGCGCGTGAGGCGCCGGGCCAGTGCGGCAGGAACCGCTTCCAGCACGATCATACAGGCTCCGGCGTCGGCAAGGGATCGGGCGTCCAGAAGCAGACGCTCCGCAGACTCTTCGGTTTTCCCCTGCACGCGAAATCCGCCGAGCTGATGCACAGATTGCGGCGTAAGGCCAATATGTCCGCAGACCGGAATGCCGCGCCGCGTGAGAAATTCGGTAGTAGCCGCCATTTCCTGCCCGCCTTCCAGTTTGATCACTTGCGCTCCAGAAGCCATCAGTTTGGCCGCGTTGCGGAAAGTCTCTTTTGCGCCCAGCTGCGACGCGCCGAAGGGCAGATCGCTCACAATCATGGCGCGCCTGGAGCCGCGCTTGACCGCGCGCGTATGATAGGCCATTTGTTTCAGGGTAACGGGCAGAGTAGAGTCTTCTCCTTGAATGACGTTGCCCAGAGAGTCGCCGATAAGCAAAAGCTCTATGCCCGCCGCGTCCATCAGGGCGGCAAAGCTGGCGTCGTAGCAGGTCAGCATGACCAGCTTTTCGCCAGACTGGTAGAGGCGCGTAATATCCGTTAGTGTCAGGCGTTGGGAAGCGGCGGAAGTGGACATGGACTGTGCGAAAAGCGAAGAAGAAAGGCATATATCTTAATAGCGGCGTCCAAAAATAAAGAGGATTTTTTATTTTGCCGCTCTTGAAGGATATCCGGAATGAACGATATGGCGCTGGCAGCGGCGTTTTTTGGGCGAAGCGTTCGGCCAGCAAAGAAAAGCGGCGAGAAAATGGATGTATGATGCGCCTATAGGCGAGTTTCGCGCGTACCTTATCAAGGAATGAAATCAATATGGCGGCTCTTTCTCCTCCTGTCTGTGATTTTGGCTGGGTTGCTCCGGATTTTTCCCTGCCTGACACGAATGCGCGTGTGCATACACGCGCGTCTCTCGCCGGCGAAAAAGGGTTGCTGATCATGTTTCTCTGCAACCACTGCCCTTATGTGCAGGCCATCTTGCCGCGTCTTGCGGCGGAGTGCCGGGTTTTACGCGATTTGGGCATAGGTGTAGCAGCCATTATGAGCAATGATGTTGAGGCGTATCCTGAGGATGCGCCCGCGCGGATGAAAGCGCTTGCGGAAAAGCTGGCGTTTTCTTTTCCCTATCTGTATGACCGGGAGCAGAGTGTCGCGCGTGCCTATGGAGCGGTGTGTACGCCGGATTTTTTTGGTTTTGACGCAGCGTTGTCCTTGCGGTATCGCGGGCGTTTTGATGGTTCCGGTATGGGACAGTCGGCAAATTCTGGAGCGGAAAGCGATTTGCTCATGGCGATGCGCGCAATCGCCGAAACCGGAGAAGGACCGGCGGAACAACGGGCTTCTATTGGTTGCTCCATCAAATGGAAAAGCGCATGAAGGCCGACGTAGGCGCGCCCGCGTTTTCGCGGGAGGAACTATTGGTTTTGCGCGATCAGGTAGAGCGCATTGCGCGAGAGATAGCCGAACGTGAAATTTTGCCCCGGTTTCTGAAGGTTTCCGGTCGGGTAAAGCAGGACGGCTCTCTTTTCTCTGACGCGGACATTGCCGCGCAGGACGCCCTGATGACAGGGCTTTCGCGCGTAAAAATGCTGCCGGTGATCGGGGAGGAAATGTCCGAAGGAGAGCAGCGCGTTTCCTGGGCGCGTGGATTGACAGAGGGCGTCTGGGTGCTGGATCCGATTGACGGCAGCACCAATTTTCTGGCGGGGCTGCCGCAGTTCGCCGTTTCCATCGCGCTGATGCAGGGTGGCGTGCCGGTTTTGGGGGCGTCTTGGCTGCCGATATTGCGAGAAATGTATTCCGCCGTGCGCGGCTGCGGCGTTTGGATCAATGGCCGGCCTGTCGCGCGCCCGGCTTTTGCGAAAAAGGAAATGGCGGATGTAGTGGCCGCCATTGATTTCCGGCGCTTGCCGCCGGGGCTTGCCTTGCGTCTTTTGCGCGACGCGCCGATTTATTCCCAGCGCAGTTTTGGTTCTTCCGTACTGGATTGGTGTTATTTGGCCGCTGGGCGTCTGGACGTAATTACGCATGGCGGCGAGTGTCTTTGGGATTATGCCGCAGGGCAATTGATGACGGAGGAAATGGGAGGAAGCGTTTCGGTTTTTGGCGGCGATGTTTCCGCTGATCCGCCGTGGCGGCGTTCGGTAATCGCCGCGCTGAATCCGCGTATTTTTCAGGAGTGGAAAGATTGGCTGAACGTGGAATTGCAAAAGGAATTTCCCTGACTTGCCGCAGCTTTTTTGCTGGCGCGCCGGGATAAAAAATGTCGTTTCGTAGTTTGCAAGAAGCCGCGTCCGGCGTACTGTCCGCCTACGCGAAAAAACTTGCGGAGCATCGTTTTACGGCAGACTCTGAACAATGGGAGGCCGCTGAATGTCTGCAAAGGCTGTATATGCGCCTCGCGCGGTTCAGGGCGGAGCGATCGAGCGTGTTCAGAGGGTTTCTGCGCCGCCCCGTTCCGCCGCGCGGCGTTTATCTTTGGGGAGGGGTTGGGCGCGGCAAAAGTTTTTTGATGGATTGTTTTTTTGCCGCAGTTCCTGATCGGCGCAAAAGGCGGGTGCATTTTCATGCGTTTATGCGCCATATTCATCAGGAGCTTGCGGCCTTGCCGGGTTTAGCGGACCCTTTGCGCCGGGTGACGGAGAAAATTGGGCGCGAGATTCACCTGCTTTGTTTTGATGAGTTTCATGTTTCCGATATTGCGGACGCCATGATTCTGGGGCGATTGCTTTCCGGGCTTCGGGAGGAGGGCGTGGTACTGGTGGCGACCTCGAATTATCCGCCGGAGAGTCTATATCCTGACGGCTTGCATCGGGAGCGTTTTTTGCCGACGATTGCGCTCTTGCGGGAAATGCTGGACGTGGCGCGGGTGGATGCGGGTGTGGATTACCGGTTGAAGGCGTTGGAAGAGATGCGGGTTTATCATTCTCCGCTGACGCGGGAGGCGGAAAAAGAGATGCGCGCGCAATTTCAGGAACTCGCGGGCGAGAAGGGGGAAAAGGGAGGGGAGATAAACATTCTGGGACGTTCCATTCCTGTGCTTTGGCAAAGCCGGGATAAAACGGTTTTGTGGTTTTCTTTTTCCGCGCTTTGCGGCGGGGCGCGCTCGCAGAACGATTATCTGGAAATTTCCTCTTTTTGCCGAAGTGTTTTTTTATCCGGGGTTCCGGAGATGAGTCGTTATCAATCCTCGGAGGCCAGACGTTTTACCTGGCTTATTGATGTATTCTACGAGCATCGGATCAAACTTATTATAATGGCGGAGACCGAAGCGGAATTGCTTTATCGGGAGGGGGCGCGCGCGGAAGAATTTCAGCGTACTGTGAGCCGCCTTGTTGAAATGCGCTCTTCGGAATATTTGCGCGCTCCGGTTATTCCTTTTGTTCCTGCGTGAGGTTTTTTCTGATCGGCGTTTTTGAGAGGATAGGGAGAATCAAGCAATGAAATAAGACAGAAATAAAACATAAGGCGCGGGAGCGCAAATTGCGCGAAAAGAAAAAATCTTGCCATTTTTTTTTTATTTCATATAATGGGTTCGCTTCATTTTTTAATCAAAGGAGTTGTTATGGATATTTCTACGCTTTCTCTTGCGCAGTTGAAGGAACTGGAACGTTTGGTTCCTCGTGAAATTCGCCGCCGCGCTTCGGAAGAGCGCGCCAACGCGCGCCGTAAATTGGAACAAGTCGCGCAGGAGCTTGGCTTTCATCTGGCAGAGCTTCTGGAAGGCGGCGTTTCCAGAGCGCCCCGCGCGAGTAAGGGCAGCACGGTGCCTCCAAAATATCGTCATCCCCAGCAGACGGATCTTACCTGGTCGGGGCGTGGCCGGAAGCCAGTATGGGTGGAAAACTGGCTGAAAGATGGCGGCAGTATTAAGCAATTGGAGATTTGAGACGCGCCATGCGCATTCTCCTGAGCAATGACGACGGTTATCTCGCGCCTGGGATTCTTTGTTTGGCGGAAGCGTTGCGAGGTTTGGGAGATATTACAGTGGTCGCGCCGGAGCGAAATCGTTCTGGCGCGAGCAATTCTTTAACACTGGATAGGCCGCTTTCCCTGCGTCGCGCGGAAAACGGTTTTTTTTATGTGAATGGCACGCCGACCGATTGCGTGCATTTGGCGGTGACAGGCATGTTGGACGCTTTGCCGGATATGGTTGTTTCGGGAATCAATCATGGCGCCAATATGGGGGATGACACTCTTTATTCCGGGACGGTTGCGGCTGCGACGGAAGCGTATCTTTTGGGAATTCCCGCTTTGGCAGTTTCGCTCGTGGGGTTTGAAAGCCGGAATTTTATAACGGCTGGACGTGTTGCGCGGCAATTGGTAAAGCGCTTTATTCGTTCGCCTTATTCGGAGCCCATTTTACTAAATGTCAATGTTCCCGATATTCCGTATGAACAATTGGGCGATTTTGAGGTGACGCGCTTGGGGAAGCGCCATAAAGCGGAGCCGGTAATAAAAATTGATTCCCCGCGTAATGAAACCATGTATTGGGTGGGGGCTGCGGGAGCCGCGCAGGACGCGGGAAAAGGTACGGATTTTTACGCGATTGAGCATCGGCAAGTTTCTATTACGCCGCTACAGATTGATTTGACGCATACGCAGCAAATTTCCGCGCTCCGTGCCTGGATGAATTCGGAAAGCGCATGACGGATCAAACGTTATCCGCCATGCGCGAAAAACTGTTTCTGGGCTTTTTTGTTGCCGGACGTTGGCGTCTGCGCGCCGGGGATCGGGCGTGATCGCGAAGCCGCAAAATCTTACGGGGATTGGGATGACCTCGCCGCGCGCGCGCGGGCGGATGATCAGCCGTTTGCGGCAGCACGGGATTGCGGATGAGGCGGTGCTGGCGGCGATGGGGGCTGTGCCGCGTCATATTTTTGTGGATGAGGCGCTGGCGCACCGCGCTTATGAAGAATCTGCGCTGCCGATAGGTTTTCACCAGACGCTTTCCCGTCCTGGAACGGTGGCGCGGATGCTGGAAATTTTGCGTGCCGGACGCGCTTCTCTGGGGCGGACGCTGGAAATAGGCAGCGGCAGCGGCTATCAGACGGCGGTGTTGGGGCGTCTATCCAGCGAGCTTTACGCGGCTGAACGTATTGCGCCGCTTCTTGCGCGCGCGCGGAGTGTTCTTTCTAACTTTCCGGAGTTGCGCCATGTGCGTTTGCGGCACGCGGATGGCGCGGCGGGATGGGCGGATTCCGCGCCTTTTGACAGTATTATTGTGGCGGCTGCCGCGCCCTTTGTTCCGCCCAGTTTGCGCGCGCAGTTGTCGCATGAGGGCGTTTTGGTCTTGCCAGTGGGTGAAGAGGAACAGTATCTTTACCGGATTCGCAAAACGGCGCGGGGTTTTTCGGAGGAAAAGCTGGACCCTGTGCGTTTTGTTCCCTTGTTAGCGGGTATTGAAAAATGAACCATGTTTTTTGCGCGCGTTTTTTCCCTTTGTTTTGTGTGTGCGCCGCTTTGCTTGCGGCCTGCGCGACTTCCGATCCTGCGCCGGTTGTTCATCATTCTTCGGGCAATGGAGGCGGCGCGGCGGCGGCTGTGCCGCCTGCGGCGGCGCAGCCGGGGTATCACATTGTCAGAAAGGGCGATACCCTGTATAGCATCGCCCTGGAGTATGGGCAGGATTATCGTGAGATTGCCGCCTGGAATTATTTGACCGATCCGCACCATATTGTGATCGGGCAGAATTTGCGGGTTTTGCCGTCGGCGGCGAACGCTTCTGCTGGCGGCGTGAATACCGCGCCGGTCAGCGGCGCGCCCGTAGTGCAGCAGCGTTCTTTGGAGAGCGCGCCCATCGCCGTATCGGCGGACGCTTCCGGGAATGCGATAAAGCGTGAGCCGCGTGGCGATAAGGAGCCTTATTCTGACGCGCGTTATGCCGCGTTGCGTAATGTGTCCGCCCCGGCTGCTGCGGGGGCTGCCTCGCAGTCTGCTCCCGCGGTGGTTGCGCCTCCGCCTCCGGCAACCGCGCCTGCGCCGCCTGCGGCGGCAGCCGCTCCGACGACGGCTTCAGCGGGCGGGGTGGTTTGGGCGTGGCCGTCTGGCGGGAAAGTCATTGGCGGTTTTGCGCAGAACAAGGGATTGGAAATTTCCGGAAAGGCGGGAGACCCTGTGCTTGCGGCGGCGGACGGGCGGGTGGTTTATACCGGCGATAGTTTGCGCGGCTATGGCAATCTCGTCATCATTAAGCACAACGCTACCTATTTGACCGCTTACGCGCACAACCGAAAAATCCTGGTGAAGGAAGAGCAGAGTGTGACGCGCGGCGCAAAAATCGCGGAAATGGGAAATTCCGAGAGCGATGTTGTCAAGTTGCATTTTGAGGTGCGCAAACAGGGCGCTCCTGTAGACCCTCTGGAGTATTTGCCGAAAAAATAGCGGGGGAAAGAAAAACGCCTGACCGTGCGCGGTCAGGCGGGGCGGTTTGTTTGGGGAATCAATGCGCGTCTAATCAGCGATAGGCGTGGACTGAAACACGATAGGGCGCGCGGGTACGGCGGGGAGAATCGCGTTCGGGCCGCAGGTTTGCAGACACAATCCGCAGCCGGTGCAGGCGGCGGTTTCAATGGTCGTAAACGCGAGTTCTACTTCTTTTCCAGAGGGTTTGACCGCTTTTTCGCGGCGCGTGACATGGATCGCGGGGCAGCCGACGTCGACGCAATTCCCGCAGCCAGTGCATAGCTTTTCATCAACCGCGTACGCGGATTCCTGCTCATAGTCATCAATGAGCACACAGGGGCGGTTGGTGATAATGACGGAAGGGACAGGCTGCTTGATTTCCTCGCGCAGCGTCTTGAACAGCACCGGAAGCTGGTACGGATCAACGACGCGGATGCGTTCGCGGGAGACGCCCAGAGCTTCGACGAGTTTGGCGAAGTCAATTCGCGGCGCGGGGTCGCCGTGAATGTCGCGTCCGCTGCCGGGGTTATCTTGTCCCCCGGTCATGCCGACCGCGCGATTGTCCAGAAGGAGTACGGTTACGTTGCCGCGGTTGTAGGCGACGTCCAGCAGACCTTGCATCCCCATGTGCAGAAAGGTGGAATCGCCGATGACCGCGACGATTTGTTTTTTGCCGTCTTCCGCGCCGCGTCCTTTGTCCAGTCCCAGCGCCATGCCCATGGAGGCGCCCATGCAGATGGTGGTATCCAGCGCGTTCCAGGGATGTCCCGCGCCCAGGGTATAGCAGCCGATGTCGCCCGCGATGTGAATGTTTTTAATTTGCGAAAGGGTGTAATACACGCCCAGGTGCGGGCAGGCGACGCATAGGGTGGGCGGGCGCGGGAAAACCGGAAGGCTGGGCGTGGCGGCGGCGTTTTCAGTGATCGCGTCAGGCAGCAGCGCCGAAAGATGGCGGCGCAGAATGTGCGGCGGCAGTTCGCCGAAAGCGGGCAAAAGGTCTTTGCCCCGGACGGGAATTCCTGCCGCTTTTAATTCAGTTTCCAGGAGCGGCTCGGTTTCTTCCGCGACTACGAGCGTATCCGCGAGTCCGGCCAACTCTTGCGCCAATTGGCGGGGAAAGGGATGGGAAAAGCCCAGTTTCAGCACGGGGGCGTTCGGGAAAGCCTCTTTGACGTGCATATAGGCGGGGCCGGAGGCGATGAAGCCTACGCGCCGGTCTGTACCCGGATCAATGCGGTTGAGCGGGCTTTTTTCCGCTTCCCTGGCCAGGGCCTTGTCGCGTTCAAGGACAAGCGGCAGACGCTGGCGCGCGTGCGCGGGCACCATGACCCAGCGCGCGGGATTTTTGGGGAAACTTTCGGCGACGCGCAGAGCTTTGCGTTCGCCCACTGTCACCAGGCATTTGACATGGCAGACGCGGGTGGTGAGGCGCAGCAGCACGGGAGTATTGAAGGACTCGGAGAGCGCGAAGGCCGCGAGCGTAAAGTCGTAGGCTTCCTGTGAATCGGCGGGTTCCAGGATTGGCAGGTGCGCAAAGCGTCCCCAGTAGCGGGAGTCCTGCTCGTTTTGCGAGGAGGAAAAGCCCACGTCGTCCGCGACCGCGATGACCAGGCCGCCGACGACGCCCGCGAGCGTTTGGGTCATCAGGGCGTCGGCGGCGACGTTGAGTCCTACGTGTTTCATCGCGCAGAAGCTGCGCCCTCCGGCGAGCGACGCGCCAATGGCGACTTCCAGCGAAACCTTTTCATTGACCGACCACTCAGAATACAAATCGGGATAGCGGGAAAGGTATTCCAGAATTTCCGTGGCGGGCGTGCCCGGATAGGCGGAGGCAACGCGAACGCCCGCGTCCCAGGCGGCTCTGGCGACGGCTTCGTTGCCGGAAAAAAACAATCTGGAGGCGGCGGGCGGCGGCGTAAAGGGAGCGTGGGACACGGTACGTTCCTTGCGAAAAACTCAAAGCGGCTTGAAATCAATTTTCCGGGCGCGGCGCGCGGGAGAATGGCAGGGCGCGGAAAAAAGGAAACCCCTCGGCGGCGCGCGGACAGCAAGGGGCAAAAACGGATGAAACGGCGTTATTTCACCATTTGTTTTTCTTTTAATTCATCCAGAGTCTTGCAATCAATGCACAGGGTGGCGGTGGGGCGCGCTTCCAGACGCTGGATGCCGATTTCCACGCCGCATTTGTCGCAGAAGCCGTAATCCCCCGCTTCAATGCGCGCCAAGGTGTCGTCAATTTTTTTGATCAGTTTTCGTTCGCGGTCGCGGTTTCTGAGTTCCACCGCGATGTCGGTCTCCTGGCTTGCGCGATCGTTGGGATCGGCAAACACGGTCGCCTCGTCCTGCATGGTATGCACCGTTCGGTCAATGTCTTCCCCCATGTCTTTTTTCAGGCTTTCCAGAATGCTGCGAAAATGCTGGAGCTGATTTTTGCTCATATACGCTTCGTTGCTTTTGGGTTTATAGGGCGTGAAGCGTTTTTGCGACAGTTCTTCTTCCATGTTGAGCGCGACCCTTTTGACGAAAAGGACGCTTAATAACAGAAAGCGCCTTTTTTGGCAAATCATACGCGGCAAGCCATGCGGGTTTTATCCCCGAAAACCAAGGCAGGCGCGGCGTTTACGATTCCCGGCCGTCGGGATTCCAGGAAGCCGGGGGATTTATGTATCTCTGATTTTCGTTCGTGAGGGACAGCCAGCGTTTTTTCCCTGTGAAGAAGAGTTTGCGGAAATTTTCTTGTGTCCAGTCGCGCACGAGGCCCCGGTAGTCCTGGGCAATCATGGAGCAGTTCATTCTTTTTATTTTTTCGGGACGCATGTGTTCCCGGTACTTTTTCCAGAAACGTCGGGCATAACGCGCGTAATCCTCTGAGCCGAAAGAGTTTCCATTGTTCAGAGATGCGGTGGCGTGGATAAAGGGAATATCGCAGCAAACGCCTGTCCGGAAGCCGGCAAGAAAGACGGAAAAGGAGAAATCACAGTCGTACAAATGCCAGCCGTCAAAGGCGTCTTCGTCAAAGCCCACCGCGGCGGCGGTCTCATGACGGGCGATGAGGCATAACCCGTCCATCATCGCGATATTTTTTGCGACAGGCCATTCTTCCACGCTTCCGTAGACAGCGAGTTGAAGTTGGTTCGCTGTGTCGCCGCCGATCCAATGCGCGGACGCGCCCCGCAAATGCTGGAAGCCCCCGCTGCCCATCCACATCGGCAGATTCACGCGGGTAGTCCCGGCAAAACCGAGAAGATCGTAGTCGCGCATCCGCGCCGCGATTTTTTCCGCAAAATCGGGGTCAAGGAAAAGCATATCGTCGTGAGAAAAAATCACGACGTCGCCATGCGCCCGCTGAAGACCGCGGTTATAGCCAGAGCAAAGGGAGACTGCGTCATGAATGCCGATGATTTCGTGCGGGATATTTTGGAGCAGATGCTCATAACAGGCGCTTGTCTGGGCGAATTTCCATGCGTTAATGCTGCAGATGACAACGGAAAAAACTGGCGGCATGATGATTTTTACTCCGGATCCGTTTGGGTTTGCGGGGCATACAGCTGTTCCACTGCCCTGGCGAAGCCAGCGGCGAAGGCGTCGGCGTCCGTCAGCCCCGCCGCCTGGAGCCGCGGGCGCAATTCTGGATCTGCGGGAGCGCGGCGCGCCGCAAACCCTGCGGCGATCTCCGCGTACTCTTCCTCGTTTTCCGCCAGCCATTCAGGATGTTCCGCGATTGCCAGAAACACGGCGGGACGCCGCGCCCAGGGAAGGTCTGAAGCCAGGGCGACCAGAGGACGCCCCATCCAGAGACAGGCGGACAGGGCAAGACCGCCGGAATGCGAGGGCGGAAAGAGCGCGGCGTCCATTCTTCGCGCGGCAAGACAGATTTCCTCCGCCGTCACGGCGTGGAAAAATTCCAAACGTTCTTCCTCGACGCCCATGCGCGCAAACTGCGCGCGAATAAACTGGCGCGCGGGCGCTCTTTTGTTTCCTGAATCCAGCTCGCCCAAATTGACGTAAAGCCGACTGTCCGGGGCGGCGAGCAAAACCCGCGCCATGAGCCGCCAGCTATCCGCGCTAATGTTCGGGGCGGAAGCCAAAACGCCAAAACGGAAATGGGCGGGCTTCCAGCCTCTTTCCTGCAGCGGCAGATCCGGCAGATCAAGATATTCTCCCAATCCGGGCAGGGAAAAAACCGGCAGGAAATCCGATACCTCCAGCGCTTCGCCTGCCAGGGTCCGCATTCCTGGCGCAATGGGCGGCAGGGGCGCGTCGCCCCAAAGGATTTTATGTTCAGCGCGGGCGCGTAAAAAATGCCTCGCCCCTCCAGAAGGGAAATAAGCGTCCGCGTCAATCAGGACGTCCGGGGCAATGGCATGTATTTTTTCCAGCACGTCCTTGTCTTCATCCGTCTGATGAAACCGCACGATCCTAATCCCCGAAATAAAGCAAGGGTACAAGGGAGTAAGGCGTTCTTGCCGCGCGTTATTCCCATATAGAAGCAAATACAGGGCAAACCGTTCCACGGGCAGACGCCGAAAAAGCGCGGCGATGGCGTCCAGCCGTTCATCGCTGGAGTCGCCGGTCAGGAACGCGACGCGGATCTCATTGTCTTTTCGCGGCAGATCCGGGGCGGGAAGCGTGTCAACCGACGTATTTTCGGCGGCGAGCTTTTCCTGGGCGCGAAAGAGCGCGGCCAGAAATTCCTCGCCCGTGCCGTCCAGGCGCATCATGGCGCGCGCGCTTGCCAGCTCCTCTTCCACAGTTTGCGCAAAGCGCGTGCTGGCCTGGGCAAAACCGGAAAGATCGCCTTGTTCGGCCAGAAGCTCCAAAAGAAAACCCTGGATGGCTTTCTGCGCTTCGGAAGGCTGCGTCGCGGCGCTTTGCAGCGCCATGACGGCTTCTTCGTGCTTTCCCTGCGTTTGCAGCGCGCGGGCAAACGCGAGGTAGGCCGCGAAAAGGCGGGGATTGAGCGCGATGGCTTCTCCCAAATATTCCTCCGCTTTTTCCGGGCGGCCGGCCCTGAGATAGACCTCGCCCAGCGCGGCGATGAGATCGGCGCGCTCAGGCGCGAGAGCGGCAGCCTTTTCCATGGCTTCCCGCGCTTGCTTGTCGTTCCCGTCCTGCGCGTGGAACATGGCAAGATAGGTAAAAGGCAGCGGATCGTCCGGAAGGCGCGCGGCAAGTTCCGCGAAAAGGCCGTGGGCGAGTTTCGGCGTGTCGGCGTGAAAGGCGTCTATCGCCGCGCGCATGAGCGTGTCGGCGCGCGCGGCGGAAGAGTCCGGACTTCCCGGCAAGGCGAAAAGCGACGCCGCGTACGCTATTTCCCGTTCTTTGTTCCGGAAGCGCGCGTTTTGCGGCGCAACCGTTCCGGTCTGCCCGACGGTAATGGGACTAAAGGGATTGGTTTTGGGTCTCTCAAATTTCGTAATCGCGCAGACGTCGCTGAAAAAGGAAACGGAGGCGATTTCCTGGCGGAAAAAAGGCAGAAAAAGAGGGTCGTGGACGATTTCCTTTTCGGGAATGAAGTCCGCGTGCAGCGCGTCAATGAAGCGCTTGAGAAACTCAATGGAAGAGCCTTTTGCGCAAAGGCCGCCGCCGTGCGTCGTATCGTAACTGCAATGGAGGTCTTCCACCATATACACGCCGCCGGGATTCAGACGCCAGAAAAGATTGAAAAAAGCGCCGATGACGTCCGGGTATAAATGCGATCCGTCGTCCAGGATGACGTCAAAGGTTTTGCCGCCCAACTCGCGGGCGACCGCCTCCGCGTTTGTCGCGTCGCAAAGGTGAAAATGGATATTCGCGCCGAATTCCAGTTCCAGGCAGCGCGCGTTTATATCCAGCCCGTGTATTTCTGAATTCGGGGGCAGATAGTCGCGCCAAAGCTCAAGCGAGCCGCCGTTTAACGTGCCGATTTCCAGAAGGGCGAGAGGTTTGCCTGTCTCAAGAAACCGCGCCAGGATGCGATCGTAGATAAAGGGATAATGCGTCCATTTGAAAATTTCTTTTCCCGTGTGACGGAGCAGAAGTTCGGCATAGTTTTGCTTTTGCCAGAAAGGGGCTTCGGGAGTGGGATCCGGGGGCATAAGAAGGGACTCTTCGGGGCGGGATAAAAAGGCGCGGACATTTTATCGTGAAAATGAAAAATGCGCGGCGCGGGAAAGACGGCGCGTCCGTTCGCTTCTTTCTCTTGTTACGGATCGCGGAAAAAAGCCACAGCTTCGCGTTCTTCCCTGGTGCGCCGCATGGGAGGCAGACTGCGCCAGACGCGGTAGCCGTAAGGCTTTCCCAGCATTCTGGGATCGCAGATCATTAAAATGCCCCGGTCGCTTTCCGATCGAATCAGGCGTCCCGCGCCCTGCTTGATCTGCAAAATGGCGCGGGGAAGCTGATATTCGAGAAAAGGACGCCGCCCCTTTTTTTTCATTTCCGCGATACGGGCGGAAAGCACGGGATCATCCGGTGGGGCGAACGGAAGTTTATCAATGACTACCAGCGAAAGCGCTTTGCCGCGGACGTCCACCCCTTCCCAGAAACTCTGGCTGCCCACCAGAATTCCGTTGCCCGCTTGACGGAAATGATTCAGCAATTCGTTTTTCCCGCGCTCGCCCTGTAGGAAAAGCGGCGGCGAAGCGGAAGATTGGGAATTTTCCGCTATTTTTTGCTGCAGCAATTCATGCACGCGGCGCATGGCCTTCAGGCTGGTGCACAGAAAAAACGCGCCTCCATGCGAGTCTGCGGCTGCCTGAATGACCGGCCACACGGCGTCGACTACGGCGTCCATATAGCCCCAGGCATTGGGATCGGGCAAACCCTGCGGCGCGTAGAGAAGCGCCTGCCGGTCATAGGAAAAGGGGCTTTCCCAACAGCCGGTTTCCGCTTTTTCCAGACCCAATTCAGACTGGTAATGCGAAAAGTTTCCCTGCACTGTGAGCGTGGCGGAGGTAAAAATCCAGGCGCGGGGCGGCCCGCTTTCCATCTGCCGGAGAAAAATATCCGCGACCGACAGGGGAGTCGCAAAAAGCTGGAGCGACTGGCTAAAAGCCTCGCACCAGCGGATTTTCCGCGCGGCGTCGCCTTCTGTTTCTTCCGGCGGCGTCTGCCAGCGCGCGATTCGCTCTTCCAGTTCCAACGCGCGCTGCCAGCAGCGTTCCAGTCCCTCCGATCGTTCCGCCTGCGTTTCCAGCAGTTTCGCGGTTTCCTGGCAGCGCTGGCGTAATCGCGCGAGCGATTCCGGGAAAACGGCGGTATTTTCCAGCTTTTGCGCCGCGAATCGTCCTGGCTCCGCGCCAACCGCCAGGCGCAAGTCGCGCGCCGCCGTCTCCAGGGTTCTGAGCGCGGCGGGCAATTCGGAAAAATCCCGCGCGGCAATGGCCGCTTCCGCGCGCGCGTCGCGCGCGAGTTCCACAATCTGCGCGGTGGAAACGCTTTCACTGAAAAAAAGGGAGGCGACTTCCGGCAGCTGGTGCGCTTCGTCAAAAATAACGGTGTTGCAGGCCGGCAGAAGCTCCGCCAGTCCCTCGTCGCGCAGCGTAACGTCCGCGAAAAAAAGATGATGGTTGACGACAATAAGTTCGGCGTCCAGCGCGGTTTTTCGCGCCGCCAGCACGAAACATTCCGCGTGATCCGGGCATTCCTGCCCCAGGCAGTTGTCGCGGGTGGAGGTCGCCTGCGCCCAAAGCGGCGAGGTTTCGGGCACGTCTCCGCACTCGGCTTTGTCGCCGCTTTTCGTGAATCGCGCGAAACGCGCAATTTTTTTGAAGAGCGCCGCGTCCTCACGGCTTTGAAAACGGTTTTCCGTAGCGGCGCGGCGCAGATGATACGGGCAGAGATAATTGGCGCGCCCTTTCAGGAGCGCGGTCTGCACCGGGGCCTTCAGCGCCCGGACAACGAGCGGCAAATCCTTTTGGAATAATTGATCCTGCAAGGTTTTTGTGCCCGTGGAGACGATGACTTTGCCGCCGAAAAGAAGCGCGGGTACAAGATAGGCGAAGGTTTTTCCCGTACCCGTACCCGCTTCGGCGATCAAAGTTCGCTGATTTTTAATGGCGGCCGCGATGCGCTCCGCCATATGGAGCTGCTGCGGGCGCGCCCGGAAATTCGGAATATTCAGAGCCAGCGCGCCCTCCGGCGCAAAAATGGCCGCGAGTGAAGAAGAAATTTCAGACAAGGCGGCAGAGACGGAAACGGTTTGCAGTCACGTTATCTGCCAAAGCTAAAGCGGTTGAAAAAATCCCGGAAAATTTGCGGCGGCCATTCCAGCGCGTCCAAAAGATTCTTGATGGCGAGTCCTAGCTCTGTGTCGCCCTCAATGGTCAGCTGCCGGTTGAAAAAGAGCGTATCCGGGTCTTCCTGGCGAAGAATGAGCTTCAGATAGGCATGGAGATCGCCGTGAAAGCGCACGTCCGGTTCGGCGGTTTCCCGCCAGACGGGCTGAAAAATGCCATTCAGACAGGTAATGAGCGCGCGCGTGCCGCCGTCATCTACCGCGATGAGCACGCGCCGTCCAGAGCAAAGCGTCAGAGCCTCCTCCGGAAGAATCCGCAGACTGGCGGCGGCATTGAGCGCGAGACAAAGAGAGGCCGCGTGCGGCCATTGCGGCAGACGCTGATTGATGGCGCGTACGAATTGCGGCAGATGAAACTCCGGGATGGAGGACAGGGCAGAGAAAAATGGAATTTTCATGGGAGCGAACGTCATGGAAATAAAGAAAATATTCTACTCTCTCTTTTTATTTTTTGCGGCGGCGCAGCATAAAGAAGAGAGCGTGTCCGGGCGCGCTTTTGATTCAGACGACGCCTTCCGTCTGATAGCGGCGGGCGGCTTCTACGTAATGCGCCGCGCTTTCTTCCAGGCGCGCGACTTCCTCGTCGGTCAGTTCCCGCACAATCTTTCCGGGCGTGCCAACGATCAGTACGCGGTCGGGGAAAGTTTTCCCTTCGGTAATGAGTGCGCGCGCGCCTACAAGGCAGTGTTTTCCGATTTTGCAGCGGTTTAAAAGCGTTGCGCCCATGCCAATCAGGCTGCCTTCGCCGATTTCCGCGCTGTGCAGAATGGCCAAATGCCCGACGGTGACGCGCGCGCCCACAATCAGGGGCATGCCGGGGTCGGTATGCAGCACGCAATTGTCCTGGATGTTGGCGGACTCGCCGACGTCTATGGGTTCGTTGTCTCCGCGCAGCACGGCGTTAAACCAGATGTTCGCGTGATCGGCGAGGCGCACGTCGCCGATCACGCGCGCGCCCGGAGCGATCCAGGCGGTCCGAGCAACGCTGGGGCGCGGACGGTGGGAAAGCGGGTACAGCATAAGAATTCCTTTTGCGGATTGGAAACGCTAATTCTAGCGCGCCATGGGCATTGCATGGGCGTCAAAACTACATCCGGCCAATTATGCCGCCAGACGCGCGAGCAGGGCGCGCAAAAAACGCCAGCACATCTCGACAGAGGCGACGCGAACCCGTTCTCCCGGCGCGTGCGCGCCCATAATGTCCGGGCCAAAAGAAAGCAAGGCAAGAGAAGGGAAAGCCCGCGCGAATAGTCCGCATTCCAGACCGGCGTGAATGACTTCGCGGCGGGGCGGCGCGGAAAATACATCCTGATAGACGCGCTCGCACAGGGCGAGCAGCCGGGAGTTTGGATCCGGCCGCCAGCCTGGATAGGCGTCTTTGACGATGGCCGCGCCGCCCGCCTGGACGATTTGCTCCCGGATGCTTTTGACCAGCGCGTCGCGCCGCTCGTCGTGCAGGGAACGCGGTAGAAACGCGGCGCGGCAGCGCATGATATGAGTTCCATTTTCCGGCGCGGGCATGATTTGGCAGGGCGCGAAGTTGCAGGAAGTTTCCACGACGCCGGGAAAATCCGCGCTGGCGGCAAGAACGCCAAAGGGCAGACGCAGGAGCGTATCCGCCAGAGGCCGCCAGACCGACGCGGGAAGCGACGCCGCGCGGAAATGCTCTGTTCCGGGCTGCGGCGCGCAGGAAAGACGCAGTTTTGAGTCTTCCGGAAAGCGTTCGCGGAGTTTTTTTTCCTGTTCGGACAGACGTGTTGTCAGCGCGGCGCGGCGCGTTTCGGAGAGCGCGATTTTGGCGGCTGCGGCGCGGGGCAGGGCGTTGCTTACCGATCCGCCGGAAAAAGAAAGGAGCGCGAAGGGCGCAATATCCTGGGCGAGCTCCAGCAGGCATTCCAGCAGTACGCGGATGGCGTGGGCGCGCGGGCGATGAATGTCAATGCCGGAATGTCCGCCGGTCAGACCGCGCAGGGAAATTTCCACCGCGCAAGTTTCCTCCGGGCAGGGCAGGGCGGGCAGGGGGAAATCCGCGTGTATTTCCGCGCCGCCCGCGCAGCCCAGATAGAACGCCCCCCATTCTTCCGTATCCAGATTGAGGAGAATGTCAGCGGAAAGCGTGTCTGACGCCAGCGCGCGCGCGCCGCTCATTCCGGCTTCCTCGTCTGCGGTGAACAACGCGGTAAGCGCGCCGTGCGTAAGGGCGGCGTCTTCCAACGCGGCGAGCGCGAGCGCGACGCCGATCCCGTTGTCTGCGCCCAGCGTGGTGTGGCGGGCGAGAAGCCAGCCGTTTTCTATTTCCGGGCGGATGGGATCGCGCGCGAAATCGTGCGGAAATCCTTCTTCTTTTTGGCAGACCATATCCAGATGCGCTTGCAGAATGACTTTCGGCGCGTGTTCATAACCGGGCGACGCGGGCTTTTCGATGATGAGATTGCGCGCGGAATCGCTTCGCGCGGTCAGTTTGCGCCGCTCCGCCCACCGCAGAAGATGGCGGACGACGGCATGTTCCGCTTTGGATGGGCGGGGGAGGGCGCACAGGGCGGCAAAATGCCGCCAGACGATGGCGGGTTCCAGGCCGGAAAATACCGGGTCAATCGGAGGAAGGGAAGCGGAAGATTCCATGGGATTTTTATGGGGCGTGAGGAAAACGGGCGGATGGCGCGGCGGGTCAATCGTTTCGTTTGCGGTGCTGTTTGATGGCGGAAATTTCGTCGTGATCCTTCTGCTCTTGTTTTAGGGCGCGGCGTTCCTCCGCCTTCTCATGGCGAACGGCCAGCGCGTCAATGGCTTTCATGCGGGTGTTCTGTTCCTGCCAGCGCGCCTGCCCGTCCGCGGTATCCTGCTCTGAACGCCCTACCAGCATGGTCTGCTGGCGAACCGCTTCCTCAATCTGCGCGAGAAATTCCTGATAATTCTGATATTCCCGCGCCGTCAAACCGGCCTTTTGCGCGGCCACAAAACGCGCGGCATATTCCTCGCGGTATTGCAGAATCAGTTCCAGGCGCTTTTTGGCGTTTTGCTCGGCGGCGATGAACTCGCCCAGCTTGCGGGTCGCCTCATCAACGCGCTCACGCATCAAATCCAGCAGGGGCTGCAAAAAAAACGTCGGCGGCATACAGAAGAAAGATCCGCGTCCGCGTTATTCCGCCTGCTGCGCGGCGGAAAATAGCCCGGACAGATCGCGCACGCTCTCCTCAAGCCCCGCGCTGACGTCAAAATTTTGCTGCAAATACCGCTCCATTTCAGGATAACGGCGCACCGCCTCATCCAGCACCTGGTCAGAGCCCGGCGTATACGCGCCGACCGCAAGCAGATCGCGGGCGCGCTGATAGCGGGAAAACAAAGACTTGAAGCGGCGGATAACGTTCAGATGCTCTGGCGTGACCAGATTGACCATCGCTCTGCTAATGGACTGCTCAATGTCAATCGCCGGATAATGCCCCGCGTCGCCCAGGGAGCGGGAAAGCACAATATGCCCGTCCAGAATGGCGCGCGCGGCGTCCGCGACAGGATCCTGCTGGTCGTCGCCTTCCGCAAGCACCGTATAAAACGCGGTAATGGAGCCGCCGCCAACCGGACCGTTGCCCGCGCGCTCCACCAGCTGCGGCAGACGGGCAAACACAGAGGGCGGATAACCGCGCGTCGCGGGCGGCTCGCCCACCGACAGCGCAATTTCCCGCTGCGCCATCGCGTAGCGCGTCAGAGAATCCATAATCAGCAGAACGTCCTTGCCTTGATCCCGGAAATATTCGGCCAGCGTCGTAGCGTATGCCGCGCCCTGCAAACGCATCAAAGGGCCGGTGTCGGCGGGCGCGGCGACCACAATCGCGCGGCGCAGACCTTCCTCCCCCAAAATTTGATCAATAAACTCTTTGACCTCCCGCCCGCGCTCGCCAATCAGCCCGACGATAATGATCTCCGCCGTGGTATATCGCGCCATCATGCCGAGGAGCATGGATTTGCCTACGCCCGATCCCGCGAATAGCCCCATGCGCTGCCCGCGTCCGACGGTCAGCATGCCGTTAATGGCGCGCACGCCGACGTCCAAAGCCTTGTCAATGGGGGCGCGCGTCATGGGGTTGTACGGGCGGCTTTGCAAAGAGCGCTGCGCTTCGGGACGCAGCGGCTCCTTGCCGTCCAGCGGCCGCCCGACGCCATCCAGAACCCGCCCCAGCAGCGAAATTCCTACGGGCGCTTGCTTGGCGCGATCCGCGGATCGGCGTCCCCGAACGGTTTTTTGTCCGACGCGCGGCGGCGCGACTGTCGCCATGAGCCGTTCAACCCGCGCTCCCGGCGACAGCCCAAACAGATCATCCGAAGGCATTAAGAAAAGTTTTTCGCCCTGAAAGCCGACCACTTCCGCCTCTACCGGCGGACCGGCGACCGGAAATACCTTGCAGGTACAGCCCAAAGGAAGTTTCAGCCCCGCCGCTTCCATGACGAGTCCATTGATTCGCGCCAGACGCCCGCTGGCCACAAGCGGGTCCGCATGCCGCGCGAGCGCGCCCGCCTCCTCCAGAAAGGATCGCCAGCGCTGGATGTAGGGCGGAGCGGGTAAAGCGGCGGCGGCCTCCGCAGTATTTGTTTCCGTCAGAACATGCGTATCCGCAGGGGCGGGCGTTTCGTCCGTCATGGCATGTGTTCCAGCCACTCTGGAGAAAGGCCGATGCCTTCCAGAATGCGCCGCCAGCGGCTTTCCACGCGCGCGTCCACTTCGCTCGCGTCCGCGCGCATGAGAAAACCGCCCGGCGTGAGCGCGGCGTCTTCCTGGATACGCCAGGTTTCCTGCGGGAAAACGGCGGACAAGCGTTCGCGCGCCAGCGCGGCGTCGGCAGGCGACAAAAAGAGCGTGACCGGACTATGGCGCAAGGGCAGAGCGGCAAGCGCTTCCCGAATCAGGGCAAGCAAGGGTTCGGGATGCGCCGTGAAAGCTACGCGCGTCATTTGCCGTGCCGCTTCCAGAGCGCACGCCAGCGTAGCCTCGGCAACTTCCTGGTCCAGAGCGGCGAGCGCCGCGCCAAATCCTTGCGCGAGCCGCCGCAGTTCTTCCTCATAACGCCGTGCCGCCTCGCCGCCTTCCTCTCTGCCTTTTTGATACCCCTCCGCGCGCCCCTCTTTGTAGCCGGATTCTCGACCGTCCGCCTCGCCTTGTTTTTGCCCCTCGGCATACCCTGCCGGATACCCTTCGCCGCGCCCTTGTTCTCTGCCTTCGGCAAGCCCTTGCTCCAGGCCATTCCGGTAACCGCTTTCCCGCGCTTCCTCGTGAATGCGCTCAATTTCCTGGGCGGTGGGCAGGGGCATCGCGCCTACATGCGTGACTTCAACCGTTTCCCCGATTTTTTTCGCGCCCTCGTTTGGAGCGGGCGGCTGGGGAACAAGGGAGGGCGGCGCCGCTACAGAAAAATCCTCCGCCTGCCAGCGGCGGAATTCCGCCTGTTCTTCACGAGAGATAACCTGACCGGCCATGAGCGATCTTTACGCGCGCGTCAAACCATCTGTTCGCCGCCCGCGCCTCCCAGCACAATCTGCCCCTCGTCCGCCAGACGCCGCACAACCTTGAGGATTTCTTTTTGCTCGGCTTCTACTTCAGACAAGCGCACAGGGCCTCTGGATTCCAGGTCCTCGCGCAGCATTTCCGCCGCGCGCTGCGACATATTCTTGAAAACCTTTTCCCGAAGCGGCTCTGTCGCGCCTTTTAAGGCCATGACCAGAGAGTCGGACTGAATCTCGCGCAAGAGCATCTGTACCGAGCGATCATCCAGATCCAGGAGATTTTCAAATACGAACATTTCATCCAGCACACGCTGGGCAAGGTCGGGGTCATATTCCTTCAGGGAATCAATGACCGAGGTTTCTTCCGCCGTATTGCTGTAATTGAGAATTTCAGCGACCGTGCGCACGCCGCCCATCGCGGTTTTCTTGATGCTGGAAGAACCGGCCAGAAGCTGCAGCATGACTTCGTTCAGCTCTTCCAGCGCCTTGGGCTGCACTCCCTCCAGCGTGGCGATGCGCAGCACGACGTCATTGCGCAGCCGTTCCGAGAAGTAACTTAAAATTTCGCTGGAATGATCGCGCTCCAAATGCACAAGAATCGTGGCGATAATTTGCGGGTGTTCATTTTTGATGAGATCGGCGACCGTGCCCGCGTCCATCCATTTCAGGCCCTCAATTCCATTGGTGTTTCCGCCATGCAGGATACGGGAAATGAGGTTGGAAGCCTTGTCGTCGCCCAGCGCCTTGGTCAGCACCGAACGGATGTAATTGTCCGTGTCGACATGCACGGAGGCTTGTTCCGCCGTGGCGTCGAGAAATTCATTCAGCACCGATTCCACCTTGGGGCGAGGGACGGACTTTAACGTGGCCATCGCGTGTCCCAGTTTTTGTACCTCGCGCGGGCCCAGCAGTTTCAATACGTCCGCCGCGCAGTCTTCGCCCAGGTTAATGAGCAGAATCGCGCTTTTTTCAAGATTTTCGTCAGGAGCCGCAGACATGATGGTTCTCCTCGTTTTTACGCGCTGGCGTTCAGGCCCAGCCAGTCTTTAATCATATTGGCTGTAATTTTTGGATCGCTGCGGGTGATGTCGCGCGCCTTTTCCAGCTTGGCGGCAAAGCTATCCAACTCATGCCGAAGCGCCAATTCTTCTTCGCTGCTTTCCGCCGCGGACTCGGAAGCGTCCGCGGCGCTCGCCGTTTCTCCGCCGCCCGCGACGGCGCTTTCCTCAGGCGGCGGCGGGGGAGGCGGAAACATGGCGCGCAATACCGGACGAATCATCAGGAAATAAATCAGGAACAAAATACCGGCGATGACCAGGTATTTCATGACTTCCAGCCCGCGCGCGACATTCTCTGGGTTTTTCCATATCGGCTCTCCGCTCTCTGTCTTGATTTCCGGCGTAAAAGGCGCGTTGGCGACCGAGAGCGCGTCTCCCCGCGCGGAGTTAAATCCCATCGCTTCGCGCACCAAGTTGTGGATCTGCTGCAATTCGCTTTCTGGAAGAGCCTCCTGCTTTTCCTCGCCGGTCTTGGCGTCCTTAACCATCCGGTAATTGACAACAACCGCCGCAGACAAACGCCGAATCATGCCCGCCGCCTGACGGGTATAGCGGACAGTTCTGTCCAGTTCATAATTGGTGGTCACGTCCCGGTGCGTTTCCAGCGGTGGGGAAAGCGTAGTAACCGGCGCGTCGACGCCGGCAATGTCTACCCGCCCCCGGTTGGGGTCCTGCGGATTGGCATTCGCGGTTTGCGCGGGCGCGCCCGCTTCTCCAGGCGGCGGCGTGATTGGCGGCTGCGAGAGCGGCGCGATGGCGGGCACGGGCGGCTGATTGGTCAGAGCGCCGGGAATCCCGCCCTGTCCTCCCGGCGTCAGATTGGTGGATTCGGAAGTTTGCTGGCTGCGGATATTCGCCTCGGATGGCGTGCCGTTGGGACGATAGGTTTCCGCCGTTTGCTCCGTATGCGAAAAATCCAGATCGGCGGCGACTTGCGCCCGGTAATTTCCCTCGCCGACTACGGGGCGCAGAATATCCCGGATGCGTTCAATGACGTTGTTTTCCACCTCGCGCACATAGCGCAATTGTTTGGGATCAAGAATCTCCTCGGCTAACTGATCCCGAATTTGGGAAAGCAGGTTGCCGTCCTGATCAATGATATTGACGTTGGCAATGGGCATTTGCGGCACGCTGGAGGCGATGAGGTGCGTAATGCCGGCAATTTGTTTTTTATCCAGCAGCGCGCCGGGATGCAGGTGCAGCAGCACGGAGGCGGTAGGTTTTTGTTCGTCGCGCACAAAAACGCTGGGCTTGGGGATCGCCAGATGCACCCGCGCCGATTCAACGGAAGCGATGGCCTCAATCGTGCGCGACAATTCCCCTTCCAGCGCGCGCTGGTAATTCACCTGTTCGGCAAACTGGCTGACGCCGAATTTTTGGTTTTCCATCAGCTCAAAACCCACGGAACCGCCGCGCGGCAATCCCTGGGTAGCCAGACGCAAACGCAGACCATGCACCATATCCGCGGGAACTAAAATGGCCGCTCCGCCTTCGGTATAACGGTAAGGAACATTGGCCTGTTCCAGAGCGGCAATAATCTGACCGCCGTCTTTTTCGGAGAAATTGGAAAAAAGAACTTTATAGGCAGGCTCTCGATTCCATAGCCAAAAGCCGACAATAACGCCGATAATGGCGGCAAACGCTACCGCCAGAAGAATTTTTTGCTGACTGTTAATTTGGGCAAAAGCCTGACGCAGTCTGGCGAGGGGCGTCAGGTCCGCGCCTTCTTCCCGCGCTTCGGGAGAGTCTGCCGTTATTTCCGGGTTCGCCGCCATGCGTTGTTTCAGTAAGGGTCGTCGCAACATTAAGGTCGGCCGGACTGAAAACGCGCGAAATCCCAAAACTGTCCCAAACGGTTTCGCAAATAATTCAGCAGGCCACAATTCGCTTATTCTACTATTAGCTGTTCTTTCTGCCGATAATCATTCTGATAATTTGCCTTGACTGGATTATTTCATGACGTCTGCCTTGATGCTGTCCGATTCGCCGCCTACCGGCGCGGCGCGTGAGGAACAAACCCAGGAATTGCAGCGCGCGTTTCGCCTGTTTAATCAGGTCTCTGTGGAATTAACCCAGGCGTATTCCGCTCTGCAACAAAAAGTCGCTTTTCTGACAGACGAGCTTGCCGTTGCCAATGGCGAGCTTCGCCGCCAGTACCAGGAGAAGGAAGCCTTGTCTGAGCGGTTAAGTCTGCTTCTGAACGCGCTGCCGGCGGGCGTAGTCGTGCTGGACGGCGCGGCGCGCGTGACCGAAGCCAACCCCGTCGCGCGGCAGCTTTTGGGCGAGGCGCTGGAAGGGCGTCACTGGGGGCAGGTCGCGCGGGAACATTTATCGCCTTCCGTGACGCCGGGAGAATGGCATTCGGGAGAAAAACATTTGAGTCTTGCGGAAAGTCCGCTGGATTCCTCAGGGGGCAAATTGTTGCTCATGCACGATGTTTCCGCCGCGTATCGGATGAAAGCGGAACTGGAGCGCAACCAGCGTCTGGCCGCGATGGGCGAGATGGCGGCTTCGCTTGCGCACCAGCTGCGCACACCGCTTGCCACCGCGCTTCTTTACGCGAGTAACCTGGGCGCTCCAGACCTTTCCGCCGCCGCGCGGCTGCGTTTCGCCGAAAAAGCCGTGACGCAGCTGCGCCGTCTGGAACGTCTGATTCAGGACGTCCTGTTGTTTGCGCGCGGCGAGAGTATCGGGCGCGACGTCATTCCCGTCGCGGATCTTTTGCAGGAAGCCGCGCAGACGTTGGAGCCTCTGCTGAAAACATCCGCCGCGCGTCTTGTGCTGGAGAATCGCGCGGCGGAAACTACGCTGATTGGCGGAAGAAAGGCGCTTTTCGGCGCTTTGATCAGCGTGCTGGAAAACGCCTTGCAGGTTACGCCGGAAGGCGGGCGCGTCGTCTTGTCCGCCTGGATGGAGGCGGATACGCTGTGCGTCGCGGTGACGGACGAAGGGCCGGGTATCGCGCCCGAACTGCAAAGCCGCATTTTCGATCCGTTTTTCACGACGAAAAATCAGGGAACAGGTCTGGGGCTTTCCATCGCGCTGGGGGTCGCGCGCGCGCATGGCGGCAGTCTGTCGGTTGAGTCGGCGCGGGCGGGCGGAAGAAACGGACGGGGAAAAGAAGCGCGAAACGGCGCGCGCTTTATCTTTTCCTTGCCGATACAATCCAAAACCATGGCGGGCGAACCCGCCTCTGACATTGAGGAAAGCACACTATGAGCGAGGCACGGCAAACAGTCCTGATTGTGGAAGACGATCAGAACCTGCGCGAGGCAATTGTTGATACGCTGGAAATCGCGGGCTGTCCGGTTTTTTCGGCGGGCGGCGGAGAAGAGGCGCTTGCCATTTTGCGCCGCGAGGGAAAAATTTCGATCGTGATCAGCGACGTGCGCATGATGCCGATGGATGGCGTCGCGCTTTTGAAGGAAATCCGTCGGCGTCACCCGCGTTTGCCGGTTGTGCTGATGACCGCCTACGCGGATGTGGATCGCGCCGTGGAGGCCATGCGTTCCGGCGCGTGCGATTTTCTTCTGAAGCCTTTTGAGCCGGCCGCGCTGCTCGCGCAAATTGAAAAATACGGGCTGCCCGCGCCCGGGGAAATTACGGGCGTGATTGCGCATGATCCGGTCAGCGTCAATCTTTTCGAGATTGCCGGACGGGTGGCGCAAACGGACGCTACGGTATTTCTGACCGGGGAATCCGGCGTCGGCAAAGAAGTGGTGGCGCGCTTTATCCATCGCCATTCCGCGCGCAAGAACGCGCCTTTTGTCGCCATCAATTGCGCGGCCATCCCGGAAAATCTTCTGGAAGCCACGCTTTTTGGTTATGAAAAGGGCGCTTTTACCGGCGCGCAAACCGCGCAAATCGGCAAGTTTGAGCAGGCGGAGGGCGGAACGCTCCTGCTGGACGAGGTTACGGAAATGCCGCTCGCGCTTCAGGCCAAGTTATTGCGCGTCCTGCAGGAGCGCGAAGTGGAGCGGGTGGGCGGCAAAAAGCCGGTTTCGCTCAATATCCGCGTGATTGCCACTTCCAATCGAGATATGCAGGAGGCGGTGCGCCTGGGGACGTTTCGTGAGGACCTTTACTATCGGCTGAATGTGTTCCCGATTCTGATTCCCGCGCTGCGGCAGCGCGCGGGGGATATTTTGCCGCTGGCGCGGCATTTTCTTGCGGAGCATGGTCGGCGCGCGGGAAGGGACGGCCTGTTTTTTACGCCGGAAATGGAAGCGAAACTTACGGCGCATCGCTGGCCAGGCAATGTCCGCGAGTTGGAAAATGTGGTGCAGCGCGCCTTGGTGCTTGCTTCTGGCGCGGGAATTGCGCCTGGACTTCTGGGCTTTTCCGTGTTTTCCGAGGCGGCGGGCGCGCATGGAAAACTTGATCCGGAGCCAGCGGAAAAACCTGCCGCGCCTGCTTTTGCGGACAAAGAAAAACTGGAAAATTCAGAGCGGAGTGCCGATAATGTCAACATGCGCGACTTGGAGCGGGAGCATATTTTGCGCGTTTTGACGGAAGAGCGGGGATCGCGCCGCAATACCGCCGCGCGTCTGGCAATTTCTGAACGCACCTTGCGCTACAAGCTGAAGCAATACAAGGATGAAGGTTTCGAGGTGCTTTGAGCTGATTCTGGCGCGGATTTTGCTCTGAAGGTATGCACGTTTCGGATATGGCGGCATGAAATCCTTTGACCCTTTGATGGAGTTTTGATGATGGACACAAAAGGCATTGAAGAGATGCTGGGAGTGCTGCGCAGCACGGCGGCGCAGGCCGGCGGACTTTCCTCCGTGTCTGAAGGCAAGGCTTCGGATGGCGCGAATTTCGCGCAAGTTTTGAAAAACTCCATTGACCAGGTCAATCAGGCGCAGAAACAGGCGGCGCAGATGGCGGAAAATTTTGCCGCGGGCGGCAGTGAACAGAATTTGCATGAGGTCATGGCCGCCCTGCAAACGGCCTCCATTTCGTTTCAGGAAATGGTGCAGGTCAGAAATCGCCTGGTGAGCGCCTATCAGGACGTCATGAACATGCAGGTTTGAGCGTTTGCCGCGTAAAAAAGGGGCGCTTGCGAGCGCCCCTTTTTCAATCAAGCCGCGCAGCGCGCGGCTTTTTTATTCCATACCGCTGATGCGCGCTTTGCGTTCGCGCTCCAGGCGGGTGATATAGCGCTGGATGATATTGAGTGAATTGGGTTTCAGGTTGTGGTATTCACATCCCACGCGGATATATTTGCTGCCGGAGCGGGTGCTGATTTCAAAAGCGTCGCGGACTTTCAGCGCCATAGTAATTTGCGCTTCTTCTGGAATGGCCAGCAAACAATCTTCCACAATGATCCCGGATTCCAGAAAGTCCGCCTGCTCCGTCGTCGCCATGAGACCCATGCCGCCGACGCTGATGTCAATCAGGGGAATCTGGAGAATCGTGCCGGAAGCGCCGGCACGACGGATGGGAATATCGCATTTAATGGGATTGGCAACGGGCGTATTGACCCGAAAGAACTCCCTGCGCTGTAAGCGCAAAAGAGTTTCCGGGAAAAGACAGGAGAAAGCGGTACGGTTTTCATACTGCGTTCTGGAGCAGCCGGAGAGCGCAAATTGAATCTTAATGCGGTTAACGCTGGTCAGACAGATGAGCCGGTCTGATTGCAGGGCGCGCTGATTGACGGTTTCGTCATTGCTGTAGTCCAGAATCAGGCCCTGCGGGGAAACTTCCAGAATGGACGTGAGAAAAAAGGAGTGCCCATTGTCAAAGTACACCGTCACCATGCAGCCTTTCTGCATGATTTCGCGCAGTACGTAGGCGATTTCAGCGGGAGAGCGAAGCAGATACTGGCTGTAGATATCCACATCTTCAAGCTGCATCTTGAGTGTTGCGGTATTCGGCATGGAGAGATTCGCGCAATAGATGAGATGACGTTTAATTCTTGCAACAGCGTTTAGTCTAAATCAAAAAGAGCAAAGGGTCACGGCCTTGGGAGGGGAAAAGGCGCGGTTTCGGCGTTTTTTCGATACGTACACTCCTGAAGAACGGCGGCGCTTCGGCGCGGGGGAAGACGCGCGCGGAAAGGCGTAGGTCAAAAGACTCTTTCCGCGCGAAAAAGCGGGGAAGGGCGCTTGTCGTATAATCCGCTCCTGCGTTTTCTTTTTTTCCTGCCCTATGCTTTCTTCTCTTCGCGCGCGGCTTGCCGGGATGCTGCTTTATCCCTTGATCGTCGCGCTGGGTCTGGCGTTGATTGGCGCGTCGCTGGCGGCGATTGCGTTTATCCGCGTTTATCCGCAGCTGCCTAGCCTGGAGGCTTTGACCAACTACCAGCCGCACATTCCGCTCAGGGTCTACAGCAGCGACGGGTATCTTATCGGCGAGTTTGGCGAGGAGCGGCGCACGCCAATCAAGATCAAAGATGTTCCGGACGTCATGAAAAAAGCCCTGCTGGCCGCGGAGGACGATGACTTTTATCAGCATCATGGCGTGGATTTCAAAGGGATTTTGCGGACGTTTTACGTCAACCTTGTCTCGCGCAGCAAGCGGCAGGGCGCTTCGACCATTACGATGCAGGTGGCGCGGAATTTCTTTCTCACGCCGGAAAAATCCCTGACGCGAAAATTTTACGAGGTGCTGCTTTCTTTCAAAATTGAGCAGAATTTGAGCAAGGATCAGATTTTTGAGCTGTACATCAATCACATTTTCCTAGGACAGCACTCCTATGGTTTCGAGGCGGCCTCCAAGGTGTATTTTGGCAAACCGCTTGCGGAGATCAATCTGGCGGAAGCCGCCATGCTGGCGGGGCTGCCCAAGTCTCCCGGCGTGCTGAATCCCATCAGCAGCCCGAAAGGCGCGCGGCAGCGTCAGGCCTATGTCCTGCGGCGTATGCATGAGCTGAAATTTATTACCGCGGCGCAGCGTCAGGAAGCGATGGACGCCCAGCTTGTTCTGCGGCGCGAAACCCTTTCCACGCACGCGGAGTTTGTCGCGGAAATGGCGCGGCTGATCGCGCTGGACGCTTTTCCCAACCATGTCTATAGCGGCGGCCTGAAAGTGATCACGACAATTCGCCGCGATGAGCAGGAGGCCGCGTGGCGCGCGCTGCGGGAAGGGGTTCTGGCCTATGACCGGCGGCAGGGCTATCGCGGAGCGGAAGGGTTTATTGATCTCGCGCGTTTGGCGGAAGAGACAAAGAGAAACAAGCCGGACGGGACGGAAGATTTCAGCGGGGCGCTGGAGCACGCGCTGTATGAGTATCCGCAGGCGGAAAATCTTTTCCCCGCCGTCGTGCTGGAAAGCGCAAAGCAGCAAGTCAAGGCGCGTGTTTTGGGCGGCGAGGAACTGCTTCTTTCGGGTTCGGCGATCAAATTCGCGGAGAAAATGCTGGGGGATCGCGCTCCGGCCGGCAAAAGACTTCGCCCTGGCGCGGTGATTCGCGTCAGCCTGATGGAAAAAGAGAGCAAGAATAAAAATCGCGCTTCCGACGAGGAAGCGGAGAAGGAATGGCAGATTGCGCAGCTGCCGGAAGTTGAGTCCGCGTTTGCCGCCGTCTCTCCGGAAAGCGGCGAAGTCCGCGCGCTGGTGGGCGGCTTCGATTTCAACCGCAATAAATATAATCACGTGACGCAGGCGTGGCGGCAGCCGGGCTCCAGTTTCAAGCCTTTCATTTATTCGGCGGCGCTGGAAAGAGGGTTTTCGCCGGGCAGTATCGTTCCCGATGAGCCGATTGTGATTCCGGCCGAAGTGACGGGCGGGCAGGAATGGCGTCCCAAGAATTATGACGGCACTTTCGACGGCCCCATGAAATTGCGCGCGGCGCTGGCAAAATCCAAAAACATGGTGTCTATCTATCTGCTGCAAAACATTGGCGCGGAGTACGCGCAGGACTATGTGACGCGCTTCGGCTTTGAGGCGCGGCGTCATCCGCCGTATCTCACCATGGCGCTGGGCGCGGGTTCCGTAACGCCGTGGCAGATGGTGGCGGCGTACTCTGTGTTTGCCAATGGCGGCTATCGTGTGCGTCCCTATATTGTGAAAGAGATTCGTGACCAACAGGATCGGGTGCTGGCGCGCACGGCGTCGGAAAGCGCGGGGAATGAGAAACTGCGGGTGATTGATCCGCGCAACGCGTATTTGATGACCTCCATGCTGCATGACGTGACGATCTTCGGCACGGCCGCGCGCGCGTCCTCCGCTTTGAAGCGCCGTGATCTGGCGGGGAAAACCGGCACGACCAATGATTATCTGGACGCCTGGTTCTGCGGGTTTCAGAAAAGCGTTACGGGCTGCGCCTGGCTTGGCTTTGATCAGCCGCGCAAACTGGGCAGCCGGGAAACGGGCGGCTATGCCGCGCTGCCCATCTGGATTTCCTTCATGCGCACCGCGCTTGCGGACGTGCCGGAAAAAATGGACGGCCCGCCGTCGGGCGTAGTCAGCGGCGATCAAAGCGATTTGTATTACGCCGAAAATCTGCCGCCGCCAGTCCTGAACGATCTTCCGGAACTGGACCTGGGAAATATTTACGCGCCGCGCCCGCAGCAGGGCAATCCCGCGCCTTTTCCGGCGCAGAGCCCGCCTCTTAAGCCCTTCTCCCCGCTAAACGTTTCGGAGCCGCCGACGGACTAGGCGCGCGCCGCCGCGAACGCTGAGGATCGGGCGGGGGCGGGCAGTCAGGCGGCGCGGATTTTGCCTGTGGGCTGTCTGCGGAATCTTGAAATCATCGTCATGAATCAATGGGAGACGGCCTGGTGGAATTTCACGCTGAAGCGGCTGCCGCCTTCGGGCAGGGCGTTCAGCGTGATCGTCCAGCCTTGATGGGCGCAGACGCGCTTGACCAGCGACAGGCCCAGACCCAGGCCCTCGCCGCGCGCGGCGCGGCCGCGCGCGAATGCTTCGAACGCTGTTTCGCGCTCCGC
>JAIRPW010000013.1 GCA_031256795.1 Zoogloeaceae bacterium | reverse complement strand
CAACCCCGGAAAACTCCCGCCGAACCGCCCCCTCGTCGCTCGCCCCCTCCGTAAAATGAAACACCGCGCGCATGAAAAACCTCTGACTGCCCTCATCGTCAAACTGCGCCATCTCGCTGTTATAACACTTCCTCTCCGCCAAAAACGACGTCACCGCCGCCACTATCCCCGTCGTCGCCGGACAACTCATCTTCAAAATAAAATCCTCCCGCACACAACCAGCGGCAGAAGCTGGCCGACGGCCAGTCAGAAATTGCGGCTTAGAGTCCATTTCAACCTTCCTTTTTTGTTGGCAACCCGTGAATTATTGATGCTGCGTCGCAATAAATTTTACCGCGCCCTGCTTATTCTTCTTTCATAAAGCAAGATTTTTCCCATAAAAGCACTTAAAAATCATGATATTAACTAAGTTGTCGCGTTTTTCATACAAAATGTTGCGCCGCATGAAAAAAACCTTGCTTCACATAGGGGAATGCGCTATGATGTTCCGTGACAGAGCGTTACTGCTTTGTTTGTTGTCTCCTCTCCACGCTTCCTCCTTTTGGTGTGGAATTTCACGCCCTCTCTGAGGGCGTTTTTTTTGCGCAAAACAAAAAAGAAGGACGCAATATCGCGTCCTTCCGTTCTTTGCAGCGCGACTGCGGCTCAGGTCAGGCGCTGAAGTTTTTGGCCGCGAAATCCCAGTTGATCAGATGCTCCGTGAAAGCCTCCAGGAATTTCGGACGCTGATTGCGATAATCAATATAGTAAGCGTGCTCCCAAACATCTACGCACAAAATCGGCGTATCGCCCGGAACCAGCGGATTTCCTGCCGCGCCCATGTTGACGACGTCCAGCGCGCCAGAGGCTTTTTTGACAAGCCAGGTCCAGCCAGAGCCGAAATTACCGGCGGCGGATGTTTGAAACGCTTTTTTGAAAGCGGGAAAATCTCCCCATTTCTTTTGAATCGCCGCCGCCAGCGCGCCGGAAGGCTCGCCGCCGCCGTTGGGCTTCATGCCATTCCAGAAAAAAGTATGATTCCAGACTTGCGCGGCGTTGTTGTAAATGCCGCCCGCCGGGGCTTTTTTAATGATCTCTTCCAGGGAAGAGGACTCGAATTCCGTGCCTTTGACCAGGTTGTTCAAATTGACCACATAGGCGTTATGGTGTTTTCCGTAGTGGTATTCAATAGTTTCCTTGGAAATATGCGGCGCGAGCGCGTCCTGCGCATAGGGCAGCGGCGGAAGTTTGTGTTCCATATCTGAATTCTCCTGATTGGGAATGTCTTATAAAAGAGGGGGGAATTGTAGCCGCAACCTTCCGTCCGGGGTTAGCTATCAGTCTGATAGCCAGTTCCTAAAACGGCGCGGACGGTGCGGCTGCCTCCTTCCGCGGAAGGAGGCATGCGGCAGACGGAAATCCAATCAGAGTTTGAACAGCATGATTTCCTTGCTGACGTCCTGCGCCAGTTTGTCCAGATTTTGCGCGTTGTCGGAAGTTTCTTCCGCCGCTGAATTATTCTCGTCGGTCATTTGCGCGATATTTTCCACGTGTTTGGCAATATCCTGACTGGCGTTGTTTTGCTCTTTCATGGCGCTGGAAATTTCCGTGACGGCCCGGGAAACTTTCTCCGCGCCCTCCTGAATGGCGGTGACGCACTGGCCCGCTTGTTCGGCCAGGTCTTTGCCGACCTCGACTTGCTCGACCACGCGCTGCATTTTGGCGACCGCTTCATTGGAAGAAACCTGAATTTTCCCGATCATGGAGCTGATGTCGCCCGTAGATTGCGCGGTGCGCTCCGCAAGTTTGCGCACTTCGTCCGCCACTACGGCAAATCCTCTTCCGGCTTCTCCGGCGCGCGCCGCCTCAATCGCGGCGTTCAATGCCAGAAGATTGGTCTGATCGGCGACTTCCTTGATTACCTGAACGACAGAAGAAATTTGCTGCGATTCGTCGCCCAGCATTTTGATCACCTGGCTGGCCTCGCTGACGCTTTCCGCGATTTCTTCCATTTCCTTTGTGGTGCGGCGGATAATTTCTCCGCCCCGGGCGGCCGCCCCATTGGCTTCCTGGGTCATGTTCTGCGCGTCGTTGGCGCTGTCGGAGATCGTGGTAATGGAAGTGGTCATTTCTTCTACTGCCGCCGCCATCGCGGAGGTGGCGCTGCTTTGCTGGGAAGAGCTGGTCGCAACCTGGACGGCGGCGCTGGAAAGCGACTCCGAGGTGGAAACCACGCTTTTTACCTTGCCCTGAATGGAGCTTAAAGTTTCTTGCAGCCGCGTAGTGAGTCCGTTGAAACTTGACACGAGGGCTCCAATTTCATCCTGGGATTTAACATGCACGCGGCGAGTTAAATCGTTGTCGCGGGCAATGGCGTCCATGGAGTCGCGGGTATGAGAAAGAGGCACCATAATGGCGCGGAAGGTAACCCAGGAAAGGCCGCACACCAGCGCGATACCCAAAAGCCCTGCGGCAATTTGCAAAGTCGTCGTGCGGGAAATCAGCGCCTCGCTTTCTCCGCTCACCTTCTTCTCCCGATCGCTGTGAAACTGGGCGATTTCCTCAAAAGAAGCGTCCAGCGCGTCAAAATTGGCTTTTTGCTTCTCAAACAAAGCGATAATTTCCGCCATCAATTTTTTCTGATTTTCCACGTCGCCGACTGGCAGCTCCGCCAGTTGGCCGATGATTCCTCGCGCCGGGGCAACGTCGTCTTCCCATGCCTTCCAGTTGTTGCCGAAACGCTCGCGGATGGGCGTCAGCACCGCCAGGGATTCGGGAGGGCGGCGCGCCGTAACTTCGGCGAAATGCTTCCGGTCATCTACCACGGCAGCCCAGGTTTTCGCGTAACGCTTGAGTTGCTCACGGAAATTCTGGCGCGCCGCCTCTGAGTAATCTACTTCGTCCACAATCGTTTCCGCGATAATTTCCTGAATTTCGTCCTTGTGCATTTTGACTTGGTCCATGTAAACGCGGGACGGAATCATGATCTCCACAAAAGCCTCGATATTCGCGGAGAGAAGGGAGGTGCTGGACAGCGCCAGCGCGCCGATGACAAGAATGGCGGCAAAACTGCTGGCTCCCAGCAGAATTAGTTTTGTTCTGATTTGCATTGAAGTCTCCTTTTGATCTAGGTCTCAAAACGCGGCGATTATATGCCAGACGACTGTATGCGGGCTGTCCGTTCGTCTTGCGGCGGGCAGATACCGCAGACTTGCAGCGCGCTTTGCCACAATCCGCGAGGAAGGCGAATGCGCGCAGAGGCGGGAAATCCCGCGCAGCCAACGGGAAGAAAGGGGGGGGGAGAGGAAGGAAAGCCCGATCTTCCCCGCGCGGGGAAGAGCGAACGGTCTCACGGCACGACGACAAGCGGCGGCGGCGTTCCCGGAAAACGCAAGCGGCGATACAGCGCCTCCGTCACTTCCAGCGCGCCGTCCGCGCGGACGCGCAGCACATGGCGCGCGTCCAGGTCGCGCGCCGCCTCCTGCCATGCCGCGTCCCCGGCAATAAAAATGGGTTTGGAAAATACGTCTGACCGCACGCCGCTTTCCGCGCCAGAAACAATCAAGACAGTCACCGCCTGGGTGTGCGCGACTGGCTCGCCGCTTTTCGGATCCAGCAAATGACTGTACCGCCGCCCGTCAAGCTCAAAATACCGTTGATAATCTCCGGAAGTGCCGATCGCTTCGCCATCGCGCAGGTCCAGAAGCGCAAGCGCCCCCGGCTGGCGCGGGTGCTGGACGCCGATTTTCCATGGCGCGCCGTTTTTCTCGCCCAGCGCCATGACGTTGCCGCCGATGTTAATCAGCGCGTGACGAAACCCCGCCGCTTTCAGCCGCCGCGCCGCGCGGTCTAGCGCCGCGCCCTTGAGGTATCCGCCAAAATCCAGCGCGACCGCCGGATTCTCGCTCGACAGATGATTTCCCCCCAAACGCAGCTGCGCGATGGAAGCGGGGTTCGCCCGCCATTCCGCCAGCGCTTTCTGGTCTGGAAGCCGCGCGGCAAATTCATCCGACTGAAATCCCCACAGGGCAATCAGCCGCCCGATTCCCGGATCAAAGCGGAAACGCCCGCGCCGCGCGTAATCCGCCGCTTGCCGGATAAATCCGGCCATTTCCGCGTCGACATCCAGCGCTTTTCCGGCGGCCAACGCCTCATTGACCGCCGTCAGCGCGGAAGGCTGCCAGGCGTGGTATTTCCGATGCAGCGCGTCAAAATCCCGCAGAACCTCGCGTATGGCGGCTTCGGCGCGACTCTTTTCTTCCTCTGATTCCACGCCCGCCAGCAGAATTTCCACGCGCGTGCCAAAGACAAAGGACTCCCGCCCGATCACCTGCGGCGCTCGCGCGCAGCCCAAAAACGCCGCAAACCCAAGGCAGAGAAGAACGCGGAGAAAGAGACGTCCGCGGATCATGCCGCGCCCGCTGGCGTACCCATTGCCTCCAGTTCCCGCGCGGCCGCAAGACAGGCCAGACGCGCGATTACGCCATAGGCGTAAAAACGGTTGGGCGGCGCGTCTGGCTTTCCCTGATATTCCGGCAAATTGCAGGCGGTATCAAACGCCAGGGACTCAAATTCCATTCCCGGCGCGTTCAGGTTTTCGTCCCGTCCCCGCGCGATGTGCATCCGATGAAAGCCGCCTACAACGTACCGGTCTATCATATAGACCACCGGTTCCGCCACCGCGCCGCGCATGACCTCGAAGGTATGCACTCCCTCCTGCGCGATCACCCCGGAAACGGCCAGACCTTCCTTGACTACGCTCATCTTGTTGCGCTGGCGGCGGTTCAGACTTAAAACCTCGCTCGCGTCGCGCACCGTCATTACGCCCATGCCGTAAGTTCCCGCGTCCGCCTTGACCACGACATAGGGAGTCTCCCGAATATCGTATTCCCGGTATTTTTCCCGGATACGGGCGAACAGTTCAGAAACCGAATCCGCCAAACGCTCTACTCCATGTCGCGCGTGAAAGTCCAAATCGTGACAGGCGGCGAAAAAGGGATTGATATGCCAGGGATCGAAATTCAGCATATCGGCAAATTCTTCCGCGACCGCGTCATAGGCGGCAAAGTGGCGGGTCTTGCGACGTTCCGCCCAGCCCGCAGAAAGCGGCGGCAAAAGCGTTTGCCCGCTATCCAGCCCCCGCAAAACCTCAGGAATTCCGCCAGACAGATCATTGTTCAGCAGTACCGCGCAAGGCAGAAAATCCTTGAGGCCCACACGGTTGCCGTGGCGCGTGACAGGCTCCAGAAGCAGGGTTTGCCCATCGGGCAAAACCAGTTCGCGCGGCTCGGTAATTTCAGGAGACCATGTGCCCAGGCGCGTTTCCAGGCCGGCATAGCGCAAAATAAGCACGAGCCGCGCGAGGCTTTGCAGATAGAAAAGGTTGCGGGTGTGATGTTCCGGAAGGATCAGCACTTTGCAGGCGGAAGGACAAAATTTTTCTACCGCGCTCATTGCCGCGTGCACGCACAGCGGCATAAAGGCCGGACGCAAATTGTTAAATCCGCCGGGAAAAAGGTTGGTGTCGACGGGAGCGAGCTTAAATCCCGCGTTGCGCAGATCGCAGGAAGCGTAAAACGGCGGCGTATGCTCTTGCCATGCGGCGCGAAACCATTGCTCAATCGGCGCGCTCTCTTCCAGGAATTTTTTTTCAAGCGCAAACAAAGGGCCGGACAGAGCGGCTGTTAAGCGAGGAATCATAAAAACGGCGGCGGTTAAAAAAGGGCGGCTATTTTACTATGCGCGCGGCGCAAGACTATGGCGGTCGCCGCGCGCGATTAAAGCCCGCGCGCCCAGGCCGGACGCAGCGGCGCGGCTTCCGGGCGCGCAATGGCGGCGTCCAATTCTGCCAGGAGTTTTTCCTTGTCCCCGTTCAGCGTGCCGCGCAGGGAAAGCCAGTTGGAGGCGTGATCGCTTCTAAAAACGGTTCGGCGCAGCTCCAGCGCTTCCAGCATCCTTCTGGATTCCTTGAGCAAACCGGGAATATCAAGCGGCTCCCATTCAGGAAAGGCCGCGCGGAAACGCGCTTCGCCCTTGGGAAAACTCAAGGTCAATGTCGCCAGATATTCCGGCTGCGCCGCGTTGGCCAGCCGCGCCGAGGCAAGGGCGTGCGCCGCGCTGTAGCGTTCTCCGCCCAGACCCAGGATAAAAATAACCGAACGACCGATCTTGGCTTCCCCCAGTTTTTCCAGCGCCGCGCGCGTACTCTCAAAAGTCTCGCCTTTGTCAATTTTGGCAAGCACTGTGTCGTCGCCAGACTCCGCGCCCAGATAGACAAGCTCTAATCCCGCTTCCCGCAAGGCGCTTAATTCCTCCACGCTTTTCTTGCGCAAATTGCGCGGCAGGCAGTAACTGGAAATTCTGCGAACGGACGGCAGATGCGCGCGGATCGCTTCCAGTACGGACAGCAGACGGCGGACGGGCAGCATGAGCGCGTCGCCGTCCGCGAGAAAGACGCGCCGGATTGCCTCTCGCGCGGGGGAATCCGCCAGACGGCGGATTGTCTCCAGGGTTTCCGCTTCATCCCGCGCCTGAAAGCGCTTTTGCGGCGCGGTGTACATTTCGCAAAACGCGCAGCGATTCCAGGAGCAGCCGTCGGTCAAGGGCAAAATCAGGGAATCCGCCTCGCTGGGCGGGCGGTAGACAGGCTCAATGTAACGAATCGGGAAATCGTAAAAAGCGGACATAGGGCAAATTCAGCGCGGATTCCAAGTCTTGCGACAAACTACCAAAGCGAATGAAAAAGGACGAATTCGGCACTTTTTCTTCTGCTTTATCCAGAAAAGCGTTCAGAAATACTTAGTCCTTGAGCGCGACCACGTCCGCTTTTTCCGGGTGTTTTTTGAACCAGGCAACGGCGTAGGGGCAAAGCGGGATTGCGGCGCGCCCGGACGCCAGAAGCTCTTCGCGGCAGGCCAGCATCAATTCGCCCGCTCTGCCCTGGCCGCGCAGAGAATCATCCACAAAAGTATGGTCAATCACCACGACGCCGCGTTTTTCCTCCCCGGAGATTGGCGTCAGTTTTGCCAGCGCCTCTTTGGGGAAACTCTTTTTCAGCGTCTCCAACGCGGGAAACGTAACTTCGGCGAGGAGTTTTCCCGCCGCGTCTCGCGCGTAAATCCGGTTTTCTTCCCTGCTCCATTCCATGTGTGCCGCTCCGCGAAAAAGTCCGGCAAGTATACCGCGCGGAAAAATAAAAAACCCGCCGAGACCAACCGTCATCCCGGCGGGAGGAAGAAAACCAAAACGTTCTTTACGCGGCTTTTTGTCGCGTCAGATAATCAAAAGCGGAAAGGCTCGCTTTCGCGCCTTCGCCCATCGCAATGATGATCTGCTTATACGGCACGGAACTGCAATCGCCCGCCGCGAATACGCCGGGGAGGGAAGTCTGTCCGCGCGCGTCAATGACAATTTCTCCGTTCGGCGCCAGCGTCAGCGTGTCTTTCAGCCAATCCGTGCTGGGCAAAAGCCCAATCTGCACAAAGACGCCCTCCAGATCCAAGCGGCGCGTCTCGCCGCTCGCCCGGTCTCTATAGGAAAGCCCCGTGACCCGCTGTCCGTCGCCATGCACTTCGGTAGTTTGCGCCTGTTTGATCACCGCGGCGTTGGACAAACTCGCCAGCTTTTCCTGCAATACGGCGTCCGCGCGCAAAGCGTCGCCAAATTCCAGCAAGGTCACGTGCGCGACAACGCCCGCAAGGTCAATGGCCGCTTCCACGCCGGAATTGCCGCCGCCAATCACCGCGACGCGCTTGCCTTTGAACAGGGGGCCGTCGCAGTGCGGGCAATACGCCACGCCGCGCGCGCGGTATTCCGTCTCGCCCGGTACGCCCATTTCCCGCCAGCGCGCGCCGGTCGCCACAATGACCGTTTTGCCTTTCAATTCGCCGCCGCTGGAAAAACGCACGATATGCGGCGCGCCGTTTTCTCCGGGCACAAGCCGCGCCGCCTTTTGCTGATTCATGATATCTACGCCATACACGCGCACATGCTCTTCCAGCGCCGCCGCCAGACGCGGCCCTTCGGTTTCCTTTACGGAAATGAAATTCTCAATGGCGAGCGTATCCAGGATCTGCCCGCCAAAACGCTCGGCCGCGACGCCGACGCGAATTCCCTTCCGGGCGGCATAAATAGCGGCGGCAGAGCCCGCCGGGCCGCCTCCCACCACCAGCACGTCAAAAACGTCCTTCTGGCTGATTTTTTCCGCCGCGCGCGCTTCCGCTCCCGTATCCAGCCTGGCAAGAATCTCTTCCGCGCTCATGCGCCCGGAAGCGAACAATTCGCCGTTCAGATACACGGCGGGCACGCCCATGATGTTCCGTTCCTCAATTTCTTTCTGGAACATGCCGCCCTCGATCATAGTCGCCTCAAACGCGGGATTCAGCGCGGCCATCGTATTGAGCGCCTGCACCACGTCCGGGCAGTTGTGACAGGAAAGCGACACGAAAGTCTCAAAGCGAAAACTTCCTTCTTTCGGCGGCTGTATCGCGCGGATTTGCGCCTGCGTTTCCTCGCTCAGGCGCGGCGGATGCCCGCCGACGTGCAAAAGCGCCAGCACAAGCGAAGTGAATTCATGCCCCATCGGCAAACCGGCGAAATGCAGCCGCGGTTTTTCTCCAGGCCGGGCGACGGAAAACGACGGACGGCGCGCGTTTTCGCCGTCAAAGCGCAAACGGACCTTTTCGGACAAAGGCGCAATTTCCTCCAGCAGCCCTTGCATCTCGCGGGCGTTATCGCTTTCGTCCAGCGACGCGACAATTTCAACGGGAAATACCAGGTTCTCCAAATAGGCGCGTAACTGCTCTTTTAAGGATGGCTCCAGCATAAGTAAACTCCTCTCGCTTGCAAAATTTGGGGAAAACTCCCAGCCGCTTCAGGCGCGATACCCAACGCGCGAAAACGCCGTCAAAAGCCCGAACGGCGCTTTCGCGCGGTTTCCAGGCCTTGAGGGGCCTGAAAACCAGCGCCGCCGCTTAAATCTTGCCGACCAGATCCAGGCCCGGCTTCAGGGTCTTGTCGCCTTCTTTCCACTTGGCGGGGCAGACTTCGCCGGGATGCGCCGCCACATACTGCGCCGCCTTGATTTTACGCAGCAGTTCCGCCGCGTTGCGGCCGATATTGCCCGCGTTGACTTCGATGATCTGAATCACGCCGCTGGGATCCACCACAAAAGTACCGCGCTCGGCCAGACCCGCGTCCTCGATCATCACGCCGAAATTGCGCGACAGCGTTCCGGTCGGATCGCCTACCAGCGGGTAGTTGATTTTCTTGATGGTTTCGGAAGTGTCATGCCACGCTTTGTGCGTGAAATGCGTATCCGTGGATACCCCGTAGATTTCCACGCCGATTTTTTGGAATTCGGGGTAAAGGTCAGCCAGATCGCCCAGCTCGGTAGGGCAGACAAACGTAAAGTCGGCGGGATAAAAGAAGAAAACCGACCATTTGCCTTTCAAAGACTGTTCGTTAATGGAGACGAACTTGCCGTTGTGGAAAGCCTCGCTCTTGAACGGGCGAATCTGGGTATTGATCAAAGACTGCATCGCGTAACTCCTTTGTGGGTAAGTGAAAAAAAGCGCGTTACAACGCACGGAACGCATGGTATCGGGCGGAGCGGTTTTATACCAATTGTTTCTTTTCATGCGCGCGATAAAGCGCCGCTATCAGTCAGAAAAACCAGCATGGTTTCATGTTTTCCCCCTGATTGTTCCTCATAGGCTGTTAGGTTTTCATGCGGAAGAAATATTCTTCGCGCATATTCTTTCCCTTGATTGAATTCACGGCGTGTCAATCGGTCGCCGCGCTCCTGCGAGGCAGGTATGGCGGCTGACGAGACGCTTTCCCCGAAGGCGGGGAAAGACAAAAAATGTCCGCGTTTTCTTTTTCCTGAAAGGGTTCGTCATGCGTTCCGGTCGTCGCGAAGGGGTCATGGGCAGCGTCAGGATGAGGTACGAGTTCTGACACAGAACGGTTCACAAAATCATGCAGGGGCGGGTCTTGTACCCGCCCTTTTTTGCGTATAACGCTTTGCGCGCGGCGGCACGATCGCGCCAGAACGGTAGGGGCGCTTGCCAAGCGCCCGAAACCCAGACCCCAGTTTGCGCGCGAAACAACAACACCGCCCCGCCATTCTGCGCGAAGTTTGCGTCCGCGCAGAATGACGGCGGGAAGAAGTCGCTTCGTCCCTGACCGGGCAAGGTTATTGCTAGCTTCTCCCGCTTGCTGGCTGGTTATGCCATAATGCCGCCACTTTTTCAGCTGGGGGTCGCATGGACGAAAACAAGGCCAAGGCGCTGGCAGCAGCGCTTGCGCAAATCGAAAAGCAATTCGGCAAAGGTTCCATCATGAAGATGGGAGACGCCGAAATTGACGAGGGAATTCAGGTTGTCTCCACCGGATCGCTGGGCCTGGATCTGGCGCTGGGGATCGGCGGTCTGCCGCGCGGGCGCGTCGTGGAAATCTATGGGCCGGAATCCTCTGGAAAGACCACGCTATGCCTGCAAGTCGTCGCGGAAATGCAGAAAACCGGCGGAACCGCAGCCTTTATTGACGCGGAACACGCGCTTGACCCGCAATACGCGCAAAAACTGGGGGTGAATGTCGGCGAACTTCTGATCTCTCAGCCCGATACCGGCGAGCAGGCGCTTGAAATCGCTGACATGCTGGTGCGCTCCGGCTCGGTAGATATTATCGTCATCGACTCCGTCGCGGCGCTCACGCCCAAAGCGGAAATTGAAGGCGAAATGGGCGATTCCATGATGGGGCTGCACGCGCGCCTCATGAGTCAGGCGCTCAGAAAGCTGACCGCGAACATCAAGAAAACCAATACGCTCGTTATTTTCATCAACCAAATGCGCATGAAAATCGGCGTCATGTTCGGCAACCCGGAAACGACGACCGGCGGAAACGCGCTTAAATTCTACGCATCCGTGCGCCTGGACATCCGGCGTATCAGCAGCATCAAGAAAAACGACGAAGTCATCGGCAACGAAACCAAGGTGAAGGTCGCAAAGAACAAGGTTGCGCCGCCCTTCCGCGAAGCGTTCTTTGACATCCTGTACGGAGAAGGCATCTCGCGGGAAGGCGAGATTATTGAACTGGGCGTCAATCACAAAATCATTGATAAATCCGGCGCCTGGTACGCCTATCAAGGAAACAAAATCGGCCAGGGAAAAGACAATGTGCGTGAATTCCTGAAAGCCCAGCCCGCGATTGCCCAGGAAATTGAGGCCGCGATCCGTCTTTCCGTGCTGCAAAACGGCAATAGGCCCGCCAAAAAAATGACGGCGGCGGCAGCAACAGAAACCGCGGAATAAACCGCCATGACAAACGCCCTGCGCGCCAGAGCGCTGGCTTTTCTGGCGCGGCGGGATTACAGCCGGATGGCGCTGCGCCGCAAACTCCTGCCGTTTGCCGAGGCAAACGGTTTTTCGGAAGAGGGCGTAGATACGCTTTTGGATGATTTGCGGACACAGGGACTGCTCTCCGATGCGCGCTACGCGAAAGAACGGGCGCGGCAGCGCGGAGTTCTGTACGGCAACGCGCGTCTTACGGCGGAGCTGGGCGGAGAGGGCATTACCGGCGATACCCTTTCAGAGGCGCTGCAAGAAGCGGGACGCGAAGACACGCGCTGCCGCGCGGTCTGGCAGAAAAAATTCGGCATGCAGCCCGCCAATATGCAGGAAGGAGCAAAACAGGCGCGTTTTTTGCGCGGACGCGGGTTTTCCTCCGCAAGCATTCGCGCCGTATTACGTACACGAGAAACGGAAGATGTCTGACCTCGCCTTCCCTCCCGGCGAAGAGGCGCAAAAAGCCTCTCCTTGCGCGCGCAAAAGCGTGCTTTCCGCGCGGAATCTGCAAAAGCGCTATAAATCGCGTCAGGTCGTCGCGGACGTGTCGTTTTCCGTAGAAAGCGGCGAAGTCGTAGGGCTTCTGGGTCCCAACGGCGCGGGAAAAACCACGTGCTTTTATATGATTGTCGGCCTGATCGCCGCAGACGGCGGGGAAATCTATCTGGACGAATCCGCGCTTACCCATTTCCCCATGCATCGCCGCGCCCGCATGGGTCTGGCCTATCTGCCGCAGGAGGCTTCCGTTTTCCGCAAACTGACCGTGGAAGACAACATCAAGGCGGTACTGGAGCTTCTTGAAGGAGAAAATTCTGCCCTTGAAGAACGCCTGGAGGAGCTGCTGGAAGAATTGCACATTACGCATATCCGGCACGCGCTGGCCGCTTCCCTTTCCGGCGGCGAGCGTCGGCGCGTGGAAATCGCCCGCGCCCTGGCTACCCGCCCGCGCTTCATTCTCCTGGATGAACCGTTTGCCGGCGTGGATCCCATTGCGGTGCTGGACATTCAGAAAATTATCCGCTTTCTGAAAGAGCGCGGCATCGGCGTTCTGATTACGGATCATAACGTGCGGGAAACACTGGGCATTTGTGACCATGCCTGGATTTTGAACGACGGACAAGTGCTGGCCGAAGGCGTGCCCAATGAAATTATCTATAATGAGGAAGTGCGCAAGGTGTACCTGGGCGAACACTTCAGGTTATAAGCGCCGTTGCAACAAAACGGGCGCGCGCTTTTCTCTCCTGCGCAAAACGCGCTGCATTGCCGATACCGCGTCGCCGCCCTTCTTTCTTCCATGAAACCATCCCTTCAGCTCAAAATCTCCCAGCAACTGGCGCTAACGCCGCAGTTGCAGCAGTCCATCAAGCTGCTGCAAATTTCCACGCTGGAAATGAATCAGGAAATTGAGCGCTATCTTTTGGAAAATCCGCTTTTGGAACGCGAGGAGGAAACCCCCGCGCCCCAGAACGATCCCTTTCCCCGCGCAATTTTGTCCGGCGGCGCAAATGAAACCAGAACCAGCGAAAGCGAAACATTTCATGAGGAGGACGAGCGCCCGTCCGGGGAGTTTTCCGCCGCGGAAATGGAGGAAGAACGCTGGTTTCAGGATGGCGGAAGCTACGGTTACGAAGGCCGAGGCGGCTCACGGGACCGCGAGGATGAAGATGTGGAAGCGCAGGACCTTCAGCCTGCCGCAACCTGTCTGCGCGATCATTTGCTTGACCAGCTGAGCTTGAGCCAGTTTTCCGAACGCGACAAGGCTCTGATTCGCTTTCTCATTGAGGCGCTGGATGAAGACGGCTATCTTTCCGCAAGCCTGGAAGAACTTTACGCCACGCTGCCGCCGGAATACGAAATTGAGGCCGAAGAGCTGAAAATTGCCTTGAAACAATTGCAAAGCCTTGACCCGGCGGGAGTTGGCGCGCGCGATCTCAAGGAATCGCTCGCGCTGCAAATTCAGGCGCGAAGCACAGAAGCGGAACCCGCCGCGGGAAACGACGCCGCGCGGGAAGCCAAAGTGCGCGCGCTGGCGCTGCGCATCATAGACCGGCATCTGGAGCTTTTGGCAAGCCGGGACTTTGGCAAAATTCGCAAGCAAATTTCCTGTGACGAGGCGCTTTTCCGGGAGGCGCATCAGCTGATTGTCTCCCTGGAGCCGCGTCCCGGCGCGCGTTTTGCCGCGCTGGACACGCGCTATATCATCCCCGACGTGCTGGTCAGAAAGGCGCGCGGGCGCTGGGCGGCGCAAATCAATCCCGACGCCTTTCCGCGTCTGCGGGTCAATCGGCTGTACGCGGATATTCTCACGCGGCAGCGACGGGGGGAAAGCGCGCTGTCCGCGCAATTACAGGAAGCGCGCTGGCTGATCAAAAACGTCCGGCAGCGCTTTGATACAATTTGCCGCGTAACCCAGGCGATCGTGGATCGTCAAGAGCAATTCTTTGAACACGGCGAAGTAGGAATGCGCCCGCTGGTTTTGCGCGAAATCGCGGACGAGGTGGAGCTGCATGAATCCACGGTTTCGCGCGTGACCAGTCAAAAATATATGTCGACGCCGCGCGGCATTTTTGAGTTGAAATATTTTTTTGGCAGCCATGTCGCTACAGATACGGGCGGCGCCTGTTCCGCCACGGCGATTCGCGCCCTGATCAAACAAATGGTCGGCGGCGAGAATGGCAAAAAACCCTTGTCGGATGGTCGAATATCCGAAATACTAGGGCAACAGGGAATCGTAGTTGCCCGACGTACCGTGGCAAAATACCGGGAAGCCTGCGGGATCCCGTCGGTCAGTCAGCGAAGAACCTTGTAAAATAACCTGAACCCAGGAGAAAAAAATGAATCTGCAAATCAGCGGGCATCATATTGAAGTGACGGCGGCATTGCGCGACTATGTGGAAAGCAAGCTGGAGCCGGTGCTCAATCATTTTGAGCGCGTCACTGGCATCACCGTCATCCTTTCTGTCGACAAGCTGGCGCAGAAAGCGGAAGTGACGGTGCATGTGCCCGGCAAGGAAATTTTTGTGGAAAGCGTAGATAGCGACTTATACGCCGCTATTGACAGCATGTGCGACAAACTGAACCGTCAGGTACAAAAACACAAGCAGAAAATCAGTGATCATCACCGCGGAGACAAAGTCGCCGGACACCTCGCGGGCTAAATTCTCCCAAAAGCGCCGTTATTTTGCCGTCCGCCGTTTTTGACGGGCAGCGATTGAAAAGCGGCGCTTCTTTTTTCCTTTCTATCATGAACCCGATCGTAAACATCCTTCCGGATGAGCGCGTTCTTCTGGACGTCTCTGTAAGCGGCAAAAAGCGCTTGCTGGAGGAGGCCGCGCGGCTTTTCGCGCAGACACTGAACCTTGACGCGCAAAAAATCTTTGAAAACCTCTGGGCGCGGGAGCAGCTGGGAAGCACCGGCCTCGGTCAAGGCGTCGCCATCCCGCATGGCCGCATTAAAGGTTTGCGGGAAGCCGCGGGCGCTTTTGTCCGTCTGGCCACGCCGGTTGAATTTGACGCGCCGGACAAAAAGCCGGTATCTCTGGTATTTGTCCTTCTGGCGTCGGAGCAGGACAGCGAGACGTCCTTGCAGATACTCGCCGCGCTGGCTACTTGCTTTGCCGAGCGCGCGTTTCGGGAAGACTTGACCTCCGCGCCGGACGCTCCCGCCGCGCGGGCGCTTTTTGCGAACGTATCGGCGTAAAACGCGCGGGAAAATCCGATGAGCGAGCAGGAAATCAGCCTGAGCCAGTTATTTGAGGATCACCGCGATCGGCTGGCTCTGACCTGGGAAGTCGGCGTCGGCGTGAAGCGGCGCGTGAGCCTGAAGGAAAGCGGCAATTACGGCGCGGACGTCATCGGGCATATGAACCTTGTGCATCCTGAACGCTTACAGGTCATTGGCCCCGCGGAAATCGCCTGGCTGGGACGCGCTTCCCCCGCGCAGTTTGTCAAGCAAATTGGCGATTTGATCGCGGCTTTGCCGCCCGCGCTCATTGTTTCCGACGGGTTGCCCGTACCGGATGCGCTGCGTGAAATCTGTGAGCGCACACAAACGCCGCTTTTTACTTCGGCGCGCGCCTGCGCGGCGGTCATTGACATTCTGCGGATTTACCTGGCGCGGCGTCTGGCGGATAGCACTTCCGTGCATGGGGTGTTTATGGACGTGCTCAGCATGGGCGTGCTGATTACCGGAGATTCCGGCGTAGGGAAATCAGAACTGGCGCTGGAACTCATTTCGCGCGGACACGGCCTGATTGCCGATGACGTAGTGGAATTCGCGCGAATCGCGCCGACGACCCTGGAGGGGCGCTGTCCGGGAATGCTGCAAGACTACCTGGAAGTGCGCGGTCTGGGTCTGCTCAATATTCGCTCCATTTTTGGCGAAACGGCTTCGCGCCGAAAAATGAAACTAAAGCTGATCGTCTACTTGCAAAAGCCTGTCAGCAGCATTGATATGCCGCGTCTGCCGCTGGACGCGCAGACGCAGGAAATTCTGGAAGTGCCTATTCGCAAAGTAGTCATTCCCGTAGTAGCGGGACGCAACCTTGCCGTGCTGATTGAAGCGGCGGTGCGCAATACCATTTTGCAAATGCGCGGAATAGACAGTATGCAGGAGTTCATGTCCCGCCAGCAACAAGCCCTGGGCCTGGACGAAGAACTCTAAACTAAACCCGACCGCAGGCGCGCCGATCTTCCGCGGTTCTTGTCATTCTTCCTGCAATTCGCGGGGCAGGGCAAAAGTAATGCGCTCTTCCGCCCCGGACAATTCCTCTATCGCGACGGTCTCTGGCCGCGCTATTTCCTTCATCCGCTCGATCACCCGCGCCACCAGCGCTTCCGGCGCGGACGCGCCCGCCGTCACGCCCACGCGCCGCGCGCCCAAAAACCAGGACGGATTCAATTCATCCGCGCAATCCACCAGATACGCCTCGCGCCGTATGCTTGCCGCCACTTCCCGCAGTCTTCTGGAATTGGAACTCTTCGGCGATCCCACCACAATGACCACGTCGCAACGCGCCGTCAGCTCTTTGACCGCGTCCTGCCGGTTCTGTGTCGCGTAACAAATATCGTTCTTCGCGGGGCCGACGATGGAAGGAAAACGTCGGCGCAACGCGGCCACCGTTTCCCGCGCCTCATCAATAGACAAAGTCGTTTGCGTGACAAAAGACAAACGTTCCGCGTCCGCGATCCGCAGCGTCTCCACGTCTGCGGCCTTTTCGACAAGATAAATCCCCGTCTCGCTCTGTCCCATCGTGCCTTCCACTTCTGGATGCCCGCGATGGCCAATCATCACAACCTCTCGCCCCTGTCCGCGCATTTTCCCTACTTCCGAATGCACCTTGGTTACCAAAGGACAAGTCGCGTCCAGCACCCTGAATTTGCGCGCCGCCGCTTTTTCGCGCACCGCCCTGGAAACGCCATGCGCGCTGAAAACAAGCACGCTGCCTTCCGGGGCTTCCGAAAGCTGATCAATAAATACCGCGCCCTGGGCGCGCAAGGCGTCGCAGACAAAGCGGTTATGCACAACCTCATGCCGCACATAAATCGGCGCTCCATATTTTTTCAGCGCGTGTTCCACAATCGTGATGGCGCGCGTAACTCCCGCGCAAAAACCGCGCGGATTGGCAAGCAGAATATCCACAAAAGCCTTTCAGAGGATGGCGACGATCTCTACCTCGAAACGCACGCGCCGCCCCGCCAGAGGATGATTGAAATCAAACAGCGCGCGGGTATCGGAACGCTCGCGCAAAAACCCGGAAAACTTCTGGCCTTCCGGCGCGGTAAATTCCACCAGCGCGTTTTCCCGCAGGGTAGGCAGCAATTCGGCGGGCAAGGCGGAAAGCGCGACCCATTCCAGCAAACGCGGATTCACCGCGCCAAACGCCGCCTCCGGCGGAAGCGTAAAGGATTCTTTCGCGCCTTCGGCCAACCCCAGCAGACAACGCTCCAAACCCTCCGCCAATTGTCCGCTGCCCATCTGCAAAGTGGCGGGAGAAAACCCAAAAGTCGACACGAAGATTTCCCCCGTTTCCTGCCGCGCCAATTGATAATGCAAGGTCAGGAAGCTGTCGGAACGCACCGTCCTTGGCAAAGCGGCGTCCGTGTCAGGAGACATTGCCGTTCCGTTCCGCGCCGTCCTCTCGCCAGGCGCAAAGAATAAAAAGCGCCGCCCCCAGAGTCACGGCGCAATCCGCTACGTTGAATGCCGGCCAGTGCCAGTCCGCCAAATGCACGTCCAGAAAGTCAACCACCGCGCCGTGGCGAAAACGATCCATCACATTGCCCAGCGCGCCGCCCAAAATCGCGGATAACGCCGCGCTCTGCAAGCGCCTTTCCGGCGTCGCCCACAATACGCGCAGAATCCAAAGAGAAACCAGGACGGCAAGCGCGATGAAAAACCAACGCTGCCATCCCCCCGCGCCCGCCAGCAGACTAAAAGACGCGCCCGGATTCCACACCAGCACCAGATTAAAAAATTCCGTGACAACCACCCGCTCGCCGTAAAAAAACCGCGCGAGAATCGCGCCCTTGCTCCACTGATCCAGCGCGGCAATTCCAGCCGCCAGCAGCAGCCAGCGGGCAAACGCCGCGCGTTTTCGCAAAGAAACAAAATCCTCAGGCATACATCCGCGCCTCTCCCGCGCCAAACAGATTCTCCACGCAGCGCCCGCAAAGTTCAGGATGCTCCGCACTCTGGCCGACGTCCTCGCGCACATGCCAGCAACGTCCGCATTTCTTCCCCGGCGCGGGCAGGACAGACAAAGCGCCGCTGCCTTCCGTCACCCGCGCGGCGGAAGTAATAAAAACGAATTTCAAATCCTCACCCAGCGCGGCGAGCGCGGCATAACGCTCGCCCTCCGCAAAAAGCGATACCCGCGCCTGCAAGGAAGCGCCGATTTTTCCTTCCTCGCGCACCGCTTCCAGCGCCCTTTGCACTTCGGCGCGCGCCGCAAGAATTTGCGCCCAGCGCGCCAGCAAAACCTCCTCATCCGGCGCGGCGGGAAGCTCATGCCAAACTTGCAGCATCACGGAATCCTGCGCGTCCCCCGTAAGGGTCTGCCATACCTCCTCTGCGGTAAAGGCCAGCACCGGCGCCATCAGCCGAGTCAACGCCTGGGTAATATGCCAAAGCGCGCTCTGGGCAGAACGGCGGGCGCGGGAATTCTCCGCCGTCGTGTAAAGCCGGTCCTTCAGCACATCCAGATAGAAAGCGCCCAGGTCCTCCGAACAAAATGTCTGCAAAGACTGCGCCACACGGTGAAACTCATAACGCGCGTAGTCCTCGATTATCCCCGCCTGAAAACGACGGGTAAACGCCAGCGCGTAGCGATCAATTTCCAGCCATTTTTCCGGCGGCAAAAGATCGGTTTTCGCGTCGAAATCCGCGAGATTGGCCAACAGAAAGCGCAGCGTATTCCGAATGCGGCGGTACGCCTCTATCACGCGCTTCAAGATCTCATCGGAAAGCGCCAATTCACCGGAATAGTCCGTCGAGGCTACCCAAAGACGCAGAATTTCCGCGCCGTATTTATCCGAAATCTCCTGCGGCGAAACAACGTTATTCAGCGATTTGCTCATTTTTCGCCCTTGCCCGTCCACCGTAAATCCGTGGGTCAGCAAAGCGCGGTAGGGCGGACGTCCGTCCATGGCCGCGCCCGCGAGCAGCGAGGAATGAAACCAGCCGCGGTGCTGGTCAGATCCTTCAAGATACAGGTCCGCCGCCGGCCCCGTCTTGTGCGCGCACGGATGCGAGCCGCGCAACACGTGCCAATGCGTCGTTCCAGAATCGAACCACACGTCCAGCGTATCGCGGATTTTCTCGTACTGCGCCGCTTCTTCCTCGCCCAGCAGTTCGGTCGCGTCCAGCCTAAACCAGGCCTCCACCCCTTCTTTTTCCACCTTCCGCGCCACGGTTTCCATCAATTCTGCCGTGCGCGGATGCAGATCCCCGGTTTTTTTGTGCAGGAAAAACGGAATCGGCACTCCCCAATGCCGCTGGCGAGAAATACACCAGTCAGGGCGGCCGGCGATCATCGCGCGCAGGCGCGCCTGCCCCCAGGCCGGGAAAAAAGCGGTTTCTTCCACCCCCCGCAAAGCGCGCTCACGCAGCGTGGAACCATCCGCCGCCCGATTGTCCATGCCAATAAACCACTGCCGCGTGGCGCGGTAAATCAGCGGCGTTTTGTGCCGCCAGCAGTGCATGTAGCTATGCGTAATCCTGTCTTGCGAAAGCAGAGCGCCCACTTCCGCCAATTTGCCGATAATGGCGGAATTGGCTTTCCAGAGATTCATGCCGCCAAAAAACGGCATATCCGCCGCGTAAGAGCCGTCTCCCTGCACGAAAGACAAAATTTCTTCCCGCCGCCTTCCGGCGGCAATCCAGGTATTGAAGTCCTCCACGCCATGCGCCGGCGCGGAATGCACCACGCCCGTACCCGTATCGCTCCCAACATACGCGGCGGGATACACCGGCGACAAACGATCATAGAAAGGATGCCGGAACACGATCCCCGACAGCGCCGCGCCTTTCGTACCGGCAATCATTTTCCCCGCAAAGCCATAGCGCGCAAGCGCCGTTTCGGCAAGATCGCGCGCCAGTACCAATAGACGCGCGCCAACATCCACAAGCGCGTATTCCAGATCAGGATGCACGTTCAGCGCCTGATTGAGCGGGATCGTCCAGGGCGTAGTCGTCCAAATCACCGCCGCAGCCGGTTTGCCGATCGCGGAAAGCCCGAAAGCCTTTGCCAGCGCGGCGACATGGTCAGGATCCAGCGGAAAGGCGACGTCAATGGCCGCAGAAGACTTGTCGGCGTACTCAACCTCCGCTTCCGCAAGAGCGGAGCCGCAGTCAAAACACCAATTTACCGGCTTCAGGCCATTAAAGACATAACCGCGCCGAACGATCTCCGCCAGGGCGCGGATTTCATTCGCCTCATTGACATACCGCATGGTCAGATACGGATTCGCCCAGTCTCCCAAAACGCCTAGGCGAATAAAGTCCGCCTTCTGTAATTCCACCTGCTCGGCGGCATACGCGCGGCACAACTCGCGCACCCGGTCCGCCGAAAGCTCTTTTCCGTGCGCGACCTCTATCTTGTGTTCAATAGGCAGCCCATGGCAATCCCAGCCGGGCACATACGGAGCGTCGAATCCCGCCAGAGTTTTCGAGCGCACAATGACGTCTTTCAGGATTTTGTTGAGCGCGTGTCCCAAATGCAGCTTGCCGTTCGCGTAGGGCGGACCGTCATGCAGAATGAACCGGGGACGCCCCGCAGAAACCGCGCGGATTTTCCCGTACAGGTCTTTTTTCTGCCAGTCGGCAACCCAGGCAGGCTCGCGCTTCGGCAGCTCGCCGCGCATAGGAAACGTTGTATCGGGCATATTCAGGGTTTTTTTGTAATCGGTCATGGCCTGCAGGCGTCCTGGGTTGGTAAATAACGCTTCGCGGCAAAAAAATCCCGCGCGTGACAAACATCTTGAGCAATCCGCGCCTTGAGCGCGGCCAAATCGGAAAATTTCATTTCCTCGCGGAGTTTTTGAATAAATTCAACCGTGAGCAAGACGCCATAAAGATCGCCCTGAAAATCAATAAGATGCGCTTCCAGCAAAGGGCGCGCCGCCGCGCCCAGAGTCGGGCGCACCCCTACATTGACAACCGCCTCCCGCAAGGATCCGTCCGGCAGCCGAACCAGCGCGACAAACACGCCGGAAAGCGGCAGAGGAATATGGCGCAAAACAATATTGGCCGTAGCAAAACCCAGCGACCGCCCCAGCCGCTGCCCGCGCCCAACGCGGCCAGACACGCTGTACGGACGCCCCAGCAAGGTTTCCGCCCAGGCAAGGTCTCCCGCCTTGAGCGCGGCGCGCACAGCCGAACTGGAAACGCGCACATCCGACAGGCAAATCTTGGGAATGGCGCGCACAGAAAATCCCAGCCGTTCCCCTTCCCGCGCCAGACTTTCGCAATCGCCCGCGCGCTCCGCGCCAAAGCGAAAATCATGGCCGACGCGCACCTCTTTGGCCTTCAATCCGTCGCGCAAAACTTCCTCGGCAAAGCGACTCATGGAATAACCGGCAAATGCCGCGTTAAAATGCACCACAGAGACTTCGTCCACGCCCAAGGCGAAGAGAGCGATCAGCTTTTCCCGCAAGGTAGAAAGCCGCGCGGGCGCGGCAGAGGGGGAAAAAAACTCGCGCGGATGCGGCTCAAACGTCATGACAACCGCCGCGCGATCCGTCAGGCGCGCGGCGGAGACAAGCTCGGCGATCAGCGCCGCGTGCCCGCGATGCACCCCGTCAAAATTCCCGATGGACACGACGGCGGGACGCCGGGATACAGGACGATGAAAGCCGCGAAAAACCCGCATGGACAAGGAAACCAGATGAACCGAAAAATTTCTGGATTATACTCGCTCGCGCAGGAAGTTTCCCTGCGGGACATTCAGGTACAATTCTCCTTTAATTTTTACGCGCCCTATTCCTCCTTATGATTTACGGCTCCCTTGTCGCGCTCGTTACGCCCATGCTTCCGGACGGCAAACTGGATTTTCCCGCCCTGCGGCGTCTGGTTGAGTTTCATGTGACGGAGCAAAGCGACGCCATTGTGATTGTTGGCACAACCGGAGAATCCCCTACCGTCAATACGGAAGAGCATCACGCGCTCATCGCGCGCTGCGTGGAATACGCGGCAGGACGCATTCCGGTTATTGCCGGCACGGGCGCGAACGCAACCGATGAAGCCATTGCGCTTGCCCGCTTCGCCAAAAGCGCGGGCGCTTCCGCTACACTTTCCGTCGTGCCTTATTACAACAAACCTGGCCAGGAAGGGATTTACCGGCACTTCGCAACCATCGCGGACAAAACAGATATTGGCCTCATTCTCTATAACGTGCCGGGGCGCACCGGCGCGGACATGTCCAACGAAACCGCGTTGCGCCTGGCGCAATTGCCCAATGTGATCGGCCTCAAGGACGCGACCGGCAATATCGCGCGCGCCTGCGACCTTGTGGAGGGCGTCCGCGATCTCGCGGACAAAAAAGAATTCGCGCTCTACAGCGGGGACGACGCTACGGCTCTGGCCAGTCTTTTTATGGGATTTCACGGCGTAATCTCCGTCACGGCCAACATCGCGCCGCGCATGATGCGCAAAATGTGCGCCGCCGCGCGCGCCGGAAACCTCGCGGACGCGCGGGAACTGCATTTCCGCCTGAACGGTCTGCATCGTGATTTATTCTGCGAAGCCAATCCTATCCCCGTAAAGTGGGCGGCGCAGCAAATAGGACTGATTGAGGGCGGCATTCGTTTGCCGCTCACGCCGCTCTCCGTTTCCAATCAAGCCAAAGTCACCGCAGCCTTGCGGCAGGCGGGCATTCAAACTCTTGCAATCTGAACGAGGAGCGCGGCACGTCATGCGTCGAAACTCACTTTTATCCTCTTCTTGTCGTTCTGCGTCCGTGACGGCGGCAGCCCTGGCTCTGACGCTTTCCGCATGCGCCGATTTGATCCCCGAAACCAAGAAAATTGATTACAAATCCGCGAGCCGCCGTGTGCCTACGCTGGAAGTGCCCCCAGACTTAACGCAGCTTTCCCGCGACGATCGGTTCGCGGTTCCGGATTTTTCCGGAAAAGGCGGAGCGAGTTTCAGTGAATACACCGCTGAGCGCGATCCGGTCGCGCTGGCGCAAAATTCCACCGTGCTTCCGGACATTGCCAATTTGAGCATCGTGCGCGACAGCAATCAGCGCTGGCTGGTCGCGCGAATACCCAGTGAAAACCTTTGGAATTCGGTCAAGGATTTCTGGCAGGAAATGGGCTTCATCATTGCGACGGAAGCCCCGGAAGCGGGCATCATGGAAACGGACTGGGCGGAAAACCGAGCCAATATCCCGCAGGATTTCATTCGCAATACCATAGGCCGCTTGTTTGATTCGCTGTATTCCACCGGGGAGCGCGATAAATTCCGCACCCGGTTTGAGCCTGGCGAAGAGCAGGGAACCACGGATATTTTCATCAGCCACCGGCGTTTGGAAGAGGTGTATTCTTCCGCGAATAAAAGTGAAACCCGCTGGCAGCCCGCGCCTTCTGATCCTGGCCTGGAAGCGGAAATGCTGCGTCGCCTGATGCTGCGTCTGGGCAGCGACGAGCGCCGCGCTGAAGCGGCCATTGCCGCCGCGCCAACGGAAGAACGGGCAACGCTCGCCAACCAGGAAGGCGCAAATTTATTGGAAGTGGAAGAGCGCTTTGACCGTGTCTGGCGGCGCGTGGGACTGGCGCTGGATCGTGTTGGATTTACCGTAGAGGACCGAGATCGCAGCCGCGGAATATATTTTGTGCGTTATGTTGATCCAGAAGCGGAAACGCAAAAGAAAGACGGCGGCTTTTTGTCTCGTCTAACGTTCTGGGGCAAAAAACAGGAAACTCCGCAGGCGCAATACCGTGTTTACCTGCGCGCGGCCAATGATCGCACCCTGATCCAAATCCGTTCAGCGGAAGGCGGCGTGGATACATCAGAAACCGCGAAGAAAATTCTGAAACTGCTCTTTGAGCAGCTTCGCTAAAAGAGGAGCGGGCGCGTTTGCCGCCATGCCGCTTCTCGCGGAGCGCGGCAAGGAAAAATACACCGGAAATAAAAAAGCAGCGTGTGAACACGCTGCTTTTTTTACGAAAATTTCCGTAAGGTTGCCGAATTTGAAGTCGTTTACTGCGCGGCGGCCGGAGCGGCAGCTTCCGCCGGGGCGGCTTCTTCCGCCGGGGCGGCTTCTTCCGCCGGAGCGGCCTCTTCCGCCGGGGCGGCTTCTTCCGCCGGAGCGGCTTCTTCCGCAACGGGAGTCGGCTCAGGCGCGGGTTCCACTACGGCAGGAGTTTCCGGAGCGGCTTCAGGAGGAGCGGCTTCTTCAGCGGTACAGGCAGAAACAGCAAACGCCAGCAGACTGGCAACGAGGAAAGAATGCTTCATGTTTGATCCCTTAATAAAAAAATCTTGACAAAATCTTGACCGGAAGACCGGACAATTCTGATTATAACCATGAAAATAAAATGTTGCACTGCCGCAACGGGAAAAAATGAATTCCAAAAAAATAAAATCAGCGTCTTAAGCCATTGAAATAAATTCTTTTAAAGTCCCAATGTATCCGGCAGAAAAATCTGCGCGGGCATTTCCCAAATTTCCTCAAACCGCAAATGATACGGCGCGGCTTCCCGCGCGTTGTCCCAGACCAGCTTGCCGCGCGGCAGTTCCAAATCAAAGCGCACCAGCGCTCGCTCCGAGTCCGCGAGAAAAAAACTCTCGCGCGTTTCCGCAAACAGATCAGGAAACACGCGAATATGGAATAAATGCCCGTAGGTACGCAAAAGCGGCATCAGGCGCGGATGCGTCTCCCGTAAATGAGAGGCGTCGCGCAACGCGAAACGCACGGAAACCCCGAAATGATTCAGCAAAAGAAGGCGCAATATCTCCACATTTTCAGGCTGGTGCAGGCCAAGGCGCGTCAAATCGTCGTCCAGAACGCAGATCCGCCGTTCCGCGCCTGTCAAAACCTGCGTGAAAGCATCATAATGCTCCGCCCAAGATTCAATGAGGTTCTCGTTCATACGGCAATCTCTGATTTTGAGTTTGCCAGAATCATAATCTTTTATGAAAGATTTGTTGATGCCTTTAGAGGACGCCGCGGAAAAAACACCGGAACGGCAAATCGGAGTTGGACTGATTGAAGCGCTGGATCACGAAGCGCGCGGAATCGCGCGCGCGAAAGGCAAGGTCATTTTTGTGGAAGACGCTTTGCCGGGCGAACGGGTGGAGTACGAAAGTTTTTGCGTTAAACCGCGCTACGAACAAGCGCGTCTACGCGCCCTTTTGTCGTCCTCTTTCCAGCGTGTCGCGGCACGTTGCCCGCATTTTGGCGTATGCGGCGGCTGCGTCATGCAGCATCTGGACGCGACGGCGCAAGTCGCGGTCAAGGCGCGGATTCTGGAAGATACGCTCTGGCACGTTGGCCGCGTCAGGGCGGAAACGCCGCTCACGCCCATTCATGGTCCAGCCTGGGGATACCGCCATCGGGCGCGGCTGGGCGCGCGTTTTGTGCGGAACGCTGTGCTTTTGGGATTCCGCGCGCGCAAAAGCAGTTATATCGCCGATGTGCGTGTCTGTCCGGTGCTGCATCCGCTGGCGGCGCGGCTTCTCGCGCCTTTGCGCGAGCTGATTGGCGGCTTGTCCGTGCGGGATCGTCTGCCGCAGGTGGAAATCGCGGTCGGCGAAGAGCGCGCGGCTCTGGTATTGCGTATTCTCAAACCCGCAAGCGCGGCGGACAAAATGGCAATCCGCGCTTTTGCCCAAACATGGGACACGCTGCTTTATTTGCAAAAAGGCGGGCCTGAATCCGCAACTCTTTTTCATCCTGAACCGCCTTTGGAGAAAAATCAGGAACTGGCCTATCTTCTTCCGGAACAGAATTTGCGCATGACGTTTTGTCCGACAGATTTTACGCAGGCCAATCATTCCATGAACCGCGCGCTGATTCGTCGCGCGCTGACTTTACTGGAACTTTCCCCGCAGGACCGCGTCGTTGATTTATTTTGCGGATTGGGAAATTTCACGCTGCCGATCGCCAAAACGCTGGCAGGGCAGGGCGCGAAAATATTGGGCATTGAGGGCAATCCCGCGCTTACCGGGCGCGCGCGGGAAAACGCGCGCGCGCATCAGCTGGAGGGGCGGGCGGAATTTCTGAGCCGGGATTTGTTTACCGTAACGCCAGATTTTTGGCGGGAACTGACGCTTGGTTTTGGACGCGCGAATAAACTCATTCTTGATCCGCCGCGTGAAGGCGCGCTGAAAGTCGTCAAGAGTTTGCCGCCGGAAACGCGCCCCGAGCGGATTGTGTATGTTTCCTGTAATCCCGCTACGCTGGCGCGGGACGCGGCAATTTTGACGTCGCAAAAGGGCTACGCGCTCAAAGCCGCCGGAATAATGAATATGTTCCCGCACACGGCGCATGTAGAATCCATCGCGCTTTTTACGGCATAAGCCGCAAAAGCGGCCAGAACGGGAAAGAGGACGTCCCGCCGCGCTCTGAAAAAAACAGACTGCCGCGCGTGCTAGAATTGCCCAGGAAAGAGGAAGCGTGGGGGAGTGGTTTAACCCAGCGGTCTTGAAAACAGTTGTAGGAAGCGTGGCAGAGTGGTCGATTGCACCGGTCTTGAAAACCGGCAACGGGCAACCGTTCGTGAGTTCGAATCTCACCGCTTCCGCCAGTAAAAACAAGCACTTACGCGAGATTCCACGTCGCTAGGGAGTGCTGCAAAACGAGAGGATTTCAGTGATTGACGGGAGCATCGAGGCAGTGAGCGGCGCAACCCACCGTAAGCAGACCGTAAGCGATAGCGACCAGTCGTCACCACATATCGTCTCGAAGGACTACGGGCGCGCATTCGCTGCCTACCAGCGGGAAGCAGCGCTGCGCCCGCTGCTGCTCAACGGCGATGCGCTCGCCGTTCTCAAGTCCCTACCAGACGAGTGCATCGACTTCGCCATGACTTCCCCGCCGTATTGGGGGAAGCGTGAGTACGAGAACGGGGGCATCGGCCTTGAGGCCGACTACCGGGACTTCGTAAAGGACTTGGCTGCCATCTTCTTGGAGCTGAAGCGGGTTCTAAAGCCTACGGGGTCGTTCTGGCTCAATATCGGCGACACCTACAACGGCAAGAGCTTGCTCGGGATTCCGTGGAGGATTGCTTTCGAGTTGACTGACGTCCAAGGCTGGACGATGCGGAATAGCATCGTCTGGAACAAGTTGAAGGGCGGCATGGACAACAGCAAAGATCGCCTAGCCAACGTCCACGAGAATCTCTTTCACTTCGTGAAGCAGCCGAAGGGGTACTACTACAACGCTGACGCTATTCGGTCGAAACCGCGCGAGGCGAAAGTCGTCAACGGCGCAGTCATTTCAGCTACTGGCGTTTCCGGCGTCCGCTACAAGAGGCAGCTTGAGCTTTCCACGGCCCTCGACGAGAACGAGAAGAAGGCTGCCTTCGCTGCGCTTGACCGCATGCTTGCCGACGTGGCAGCGGGCAACGTCTCGGATTTCCGCATGATTATTCGTGGTCAGCAACGCGCCACGCATTCGGATAGTGAGAAGGTTTCAGGTCGAGCGAAAGAGCTTCGAGACAAGGGCTTTTACTTCCTCAAGTACCACCCCAACGGCAGTAAGCCGGGTGACGTGTGGGACATCATTCCCGAGGACACGCAGCGACGCGGCGCGCACTTCGCCCCGTATCCTCTAGATCTTTGTCGAAGACCTCTCCTTGCCACATGCCCGCCCGGCGGCATAGTGCTTGACCCCTTCTGCGGGACTGGCACAACTCTGCTTGTTGCCCGTAATCTTGGCCTCAAGTCAGTGGGCATCGACATATCGCGCCACTATCTCGAACTCTCGCAAGAAAGGTGCGATGGTCTTCTATGAGCAAAGTTGTCGAACTGTTCGGCAAAGCCGCCGACGCGCCGGGTATTGACTGGCAGGGGGTAATCGGGAAACAGCAGTGCCCCTTCCTTGGCAAGCGCTGCTACAAAGTTCGGAAGTCCAATCCCGAGATTTCGATTGGCTCCTGTACGGTTCTCTATGGCCGGGAGCCAGAGCCGATCATCATCTGCCCCACGCGCCTTATTCAGCACGGGCAAATCTTCACGGACTGCTTGCACCTGCTGACCAGCCATGAACCGGGGAACGAGCTGCACTTGGTGTCCGAGGTCACGGTGCCCGGCGGAAGCATCGACTATGTGCTCGTGTCTGCGAAGGAAGGCAAGGTTCGGGACTTTGTGGGTATCGAACTGCAAACGCTCGACACGACGGGCACTGTATGGCCCGAACGTCAACGCCTGCTGAAAGAGCTGGGAGTCGCGCGCGGAGACAACGGCGAAGAGTCCGATAAGTCCTTTGGCATGAACTGGAAGATGACCGCAAAGACGATCCTCGTCCAGATGCACCACAAGGTGCAGACGTTCGAGCACGTCAATCGAAAGCTCGTCCTCGTGGTGCAAGACAAGTTCCTCGCCTACATGACGAAGGAATTCAAGTTCGACCATGTCAAGAATCCTGCGGCTGTCGGTGACTCGATGCACCTCCATTCCTATCGGATGGCGCGTGCTGACGATGGAAACTTCCGCCTGACAATGGCTTCTCGGCTAAGCACGGATGCGGATGGCATTGCTACATGCCTTGGCCTGCAAGCCGAGGCGCGCATCGAACTGGAGCAGATCATTGCCACGCTTCAGGCCAAGATTTCGCCCGCTACGCTGTTCCGTCCCGTCTGACTTTCTTACGCTGGGCTTATGCCTTGCCAGCTGAACCGACCTAACCACAAGGGCAGCAGCCGGTTAGCCGGCAAGCCCGCCAAATTCAGCCTTACCCGTTCCCTGCCCGCAGGCGCGCAAACCGCCATCGGCTACGTAGCATTGCGCCCCAAGTACCCAAGCCACTAAAAGCAGGGTAAAGTCAACCTATGAATTACTTGAAAACCGCCGATCAGCAATGGTCCGTGAGTTCGAATCTCACCGCTTCCGCCAGCCGGAAAATAGGCGCGGAAAATTTTGCGCATTGGGCAAATCCGGGAAACGCAAATTATGGCGAGCTGCTGCGAAAATAAAAGCTGTGAAATTGCCGCGCTGCGCGGTTCGCATGCGCGCGTGCTGTGGATTGTGCTTGCAATCAACGCCGCCATGTTTTTTATTGAAGGCGCCGCCGGTCTTCTTGCCCACTCAACCAGCCTTCTGGCGGACGCCCTGGATATGCTGGGGGATTCTCTCGTTTACGGCTTCAGCCTCTTTGCGCTAGACCGTTCCGCGCGCTGGCAAGCCGGAGCGGCGGCGGCCAAAGGCGTTTTTATGCTGTTGTTTGGCCTTGGTGTTTTGGCGGAGGCCGTCTTGAAAATATTCAACCCTGTGACGCCCGTTGTGGAAACAATGGGCGTGATTGGCAGTCTGGCGCTTGCCGCCAATGTCGTCTGTTTCGCTCTGCTTTACCGCCACCGGAGCGACAATCTGAACATGAGTTCGACATGGCTATGCTCCCGCAATGATTTATTCGCCAACCTGGGCGTGCTGTTCGCGGCGGCCGCCGGTTTTCTTTTGACTTCGCGCTGGCCGGACATCCTTGTCGGCATGATCATCGCGGGCATATTTCTGGCGTCCGCGATTGCGGTAATCAAAGCCGCAATCCGCGCGCTACGATCATCGGCGTCCCAATGACGCGCCAAAGCGCGGCTACTGAACCGTAACGCGGAAAATTTCCTCGACGGCGGCGCGGTCAAAGCGATACGCGCGCGCGCCGATTTCATCGCGTATCACGATTTCTCCTCCCTGTTCCGCGAGCATAGTCTCCGCTTCTTTTCGCCCCCAGGAACGAATCAGCGCCGCGAGTTTTTCCCGGTTGTCCGGGTTATGCCAACCCACAGGCCGCGCGGGGAAAAGAAGCAATCCGGGTTCGCCGCCGTGCGCGTCTTCCCGCGCCGCGCTATCTTCCGGGAAAAGACGGCGCAGCAATTCTTCCGGGACAAGGCGCAGTAATTCCTCCGGACGCGCGGTTGCCGCGAGGCTTGTCAAGCGCGTCCAGCCATCCGCGTCTTTCTGATCCGCGTCCGGCATTTTTTGCAGAAAGAGCGCGGCGGCGTTTTGCGCGTCCGCCGCGAGAAAGAGCCGCGCCTCCTGCTGCTCAGACTGCGCGAGGTAATGCGTAAAAATCTCCGCGAGCGTCTCGCCCGTCAGCGGCACAACGCTTTGATAGGGCAGTCTGGATTCCGGCAAATCCAGCGTGAGCGTCAGTTGTCCCTCCGCCCCGCCGCGTTTTTTTACGCCCAAAAGCCGTGTCTGCCCCGCGTTTTCCGGCAAAGCCTCGAAACGCGCGATTCCGCGCAAAGCCAGACATGTCTGGCTTTCTGTCCCATTTTCCGCCTCGGCGGGCAGACAATCCGCCAGCAATAGAGAAACCAATCCTGTGCCGCGCAGCTGCAACGTCAAGCGCCCCGGCGTTTTCAGCTGCGCGGCAATCAAGGCTGCCGTTACGGAAAGCTCGCCCAGCAAGCGCGTAATGGCGGGCGGATAATCATGCCCGCTTTGCATTTTTTGCCAGGTACCGGAAAGCCGCGCGGCCGCGCCGCGAATATCAAGGCGCGGAAACAAAAACCGGGTTACGCCGTCATCCCGCATGATCATTTTCCCGCGTACCGTTCCGCGTCAAAGCCGACGATAATCTCTCCGTCCCTTTCCAGAATCGGACGCTTGATCAGCGTCGGATAGCGACGCATGAGTTGTTCGGCTTTTTCCGCGTCAAGTTTTTCGCGCTCCGCCGCCTCAAGTTTTTTCCACGTCAGACCGCGCGTATTTAGAAGCGTTTGCCAGCCCGCCCGAATCAGCCATTCCTTCAGCCTTGCGTCCAGCACCGCCGCGTTTTTGTATGCAATGAACTCATACTCGCATCCTGCCTCCTCCAGCCAGCGCAACGCTTTTTTCACCGTGCCGCAATTTTTTATGCCATAAATTTTTACCATGCGGATACTCTCCTTTGCACACGGCGGAAATTTTAGCGTATCCGGCATTCAACGTAAGCGTAGCTGAATTTCGCATCATATATAATTTGCCATTCCATATTTTTCTCCGCTTGCCCCTTACATGCTCCGTTTTGCCGCCGTCTTTTCCGCTCTCCGCCTCCTTCGCGCCGCGCCGCTGTGGCTGGGCGCGGGAATCCTCCTTCTGACGCCCGCCGCTCAGGCACAGCTTTCCATTGAAGTCACCGGATCGGGCGCGCGGCAAATTCCTGTCGCCATCGCCGATTTCAGCGTCCTTTCTGGAAGCGCTGAACAAGGGGCGGCGCTCGCCGACGTCGCGCGCCGCGATCTGGAACAAAGCGGCCTTTTTCGCGTCGTGAACGCGGAAGGCGTCCGCTCCGATGAATCCTCCCCGGTTGAGTATGCCCTGTGGAAAGAACGCGGCGCGGACGCTTTTGCGGGCGGCAGTCTTTCGCTCGCCTCTGGACGAATTGAAGCCCGCTTTCGCCTTTACGACGTCACCCGCCAAGCGCCTCTTACCGGCGCGGCCTTTTTGACAGACGTCGCGCATCTTCGCGCCGCCGGACACCGCGTCGCGGATACCATTTATGAAACGCTGACCGGCGAGCGCGGCGTATTTTCCACGCGCATCGCGTATGTTCTGAAAACAGCCGGACGCTATCATCTGCAAATCGCCGACGCCGACGGCCATAACGCGCAAACCGCGCTGATTTCCTCCGAACCCGTCATTTCGCCCGCCTGGTCGCCAGACGGAACCCGGATCGCTTACGTTTCCTTTGAAAACAAAAAACCGATCATCTTTTCACACTCCCTGCTCACCGGAACCCGACAGGTGCTCGCCAATTTCAAAGGCTCCAACTCCGCGCCCGCCTGGTCGCCAGACGGAACCCGGATCGCGCTGGTACTCTCCCGCGACGGGCATTCGCAAATTTATCTGATCAACGCGAATGGCGGCGGGCTGACGCGCCTTTCCAACTCCGCCGGTATTGATACTGAACCGCAGTTTTCTGCGGACGACGCTTTTATTTACTTCACCTCCGACCGGGGCGGCAGTCCGCAGATTTACCGTGTCGCCGCGCAGGGCGGCATGGCGGAACGCATCACCTTCACCGGAAATTACAACGTCTCCCCGTCGCTTTCTCCGGACGGGAAAAACCTGGCCTTTATCACCCGGCAAGACGGCGCTTTCCGTCTGGCAGTCATGGATCTCGCCAGCCGCCAAACACAGATTCTCTCGGATTCCAGTAAGGATGAATCCCCCAGCTTCGCGCCCAACAGCCGTATGATCGTGCTGGCTACGGAAATGGGCGGGCGCGGAACGCTTTCCGTCGTCTCCATTGACGGGCGCGTGCGCCAGCGGCTTTCCGTTCCGGCGGGCGACGTGCGCGAGCCTGCCTGGAGCCCTTTCCCGCGTTAGTTTTTCCCTCCATTTTCGGAGTATTTACGATGAAAAAATTTTCCCGTTTTTTGTTTTTCTTTCTTTCCGCCGCGTTTTCCCTCTTCCTTTTATCTGGATGCGGAACGACCGGCGCGCCCGCTGAAACTTCCGGAGCGCCTGTGGAAGACCGCGCGCAGATCGCGCCCATTGAGACTTCCGGCATAAATTCTTCCACATTGCCCTCGGCGCTGACCGACCCTTCCAGCCCGCTTTCACGGCGCAGCATTTACTTCGCGCTTGACCGCTACGACATTGCGGAGGAATACCGCGAGCTTGTTACCGCGCACGCCCGGTTCCTCATCGCCAACCCGCAATTCAAAACCCTGATTCAGGGCAACACCGATGAGCGGGGCAGCCGCGAATATAACCTTTCTTTGGGGCAAAAACGCGCGGAAGCGGTCAAGCAAATGCTGATGCTTCTGGGCGCGCAGGAATCCCAGATCGAGGCCGTCAGTCTGGGAGAGGAAAAGCCCCGCGCGGAAGGCCACGATGAAGCCGCTTGGGCGGAAAATCGCCGCGCCGACCTTTTGTATTCTGGAGAATTTTGATGTCGCGCGCCGTTTTTCCGGTTCTTGCCGCCTGCTTTTTTGCGCTTGTTTTCCTTCCCCTGCCCGCGCGGGCAGGGCTTTTTGACGACAATGAAGCGCGCGCGCAAATTACCGCCATAAAACAGGATTACGAGCAGAAAATTTCCGCCTTGAGCAATGCGCAGTTGGAATTGGCTACCCAAATTATCGGACTCAAGGAAGAAATCGCCCGTCTGCGCGGTGAAATTGAAACACTGCACTACGAAAACGCCCAGGCGCAGAAACGTCAGCAGGATTTGTATCTTGATCTGGACAGCCGTCTGGCGCGTTTTGAGAATCCGTCTGGCGCTTCTGGCGCGCCTGCCGACGATAAAGACGGCATTCTTCCCGCCAAACCAATTTCCGCTGCGGATTTTTCCGCCATAGGCCGCGCCTACGATGCGGCGATTCAGCAATTTAAGGAACAAAAATACAAGGAGGCCGGCGCGGCTTTCGCTATTCTCGCGCGTGATTATCCAGACAGCGAAATTGCCGCCAGCGCCCAGTATTGGCTGGGAAACAGCTGGTATGCGCAAGGAAAATGCAAAGAGGCGATTGACGCGCAATTGACGGTCGCGCGCAACTGGCCAGACGCGCCGCGCGCGCCAGACGCCCTGCTTGCCGCCGCAAGCTGTCAGCAAAAATTAGGCAATGCCGCCGCCGCCCGGAAAACGCTTTCTACAGTTATGGAAAAATATCCCGCCTCAGAAGCGGCCAAAGAAGCTAAAAAGCGTTTGGCCGGTCAGTAACGGCGTCTTCCGTATACCTCTCCCGTATTGTTCAGCATGTGCGTTTTGCCGCTCAAGGTCAGCGAGATTTTTTTCTCGCTTCAGGGCGAAGCCTCTCGCATGGGCAAGCCGACCGCCTTTATTCGGTTGACCGGCTGCCCTTTACGTTGCCGTTGGTGTGACAGCGCATACGCTTTTACTGGGGGCGCTCCCATGTCCATTGAGGCAATTCTCGCCGCTCTCCGCCCTTATCCTACCCGGCAGGTTTGCCTGACTGGCGGGGAGCCTCTCGCGCAAAAAAGCGCTTTTCCCTTGATGACCTCGCTCGCGGACGCGGGCTATGAAGTGGCGCTGGAAACATCCGGCGCCCTGCCTATTCACGCGGTTGATCCCCGCGTTTCCCGCATCGTGGATATAAAGCCGCCCTCTTCTGGAGAAGCGGACAAAAACCTCTGGGAAAATCTGGACTCGCTCAACAGCCAGGACGAAGTCAAAATCATTATCGCCGACCGCGCGGATTACGAATGGGCGCGCGCGGTTCTGCATGATTATCCGGCGCTTGTCCGGCGCTGCCCGGTTTGGTTCTCCCCGGCAGAACCCGGACAGGACGCCCGCACGCTGGCAGAGTGGATTCTGGCCGACGGGCTGTCTGCCCGTCTGCAAATACAACTGCACAAAGTACTATGGGGTAACATGCGCGGAAAATAATTCCCTCCCCAAACGCCGCGCAAAATCCATTCGCATGATTCGAGGACAATATGGAAAACAATCGCCGCCGCTTTACCCGCATTCAGTTTGATACTCTGGCTGAATTAAGTTTGCAGGAAGGAACTCTCTTTGCCGCGCGAGTTTTGGATATTTCCTTACAGGGCGCTCTGGTGCAAATCACAGAGCCTGCCGCCTCCATAAAACCCGGTATGGCCTGCTCTCTTGCGCTTGATCTTTCCGGGGAAGTAGAAAGTGGAAACGAGGAAGAATTCTCCGGAATTCTCATGCAGATGGAAGTCGCGCATGTTAACGGACAGGATATTGGCTTGAAATGTACTGAAATTGACCTGGACAGCATTACCCAGCTGCGCCGCGTTGTTGAACTTAATCTTGGCGACGAGTCCGCGCTGTTCCGTGAATTTGAGTCTCTGGAACGTTCCGTATGAGCCAGAAAAAAGCGGTGATTTTGCTTTCCGGCGGCCTTGATTCCGCCACCTGCCTCGCGCTTGCCCGGAAAAGCGGATTTTCCCTCCATTGCCTGTCGTTTGATTATGGGCAGCGGCATCGCGCTGAGCTTTCTGCCGCAAGGCAAATCGCGATGAAAAATGGCGCGGCACAACACAAAATTCTCGTGATTGACGTCGCGCAGTTCGGCGGTTCCGCGCTCACAGACAGCGCGCTTTCCGTACCCATAGACGGTTTAAGCGCAGGCATTCCTTCTACTTACGTTCCCGCCCGCAACACCATCTTGCTTTCTTTCGCGCTGGCCTGGGCGGAAACTCTGGACTGCCGGGATATTTTTATCGGCGTCAATGCCGTTGACTACTCTGGTTACCCAGATTGCCGCCCTGAATATATCGCGGCTTTTGAACGTCTGGCCAACTTGGCCACCAAAGCAGGCGTTGAGGGCAAAAAAATTACCATTCACGCGCCGCTTCTGCACCTTTCCAAGGCAGATATTATCCGTAAGGGGTATGAACTTGGCATAGACTATCAAATCGCCGTTTCCTGCTACCAGGCGGATGAAGCAGGCAAGGCATGCGGACTTTGTGACGCTTGTCGCTTACGCCGCGAAGGTTTTTTGCGCGCTGGAATCCCAGACCCAACATCTTACGTAACGTTGTCTATGTTATAAGTTTTACGGTTTTTCCACGGCAATTGTAAAAAAATCACATTCAGATTCAACACGGGCGTTACAATGCAGGAGACTAGCCATCTATCCTTGGTCCGTCCAATTTTACACAGGAGACAAAAATGCAAAATGAGGAAAATATCTGGAGCGGTTATTTTGGCCTCCTGCAAAAGTCATGGCTGGAAATGAACCAATTTTGGCTTTCTTCCTTGTCTTCTCCGTTGTCTTCCTCCATGTTTTCCGCGTTTTCTCTGCCGATGAATAAAGCGGACGATTCTGGAAAAGACGCGCTTTCTCTATTCGGGAAAAACTGGTTGTCCATTTTTTCCCCCTGGATGCCCCGGGTTGAAGCCAATATAGAACCCTTTCTGGAAGAAGCCGCGCGGGTCTCCATGCGCATTTTCATGCCCTGGAACGGCGGAGATTCCCTGTGGGTTGAAGCGTTGGTTCGCAAAAAAAATGAAGAGGAAACCAAAGTTCCTCCCGCAAAAAAAGCGCTTCCCAACAAACCTCCTGTCCAGGAAGTTAACGTAGATGAAGCCATCAAACGCAGCAAGCGCCAAGATTAAGCGCAGCAAGGACCAATTTTCAAAACCCGCAGCGTTGTCTGCGGGTTTTTTGTTTGTATGACGCCGCAAATGCTCGGAAACTCGCTAGTCACATGCCCGTCTCTTTCCAGCGGGTTCTATTTCATCTCCGTTCCGCTTGTGGACAACGTATAGAAAATTTCTGTAAAAAATGCGGGTAAGTTAGAGAAAAAAAGAAAAACGAAAAGTATCCCTTTTTTCTCCACAGCTTTTTCTATTCCTTTTCCTCGTTTCAAAGTAAGCATAACTCTATGTTTTTAGTAATGTTTTAAAGTTTTCCACAGAGTTCTCTTCCTTATTGTTTACGTTTTTATTTTTTATACTCAATACTATTAGGACGTCAGGCGCAAGCAGGGCAAAGCGCGCTGATCTCCACCTCGGGACTGGTAAGCTGAAATCCCGCGTTCCCAACTTCGGTTTTCAGCATTTGCATTAACGGTATGGCGGAAAGTTCGGTAACGGTTCGGCATTTCGGGCATACCAAAAAAAGGCTGGGCAAATAATGAGAGACATGATGGCATGCCACAAAAAGATTGTTACGCCCAATTTTGTGCGCGAATCCTTGCGCCATCAGAAAATCCAGGGCCCGGTAAACGGTAGTTGGCTTGGCGTTACTGCGCTCTTCCTTGATTTTCTCTAGCAATTCATAAGCTTTCAGTCCTTGCGGGTGTAAAAAGAGAAGCGTAAGTACTGCCCGACGAACAGGGGTTAGCGCTGCGTTCTGCGTTTTGGCGCGCGCGTCAATTTCTTCAATATAGTGTTCTAACTTTTTGTTTTTTATATGTATTTTTTTCTTGTGTTCAAAAAAATCGTTGTTTTCCGTTGACATTTTGCTTCCTTTCTTGAAACGGATTGCCTTTTGATTTGTAATGTTATAACATCCTGCCAGCGTTGTGCATAAAAGCAGCGCAACGCTGGCTTTCTTCATGGTTTCGCCATTTTGCCGCAACGAGATTTTTTGTGTGATCTGGATAGCCGTTTAACTTTTGGAGGTTTTCATGTGGCTTAACGATATGTCTGTTTTTTCCATGATCATGCTGGCAACGTTTCTCGCGGGTTTGCTGAGCATTTCTTTAGCCGCGCTGCTTGCTTTTCGCCTTTCTCAGACGGCTCGTTCAGCAATGGTTGCTTTTGCGGCGGGAGTGATGCTCTCCACCGCCTGTCTGGACATTTTGCCGGAAGCGGCGGAACATTTTCTGGAAGCAAGGGAAGTGAACGCAGATTTTTTTGCGAGCGCGGAAGCTGGTGAACAAAATATTTCACATGAACACAGGGGCGAAGGCGCAGCAGAAAAAACGCATGGAGGCGGGCTTTATCCGTTATTTGTAACTTTATTTGTCGGAATTTTAAGTTTTTTTATTCTGGAACACTTCGCGCTGTGGCGACATGCGCATACGGAAGAGGAAAATGAGGAAAGTTCGCAAGGAAAAGAGGTTGCAAGGCGCGTCAGCTCTGTAGTACCTCTGATTTTGGTTGGAGATGGTTTTCATAATTTTGTGGATGGAATTTTAATTGCGGCTTCTTTTTTGGCAAGCCCGCTTTTAGGTATTACAGCTACTTTTGCGATTATGGCGCATGAAATTCCGCAAGAATTGGGGGATTTTATTATATTGTTACATGGTGGTCTTTCACGCCTGAAAGCGTTTATTGCCAATGCGCTTTCCAGTTTAACAGCGGCACTGGGTGGAGTTTTTGGTTATTTTTTTATGGCGGACGCGGAAAATTCTATGCCTTATATTTTGGTAATCGCTGCCGCAAGTTTTATTTATATCGCGCTTGCCGATTTAATTCCTATGCTGCGTCATGGAGAGGAATGCGCGCATGGACAGGATTTTCTTCATACTAAGGCACAAAACGTAATTTTAACCGGTCATAAAAAACAATCACGATGCTTTGGTAAACAATTTACATTCATGTTTTCAGGCGCGCTTATTGTGCCGCTATTTGAATTTTTAACGCATTGAATTTCAGCGTGTTACGAATGTAGGAGCGTAACCCAAAGTATCTCGAATGCGTTCAGCTACGGACTGCGCGGTGAAACGGTCCGAATAAGGTCCCATTTGTAAGCGGTAGAGTTGATCCGCCGCATAAATAAAAAGAGGATCGGATAACCAATCCAAATTGCGCAACAGGTATTTTTTTAAATTTTCCGCATTTTCGGATTGTGAAAAGGCGCCCAGTTGAAGAAAAATTCCTCTGGATTTTATTGAAGAAGAAGCAAAAGCAGCTGCATCCTGGATTTCTTCTCGCTGTAACTCCAGAGCAAGCGCGTCCAAAGCGGCGCGATCAGGTTCCGGCGCGGCAGAAACAGGCGCGGAAACAGAAGACGCAGCAGCCAGTCGTTCAAAAAGCGGACTGCCAGGAAGCAAACTTTCCACAATGACCAAGCCACTGCCATTTTCAATATAGCCCAGTTTATAAGCAGCAGTATAAGAAAGGTCCATGATACGCCCCGCGTGAAAAGGACCGCGGTCATTTACGCGCACAACAACACTTTTCCCATTGGCCGGATTAGTTACGCGCGCATAGGAAGGTAAAGCAAGCGTTGGATGAGCCGCCGTCATGGCAAACATGTCATAAGTTTCGCCAATAGACGTTTTTTGTCCATGAAATTTTTTTCCATACCAGCTTGCAATCCCTTGCTGGCGAAAATTTTGAATGCGGGTTTGTGGGACATACTGTTTTCCCAAAACAACATAAGGACGGCTTGCGCCTTTATGCAGCGGCTCCACACGCGGTATAGCGTCAGGAATAAGTTGTAATTGTTCGGGAATTATATCTCCTGGACCATCATCTTTATAATATCCGCCGCCGCCTTTTATGGAACTACCGGAAGTCGTCACTACCTTTCCAGAAGGCGCTCGTCCCGAAAAGACGGAACATCCAGAAAGCCAGAAACAAAGAAAAAAAGCAAGGTTGAAAAGAATGATTTTTTTCATTTTGTCAAAGTGCGGTGTGTCTGGATGCTCATTAAAATGCCAACGCCCAGCATAAGCGTTAACAATGCTGTTCCGCCATAGCTAATAAAGGGAAGCGGAACACCTACAACAGGCAAAAAACCGGAAACCATGCCGATATTTACAAAAGCATAAATAAAAAATACCATGGAAATAGAAGCGGCCAGCAAGCGAGAAAATAAAGTTGTTGCGGTAGAGGAAATCATCAAGCCGCGCACAATTAAACAGAAGAATAGGAATAATAGAACAATTGATCCTATAATCCCCCATTCTTCCGCCAATACGGCAAATATAAAATCAGTATGCTTTTCAGGGATAAATTTTAGGTGCGTTTGCGTTCCATGCAGCCAACCTTTGCCGAAAACTCCTCCAGAGCCAATGGCGATTGTCGACTGAATAATATGATACCCCGCGCCTAAAGGGTCCGAAGAAGGATCGAACAAAGTCAAAACCCGGCGTCGCTGATAATCATGCATTCGTTCCCAAACAAAAGGTAATATAGCCAATCCGCCAGCGCAAAATCCCATTATTATCTTCCAGGACAAACCCGCGAAAAAAATAACAGAAAATCCCGCAGCGCCAACCAACAAAGAAGTTCCCAAGTCTGGCTGTTTCAAAATAAATATAATAGGTAAAATAAGCAAAATCCCGGAAACAATAAAAGTTTTTAAGGTAAGCGTAGATTCATTTTTATGAAAATACCAGGCTAAAATCATCGGCATAGCAATTTTCATAATCTCAGAAGGCTGAATGCGGATAATGCCAAAAAGGGAAATCCAGCGCCTTGACCCATTGACTACAACACCAAAGCGATCTACTGCTATGAGTAAAATAAATCCCGCAAGATAAAAGATTGGCGCGAGACGCATAAGCTTGTGTGGCGAAATTTGCGCGACCAGAATCATCAGAAGAAAAGCTAGAATCATATTGATAATCTGGCTATTAAAGCGCGTAATATTGTCCGGATAACTGGCTGAATATACGCAAACTAAACCAACACTCATTAGAAACAAAACAATGAGTATCAAGGCCGGATCAAGATGCGCGGCGATTCTGAAGAAAAAAAGTTTAATTCGGCGAGGGCGCATGAGGATTTTCTCCTGAATTGTGTTTTTCTGCTTCGCCTTCTAAAGTTTCCTCTTCTGGTTCTACAGGCACAAGCGCCCCTTCTGGAGCTTTTCCTGCAAGATAATAATCAAAAATCCGGCGGGCGATAGGCGCGGCATATTGCGCGCCAAATCCGCTGTTTTCAACCAGTATTGCCGCTACAATCGTCGGGTTTTCCAATGGCGCAAACGCAATAAACCAGGCATGGTCACGCAACCGCTCCCGCAAACGCCCAGAAACATATTTTTGTCCGCGCAAACTGAAAACTTGAGCAGTTCCTGTTTTTCCTCCGGATTCATAGGGCGCATTGGCAAACGCGCGCGCGCCAGTGCCTTGTTTATTAACACCCGCCATCGCTTTTTTAATGAAATCTACATGCTTTGGATCAAGCGCGATTTGACGTGTTATTGGATATTCAAGCGTGCGCGTTTCATTTGTGCTGGGATTATTGATGCTATCAACTAAATGCGGACGAAACACTTTACCATAATTTAATATGTTGGCATAAGCGTGCGCCATTTGCAACGGCGTATACGCATTATATCCTTGCCCAATTCCTACTGAAATAGTTTCTCCCGCATACCATTTTTGTTGTTCAGGTTTCTTAAAGCGTTTTTCCTTCCATTCCGGGGAAGGTAAAATTCCGTCACTTTCTCCGGGAATATCAATTCCAGTGCGCTTTCCTAAACCAAGACCTCCCATGAAACGGGCTATTAAATCAATACCCATATCTGCGGCAAGCTGGTAGTAATAAGTATTGCAAGACACAACAATGGAAGTCATCATATCTACAATACCATGTCCGCCAGGCTTGTCATCCAAAAAACGATGATTACCAAAAATAAAGTAACCAGGATCATAAATGGTTTGCTGCGGGGTTCTTTTCTTTTCTGTCAAGGCGGCCATTGCCATCATAGGTTTAAAGGTTGATCCTGGAGGATAAGCGCTGTAAATAGCGCGATTCAGCATGGGTTTATCAATATTATTATTCAGTTCTTCCCAATCGTCCGAGCGAATACCATCCACAAAAAGGTTAGGGTCAAAGGTCGGTGCGGAAACCATAGCCAGAATGGCGCCGTTTCTAGGATCTAAAGCTACCAGCGCGCCTCGACGATCTATGAAAGCGCTTTCCGCAACTTTTTGCAATCCCATATCCAAAGTTAACTTCAAATTATTTCCAGGGACGGCAGAGGTACTGCTTAAAATCTGCACCGCGCGACCATTGGCGTCAATTTCTAACTGCGCATAACCCGTAGTCCCATGCAATTCAAATTCATAAAACTGTTCAACACCAATTTTACCAATATGCTCCGTCCCCTTATAATTGCTTTCTTGGTACTCCGCGCGGATCCACTCCTCATCCTTTTGATTGATGCGCCCGATATAACCAATAACATGTGCGGCAGCATTCCCTTCGGGATATTCCCGAAACAGGCGCGCCTTGATATCAACACCAGGGAAACGATAGCGGCGAGCGGAGAAACTGGCGACCTCTTCATCCGACAATTGCGTGCGGATAGGGATGGAATCAAAGTTTCTGGATTCCTGCAAAAGCCGATTAAACCGCCTCCTGTCCTTGGGCTCAATTTTTATGATTTCTGAAAGCGCCGCAATGGTTTTATCTATATTTTCTATTTGAGAGGGCGTAATTTCTAGGGTAAAAGCGGAATAATTCCGCGCAAGTATCACGCCATTACGGTCTAAAATATTCCCGCGATTTGGAATAATAGGGATCAGCGAAATACGATTACTTTCCGCAAGCGTGGTGTAATGATCGTGCCGCAAGACTTGCAGATAAAATAATTTGGAAAAAAGCGCGCAAAAAAGGGAAAAAATAAAGGCCAGCGCCAATAAAAGCCGTCTGCGAAAGCGCTCCAACTCCCGCTGCTTATGATGAAAATCATTCATGGAACGATCCCATTAAAAACAGCAGACTAAATAGGCCGGGTTTCATCCCGGAATTCCGGCTGATATTGCGGCAATAAAAGAAAAAAACTGAGCAGCGGCCAAAGCGCGGCGGCAACAAAGGAAGGGAGAAATTGCGCAAAACCAGGGAAATCCTTTCCCGCGACAAGTTGGATAAAAATTTGCAGCGCAGAGGTCGCCAGAAAGATAGGGAAAACATGCAGCGCCTGCAGCGGAAGAGAAAACCAGAGAATCCGCTTGGAAAAAGCACTGGCGGTATAACTGGCAATAACGTAGGCCAGCGCATGTTGGCCTAGCGCCGCGCTATCGGCAACATCCATAAACAGCCCCAGGCAAAAAGCAACGCCCATACCGATTTTTTGTCCCTCGCGGATACTCCAAAAGCACAACGTCAGCAATACCCAATCCGGCATAAAGAGCCATTGCCGGGGCGGAAGCATATTGAGCAGAAGCGCAATCAGAATACTCAGTACAATAAACCAGGGGCGTACCGGGCGCAAAATTCGGTTGGATTGATGATTGGGAGTTTGCATAGTTAATAATCCTCCCGATTTTCGGCATTTTTTTGCTCTACCGGAAGCGGTGATTTTTCCTGAATATCCAGCACCATTACAAGATTATGCCCTTCTACGTCCGCCAGCGGCATTGCGACGATGCGCGCAAAAGCATAAGCGTTATCACGCGCAACCTGCGTGACGCGGGCAACCTGAAAGCCTGCTGGATAGATACCGTCCAGGCCAGATGTATGCAGAATATCACCAATGACAACGTCGGCATTGCTGGGCATATACCGTAATTCTACTTGACCGTTGCCCAGACCAAAGGTAATTGAACGCTGACCGGTGCGCTCAATTTGCACCGGAATGGCCTGACTTTTGTCCGTGAGCAGAGTGACTTCCGAAGAAAAGGGGAAAGTAAACGTAATCTGGCCGATAATGCCTTTGCTGTCAATGACCGGTAATCCTTCTCGTATGCCTTGCTGACTTCCTTTGTCAATGTACACTCGCCGGGAAAAAGGATCGCGCGCGGTATATAGCACATTGGCCGCCTGACCGCCGACTTTCTCACGTCTCCGTAACTCCAAAAGCGCGCGCAAATTGTCATTCTCTGATTTCAATTGCGTGACACGATTGAGATCAAGGGCGGCAACCAGCGCGGCAGCTTTCAGACGTTCAGTTTCCGTTCGCGCGCTGTCCAGAGTATAAAAATAACGCTTGCTCTCCAGTAAAAAATTTTTGGGAACTTGCGACAAACGCTGCAAGGGAACCGTCAGCACAAAAATCCCCTGGCGCAAAAAACCAATCGCATGAAAGCGGAAATCCAGCACAAAGAGCGCGACAGCAAGCGCAATATAAAAAAACAGAACCGTCAACGGCATTGGGCCGTGCTGAAAAAGTGGCGGCGGATATTTTTCGCTCACAACGCTGGCCGCTTCCGCGCGCTAGTCCATGCCCAGGCGCGTCCAGTTACAAGGAAAATTGGCGGCTGCCCGGTAACCATTATTCCGTCGTAAAAATGGAATCCAGTTCGTCGACTTTTTCCAGCGCGATACCGCAGCCCCGCGCAACACAGGTAAGCGGATCGTCCGCAATAATAACCGGCAGGCCGGTTTCTTCCATTAAAAGTCGATCAAGGTCGCGCAGCAACGCGCCGCCGCCTGTCAGTACCATGCCCTTTTCGGCAATGTCCGCGCCTAGCTCCGGCGGCGTTTTTTCCAGAGCGGATTTTACTGCCGAGACCACCTGATTCAATGGATCAGTGAGCGCTTCCAGAATCTCGTTGGAAGAAATGGTGAACTTGCGCGGAATACCTTCTGCCTTGTTGATGCCGGAAACTTCCATTTCGCGCACCTCTGTGCCAAGAAAGGCCGAACCAATTTTTTTCTTGATATTTTCGGCGGTATTTTCACCAATCTGCATTCCATAGTTGCGATTGATATAGCTGATAATCGCCTCGTCAAGTTTATCGCCGCCGACGCGCACAGAGCCAGAGTACACCAGGCCGCCCAGGGAAATGACTCCTACTTCTGTCGTGCCGCCGCCAATGTCCACTATCATGGAACCCGTCGCCTCGGAAACCGGAAGCCCGGCGCCGATAGCCGCAGCCATTGGCTCCTCAATAAGAAAAACCTTACTCGCGCCCGCGCTGATTGCGGAATCATGAATCGCGCGGCGTTCTACCTGGGTAGAGCCGGACGGCACGCAGATGATGATGCGCGGCGAGGGTTTGATGAGCCGGGTTTTATGCACCCGCTTGATGAACTGCTTCAGCATTTGTTCAGTCACCGTGAAATCGGCGATGACGCCGTCTTTCATCGGGCGGAGTACCCGGATAGTTCCGGGCGCCTTGCCAAGCATTTCCTTGGCGGCATGTCCCACAGCCTGAATGACTTCCTTGGCGGACGGCCCGCCGTCCGTGCGAATAGTCACGACAGAAGGCTCGTCCAGGACAATGCCCTGGGTGCGGACATAAATTAAAGTATTGGCAGTGCCAAGGTCAATGGCCAGATCATTGGAAAAGTAGCTACGGAAGAAACCGAACATGTCTGTTCCTTGTCCCATGCGGAAAAGATAATAAAAAGCCGCGAAAAAGCGGTAAAACGGCGAACATGATACCGTATAATACAGACACGCGATAATATACGCCCTCTGGTTTTACGTTTTTTGTTCTTGTCTTGTCTACACATCTGCATGGAAGTATGCGCATGCCGCTCACTGTTTTGGAAGTTGAACGCATCGCGGCTCTGGCGCGTCTTGAAATGACGCCGGACGCAAGTGGAACCGCGCGTCAGCAGCTCAATGATATTTTTTCTCTGATTGAAATTTTGCAAACCGCTGATACGCAAGGGGTTGCGCCGATGGCGCACGCGCAGGACGTCTTTCAACGCCTGCGCGAGGACGCCGTGACATATACGGATTCCGACGCGGCGCAGCGCGATCTTTTTCAATCCATCGCGCCGGAAGTCGAAGCGGGGCTTTACCTTGTTCCTAGAGTCATTGAATGATTTACGCTTCTTTATCAACGCTTCGCGCGGCGCTCGCCGCAAAAAAAATTTCCAGTGTTGAGCTTGCCCGGCTATTTCTTGATCGCATTGCGCGGATGAACGCGCGGATCAACGCTTTTATTACAGTAGACGAGGAAAAAACCCTGGCTGCGGCTACAGAAGCCGACGCCCGCCTTGCGGCAGGGAATGCCTCGCCGCTTACCGGGATTCCGCTTGCGCAGAAGGATATTTTTTGCGCCCAGGGATGGCGCACGACCTGCGCCTCCAGAATGCTGGAGAACTTTATCGCGCCCTACGACGCTACCGTGGTCACGAAACTTGAGCGGGAAGCGGGAATGGTATCGCTAGGCAAAACCAATATGGACGAATTCGCGATGGGGTCGTCCAATGAAACCTCTTATTTCGGCGCGGTAAAAAATCCCTGGGATGAGGCGCGCGTTCCGGGCGGTTCTTCTGGAGGTTCGGCGGCGGCGGTGGCGGCGGGATTGACGCCGGTAGCCACCGGTACGGATACCGGGGGGTCCATTCGCCAGCCTGCGGCGCTTTGCGGTCTTACGGGAGTCAAGCCGACATATGGCATTGTTTCTCGCTACGGAATGATTGCCTTTGCCTCTTCGCTGGATCAGGGCGGGGTCATCGGGCGCACAGCTGAAGATTGTGCCCTTGTGCTTTCCGCGATGGCGGGTTTTGACGAAAAGGATTCCACGTCGCTGGAACGTCCCGCAGAGGACTATAGCCGTCTTATGGACGCGCCATTTGCTGGTCTGACGATTGGTTTGCCGAAAGAGTTTTTCAGCGAGGGTTGTGACGCGGAAGTGATGACGGCGGTTCAGGCCGCTCTTGCCGAATATCAAAAACTGGGCGCGAAAACCGTAGAAGTGACCTTGCCCAATATGCGGCTTTCCGTGCCTGCCTATTATGTAATCGCTCCGGCGGAAGCGAGTTCCAACCTTTCCCGCTTTGACGGGGTGCGCTATGGCTACCGCGCGCCGGAATACGCGAATCTCACGGAGATGTACGAGAAAAGCCGTGCGCAGGGATTTGGCGCGGAAGTAAAACGCCGCATTTTGATTGGAACCTATGTGCTTTCGCATGGGTACTATGACGCCTACTATTTGCAGGCGCAGCGGGCGCGCCGCTTGATTGCCAATGATTTCGCGGAAGCCTTCAAGCGCTGCGACGTGCTTTTGGGTCCAACCAGTCCCGGCACGGCCTTCGCGCTGGGCGAAAAGCGCGCCGATCCGGTCGAGATGTATCTTTCGGACATTTACACGATTGCGGTCAATCTGGCGGGCTTGCCGGCTTTGTCGCTGCCCTGCGGTTTTGACGCCAAGGGTCTGCCGATCGGATTGCAGCTTATTGGCAATTATTTTGACGAGGCGAGAGTACTCGCCATCGCGCATGTTTTTCAGCGAGCGACGGATTGGCATACGCGCCATCCGGCATGTAATTTGTAAGAAGGAGGAAAACTCGATGAAACTCTATCATCAAAGCGGAACCTGCTCATTGGCTTCGCGCATTGCGCTGGAGGAATCCGGCGTGGCTTATGAAGCCGCGCGGGTGGTCTGCGAAAGAACAGGGAATGCCGTACGCCAGAGCTTGCCGGACGGATCGGATTTTCGCGCGGTCAGCCCTTTGGGCTATGTGCCGGTTTTGGAGCTTGAGGATGGTCGGCGGCTATTTGAGAATCCCGCGATTCTTTTATATATCGCGGATCATGCGCCGGGGAAAAATCTTGCGCCGTCACCGGATAACGGGTTTGCGCGCGCCAAGGTGCTGGAGCGGCTCTGTTTTATTTCCAGTGAAGTTCACAAAGGGTTTGTGCCGCTTTTCGTGGGCGCTCCTGAACCAAGCAAAGACGCGGCGCGTCAGCGCTTGCGGGAGCTGTTTGCCTGGCTTGACCGGGAATTGCAGGGGCGGGAATACCAATTTGCCAGTGGGTTTACCGTTGCGGACGCCTATCTTTTCACGGTGCTTTCCTGGACGGAATTCGCGCGGGTTGATCTGGGCGGCCTGGAAAATATCGCGGCATTCCGTGTTCGGATCGCGGCGCGTCCGACTGTGACGCGGGCGTTGGCTTTGGAAAAAGCATAATGACCTGGGAAGTCGTGATTGGCCTGGAAACGCATGTGCAGTTGGCTACGTGTTCCAAAATTTTTTCCGGCGCGTCCACGCGCTTTGGCGCGTTGGCCAATACGCAGGCTTCCCCGGTGGATTTGGCTTTGCCTGGAGTTTTGCCGACTTTGAACCGGGGCGCGGTGGAATGCGCGCTTCGGTTCGGTCTTTCCGTAGGCGGAAAAATCGCGGAAAAATCTGTATTCGCGCGGAAAAATTATTTTTATCCAGATTTGCCCAAGGGCTATCAGATTAGTCAATTTGACTTGCCGATTGTAGAAGGCGGTCATATTGATATTGTGGCGGGGCAAGGGGAAGAGTGCCATGAAAAGCGGGTGCGCCTGACCCGCGCGCATTTGGAAGAAGACGCCGGAAAATCCTTGCATGAGGACATTCACGGCAAGACTGGCATTGATTTGAACCGCGCGGGAACGCCGCTTTTGGAAATTGTTTCTGAGCCGGATATGCGCTCCGCCGAAGAGGCGGTTGCGTACGCGAAGGCGCTGCACGCGCTGGTGCGCTGGATCGGCATTTGTGACGGCAATATGCAGGAAGGCTCTTTTCGCTGTGACGCCAATGTTTCGGTGCGCCGGACAGGCGAGCCTCTGGGAACCCGGCGGGAAATCAAGAATCTGAATTCCTTCCGGTACTTGAAGGAGGCGATTGAATACGAGGTAAAAAGGCAGATTGAGATACTGGAAGACGGCGGCGTAATTCAGCAGGCCACGGTGCTTTTTGACCCCGCGACGGGGGAGACGCGCACGATGCGCTCCAAAGAGGACGCGCATGATTACCGTTATTTTCCTGATCCGGATCTTTTACCGCTCGCGGTAGCAAGGGATTGGCTGGAACAGACACGGATGGCCTTGCCGGAATTGCCGGAGGCGAAGCGGCAGCGGTTTATCCGGGATTATGGGCTTTCCGCTTATGCGGCGGCAATGCTGACGGTTACGCTGGAAACGGCGGATTATTTTGAGGCCGCGCTGGCAGCGGCGGGAAATAATAACGCGAACGCGAAATCCTGCGCCAACTGGATTATGGTGGATTTGGCCGCGCGTTTAAATCGTGAAGGTCTGGAAATTGCGCAGTCTCCGGTTTCCGCCGCGCAACTGGGCGGCTTGGTTTGCCGTATCGCGGACGCGACAATTTCCAACGCTATCGGCAAGAAAGTATTTGAAGCGTTGTGGCTGGGCGATGGCGAAAACGCCGACGCCATTATTGCGGCAAAGGGATTAAGGCAGATTACGGATACGGGGGTGATAGAAAAGCTGGTGGAGGAAGTTTTGTCCGCCAACGCGGCCAATGTCGCGGAATATAAAGCGGGAAAGGAAAAAGCCTTTCACGCGCTGGTGGGACAAGTGATGAAAGCCGCAAAAGGCAAGGCCAATCCGCAGCAAGTGCACCAGTTGTTAAAACAAAGACTGGAAGGGGGGGAGAAGTGAAATCATTGGAAATTTTTGCGGGCGGCGGCGGACTTGCGTTGGGCGTAGCCGATGCGGGTTTTTCCCATACCAAACTTATTGAATGGGATGCGGATTCCGCAAAAACGCTTCACCATAATCATAAACAATTCGGGTTTGATAACAAAAAAGAATGGATATTTAATGATGATATTCATAATATTTCTTTTATCACTTATCAGGATAAAATTGATTTGCTTTCCGGTGGCCCTCCCTGTCAGCCATTTTCCATAGGCGGGAAGCATAAAGCCTATAACGACAAACGCGATTTGTTTTCTGAGGCGACACGGACGCTTGCGGAAATCCGTCCTAAGGCTTTTATTTTTGAAAACGTCCGTGGACTATTACGGAAAAGTTTTTCAAAATATTTTGGATATATTATTTTGCAATTAACCTATCCTGAAATTACGAAAAAAGAAAATGAAAAATGGATTGACCACTTGGCGCGTCTTGAAAAATATCATACAAGCGCAAATGAAAAGGGTCTTTTTTATAATGTTGTGTTTCGTTTAGTAAATGCCGCCGACTACGGCGTTCCGCAAAAAAGAGAGCGTGTGCTTATAGTAGGTTTCAGAAACGACATAAACGGAAACTGGACTTTTCCCATCGCGACACATTCATCAGAAGCATTGTATTACACCCAATTTATTACTAAAGAATATTGGGAAAAACACAGCATTAAATTTCATCATAAAATTGATTCTGTTAATGTTTCGCTGTTTGACCAGCCGGAAAAAAAACCGTGGGTAACAGTGCGGGACGCGATACATGATTTACCAAACCCAATGGAGATCAATGATTATTACAATCATAGATTTCAATATGGCGCAAAAGTCTATCCCGGACACACCGGTAGCACAATGGACGAACCCGCAAAAACAATAAAGGCGGGAGCGCATGGTGTCCCCGGCGGTGAAAATATGATTGTGCTGGATAATGGCGCTGTCCGCTATTTAACTATCCGGGAAGCGGCGCGTATACAAACGTTTCCCGACGATTACTTTTTCCCTTGCTCATGGACAGAAAGTATGCGGCAAATTGGCAATGCCGTTCCGGTGAAACTCGGCGCTATTGTTGCCGATTCTGTTAGAAAGACTTTATATTTTTCAAAAAGGAAAAACTATGGACACGGAAGTTTTTAACCCGTTAGACAAACGTAACCTTGGTGTAAGCATCGCGGACGCTATTTTCAAGAAAGAGGTTTTTCCGTTAAGGGAATTACCGTCTTTTAACGGCGCTGGAATTTATGCCATTTATTATAAAGGCGATTTTCCACTTTACAAAAATATAAGCGAGAAAAATAAAAAAGATTTTGTCCAACCTATTTATGCAGGAAAAGCTATACCAGAAGGCGGACGCAAAGGTGGTCTTGAATTAGATATACCTGTCGGTGAATATCTTTACAAGCGGCTTAATGAGCATAGAAAATCTATTGAAGCGGCTGAAAACTTAAGTATTGACAATTTTTATTGCCGCTTTTTAGTTGTTGATGACATTTGGATCCCGTTAGGCGAGTCTTTACTCATTGAAAGAACAAAACCACTTTGGAATATTATTGTTGATGGGTTTGGAAACCACGACCCTGGTAGTGGCAGATACAACCAGCAAATTTCATCATGGGATACTATCCATCCTGGTAGAAATTGGGCTAAAAAATTGCGACAAGGGAAATCAAAAATGGAAATTTCAAAACAAATACTTGAATATGGAATCGGAGGTGTTTAACGTATGGGAATGCGCGGCACAAAATTTTGGCTGGCGCTGATATATCCGGCGGAAAAAGCCGCTCCGTCATCAGAAAGCAAAAGAGCGCGGTCTTTCGGCAAGCGGAAAAGGTGACGAAAATTGCGCCGCCGCAAAGAAACGCCCAATGGACGAGAGCGGCAGGAAAGGTCAGCAAAATCAATCAGGCCAAACATACCTTCCGCGGTATGCACTACATTGCCCAAATGCAGGGAACGGAAATAAATTCCCTTTTCGTGTAGGTGCGCGACAAACACACCAAAGGCCGTTAGGGTTGCTCTGGCGTTTTCGGGGACATTCGTCGGGCGCGCGAGTTCTTCGCGCAGCGTGTTTCCAGGAAGCGGCTGATAGCGCACGACGTCGCGGACAATGGAAGGAACGCGCGCAAGGGTCAGCACCGTCGGGCAGGGAATTCCGCGTTCGGCAAGCAAAAGGGCGTTATCCGCAAAGCGCCGCGCGTAAGGATAAAAAAGAGCGGAAGACAGCAAGCGTTTGCGGCGGAAAAGTTTGACAATTGTCTGATCGGGAAGGCGCAGCACCTTGACGCCAGAGCCGTCCTCTTCCAGGACTTCCGCGCCGCAAACAAGTTCGCGCCATGCGGCGGGAGCAAGAATATTCCAGCGAAACATAGCAAAGGGATTGTACGCCGCCGCTCAATGCAAAATGCGCGGCAGCGCCGACATGGCTTTTTCACTGGGGATGTCGGCAGCCTCCCCATTTTGGGTTGAGGAAATGTGGCGGCATACCAGTCGCCAGCCATGTCCGCCGCGAATGTAAAGATGCGTAACGCGGTAGGTGCTTTCCCGGACTTCTTTTCCCGCGCGGGTTCGTAAAATTTCCGTCAATTGGTGCGCGCTCATTAGAGATCCCTGCCAGTGCGCAAAATGCCGGACGTCCAGCTGAATATGGTTTACGCGGCGAAAAATTTCCTGCCAGGCTTTTCGTATACTGTCCAGAGAAACAAGCGGAGGGATGCCGGGATGCATACAAAGCACTTCTTCTTCATCGCTCCAAACGGCGATTAGCGCATCCAAATTCCGCTGTCTAATCGCTGCGTAAAAAGCCATTTCGGCGTCGTGCGGCGTCGCAAATGTATGTACGGAAAGCGTCATGTTTTATCCAGCTGGGTACGGCAGAGCGCGGAGATTTGCTCCGGGCGGATTTTGTTCAGGCAATCCAGATGCCCCAAAGGACAAATACGCCGAAAGCAGGGGCTGCAAGGCAAGCGCAAATGAATGGCGCGCGCCAAAGCAGACAGCGGCGGAGTAACTTCCGGAGAAGAGGAGCCAAACAGCGCGAGCGTCGGGCGATTCAGCGCGGCAGCAATGTGCATCAGGCCGGAATCGTTGCAAACGACCAGACGCGCAAGCGCAAGCAAATCAATAGCCTGTGGAATGCTCGTCAGGCCGCAAAGATTTTGACAACGTGCTTGCTCGCTTTTTTCCAGCGTTGCCAGAATGGAATCTGCAATAGGGCGGTCCTTTCCTGAACCTAAAAGCAAAAGCGCGTGGCCATCTTTGATCAATGCGCGCGCAAGAGCGGCAAAATGCTCCGCCGGCCAGCGCTTGGCGGAGCCATATTCCGCGCCAGGGCAAAGCGCTATGGCGGAATCAGGGCGGGTTAGCGAAAGCGCTTGTAAAGTGGCGGATTGCTCTTCTGGCGTTGATCGTAAAACTGGCGCGGGAACAGGCCTGGGAAGCGGCGCTCCTGGTTCTTCCGCCAATTGCGCGTAACGCTCAACAATCAGCGGCAGTTTTTTCTTGTCAAGAGGATGCCGGATATTCAATAAACCAAAACGAGCCTCTCCCGTAAAGCCGACGCGTTCAGGAATACCCGCAAAAAAGGGGATCAGCGCGGACTTTAAGGAATTGGGCAAAACATAGGCGCGGGTATAGGCGCGCTGCTTTAATTCACGCGCCAGCTGCCGCCGCCTTGTCCACGCCAGTTCGCCGTGCGCGAAAGGGGAAAGACGCACATGCGAAATTTCCCGCATACGCGAGAGCGCGGGCGCAACCCATGCGGGCGCGAGCGCTTCCAGACATATATCCGGGTTTTTTTGCAGAAGCCGCGCAAATAATGGTTGCGCCATGATGGCGTCGCCAATCCACGCAGGCGCGATCATCAGGACGCGCATGGAAAATCAGGCTGGAAATACGTTCAGACCCAGGCGAGCCAATTTTGGCGCGCGGGCGCGCGCCCATAGACCACGTCAAAATACATAGATTGCAGCCGTTCAGTAATGGGGCCGCGCGTTCCATCCGCGATAGCGCGGTTGTCGAGTTCGCGGATTGGCGTGACTTCTGCGGCGGTTCCGGTAAAAAAAGCCTCATCCGCGCCGTAAACTTCATCGCGGGTGATACGTTTTTCCCGTATAGGAATTCCCGCTTCGAGCGCCAGATTCATAATAGTATCGCGCGTGATGCCTTCCAAACAGGCGGTTAATTCTGGGGTATAAAGCACGCCATTTTTAACGATAAAGAGATTTTCCCCGGAACCTTCGGCTACATAGCCCTCTGGGTCCAGCAGCATGGCTTCATCATAGCCGGCGGCCAGCACCTCGTTATTGGCGAGAATGGAGTTGATGTAATGCCCGGATGCTTTGGCGCGTACCATGGAAATATTGACATGATGACGGGTAAAGCTGGAAATCTTGACCCGGATTCCGCGCGTGAGCGCTTCCTCGCCAAGATATGCTCCCCACGGCCATGCGGCAATAATGAGGTGCACTTTTGCGCCTTTCGGCGAAACCCCCATTTTCTCTGAGCCATAAAAAACCAGTGGCCGAATATATCCTTCAACCAGTTGATTGGCGCGCAGTACTTCTTTGTGCGCTTCATTGACAATATCTTTCGACCAGGGAATTTCCATCTGGAAAATACGGGCGGAATTAAAAAGACGATTGGTGTGTGCGTCCAGGCGGAAGATAGCGCTTTTTCCGGATTCAGACCGATAGGCGCGCAAGCCCTCAAAGACGCCCATGCCATAATGCAGTGAATGTGTCAGAACATGGGTGGTGGCTTCGCGCCACGGGACCAATTGGCCGTCGTACCAGATAAAGCCGTCACGGTCTGCTATGGACATTGACATCGTTGTGTTCTCCTTGCGCGAATTGCCACAAATGGGCAGAATGTTCATCGTCAATCAAGGCTGTAATTCTAGCACCGCGCAGGAATACGAACACGGCGCGAGACAAGAGAAAGGATTGTTTCACGTGAAACCCTCGTCCAGTTATGCCGCAAAAACAGGTTTCATGTGAAACATTCGCGCGTAATTGATTTGCGCCTACACCAAGACGCCGAAGCGGAAATTCAGCGCATCCGCGTTGAAGTTGCGCGCGAAAGTGAGGCGCTGTCTCTGACCTATCAGCTTCTCGGCGATTTATCGGTACTCAGAATTCCCGGTGCGGCTGACCAGGTGGAGGCGGATCGTTTGTGGGCGCATAGCTGCTTTGAGGTTTTTTGGCGGCGCAAAGAAAGTTCTTCTTATTGGGAATACAATTTTTCTCCCTCTGGGCAGTGGGCGGCATACGCTTTTTCCGCGTATCGGCAACGGCAGGAGCGTGCGGCTTTTCCTGTCGTACCGAATATGGAATGGTCGCGCACGGCGAAATGTCTTCTTTTGCGCGCCACGCTTCTTTTACCGAGAGGGAGTTTCCCGGTTCGTTTGGCGCTGTCTGCCGTACTGGAACGCGCGGATGGTCATTGTCTTTATTATGCTGCGCAGCATCCTGAATCAGGCGCGCCGGACTTTCATCATGCCAAAAGTTTTTCCCTTTTCATTCCTTGAAAGCATTTTGATTTTTACGGTTCACGAGAACGCACAAAAATGACATGTTATTTTGGCCTGGATAGGCTCTTACGCGAGGCAAATTTGCGGCGTCCCTTGGCCGGGAGATCCGTTGCCCTGCTGGCGCATCCGGCGTCTGTGACAAAAGAATTGACTCACGCGCTAGACGCGCTGGCGGCGCTGCCGGAAATCCAGTTGACAGCGGCTTTTGGCCCTCAACACGGCTTGAGGGGCGACCAACAGGACAACATGAGGGAGTCGGAAGACTTTTTTGACGCGAGGCGCGGCATTCCGGTTTTCAGTCTATATGGGAAAACGCGCACGCTTACGGCGGAAATGCTGGATCATTTTGACGTGCTGCTTGTGGATTTACAGGACGTAGGCTGTCGTATTTACACTTTTATCACGACGCTGCGCTATGTGCTGGAAGCGTGCGCGTCGCGGCAAAAAGCGGTATGGGTGCTGGATCGCCCGAATCCGGCAGGCAGACCGATTGAAGGTCTGACATTGCGCGATGGGTGGGAGAGCTTTGTCGGCGCTGGCGCTCTGCCAATGCGGCACGGCCTGACTCTGGGAGAATTAACGCATTGGTTTGTGGCGACCTTGCGTCTCAAAATGGAGTATCAGGTGATTCCCATGGAGGGCTGGAGGCCGGAGCTTGCGCCTGGCTATGGCTGGCCGGTGGAAGATCGCATCTGGGTGAACCCCAGTCCGAACGCAGCCTCGCTTTCCATGGCGCGGGCATATGCGGGTACAGTGCTTCTGGAAGGTACGACGCTTTCCGAGGGGCGCGGAACAACGCGCCCTTTGGAAATGTGCGGCGCGCCGGATTTGGACGTCACGGCGATTCTTAATGAAATGCGGCGGCTTGCCCCGGAATGGATGACAGGTTGCGCGCTACGTGAATGCGGGTTTGAGCCTGTTTTTCATAAACACGCGGGACGGCTGTGTCAGGGCTTGCAAATACATGCGGAGCCGCCGTTTCTTGATCCGGATCGTTTTCATCCCTGGCGCTTGCTGGCGCTTTTTTTCAAGGCTTTGCGCCGCATATCCCCCGAATATCCTTTATGGCGTGATTTTGTTTACGAATATGAATCCGATCGGTTACCTATTGATCTTATCAATGGCAGCCCGCTCCTTAGGGAATGGGTGGACGATTCAGAATCCGAACCTGGGGATTTGAATGCTCTGGCCGTGAAGGATGAGGCATTGTGGGCAGAGGCGCGCGCAGACTTTTTGTTATACCGGTAATTTCACGCTTTCTTCGGACAAGAGCGTCAGAACAGAATGGAAAGATTAGGTAAAATGACGTCCTGACTGCTTTGTTATGAAATGAAAGGATGCCCGTGCGCTTGGTTTGTCTTGATTTGGAAGGAGTGCTGGTTCCGGAGATATGGATTGAATTTTCCCGGCGCGTTGGCGTACCCGCGTTAAGCCGGACGACACGTGATGAGCCGGATTACGACAAGTTGATGCAATATCGGCTGCGCATTCTGCGAGAACATCGCCTGGGTTTGCCGGATATTCAAGACGTTATTGCGGGCATGTCGCCGTTTCCGGGGGCGGGAGAATTTCTTGCGGCGCTGCGTGAAACGTATCAGGTCATTATTCTTTCTGATACTTTTTACGAGTTTGCCAAGCCCCTGATGCGGCGGCTGGGGTGGCCAACCTTGTTTTGTCACAGCCTGGAATGCGATGCGGAGGGTTTCGTAAGCGATTACCGGCTGCGTATGCCGAATCAAAAACAGGAGGCTGTCCGACGATTCAAGGAATTGAATTTTCGCGTTGCGGCGGCGGGAGATTCCTATAACGACATTGCCATGCTGCGTGAAGCAGAAGGCGGTATTTTGTTTTGTCCGCCAGAAAAACTGGCGCGAGAATTTCCGCAACTTCCGGTGACGCGGGATTACGCTGCGCTGCGGCAAGAGATAGACGCGGTTTTTGCGAGCGTCTGATATAACCCTGACGAATGGCAGACACGCCTTTTATGACCGAATCAATTTTAATCAATTTTGCGCCGAGAGAAACGCGCGTAGCGATTCTCGCGCAGGGCGTGGTGCAGGAAATCCATATTGAGCGTTTGGCGAACCGCGGCTTGGTGGGCAATATTTATCTGGGGCATGTGAACCGTATTCTTCCGGGAATGCAGTCCGCTTTCATTGATATTGGTCTGGAACGCGCCGCGTTTTTGCATGTCGTGGATATTTGGCAAGCGCGGGAGCGAAACGAGTATGGACGCGAAGTCAAGGCGGAAATTTGTCCAATTGAACGCAAACTTTCCGAAGGGCAAAGTTTGCTGGTGCAGGTTATCAAAGACCCTTTAGGCAGCAAGGGCGCGCGGCTTTCTACGCAAATTTCGCTGGCTGGACGAATGCTGGTCTATTTGCCGCAGGAAAAGCATATCGGCATTTCCCAGCGGATTGAAGGCGAGGCGGGGCGCGAATCTCTGCGCGCGCGGCTTACCGCCCTGGTTCCAGAAGACGAAGAGGGCGGGTTTATTGTGCGCACCATGGCGGAAAACGCGAGCGATGAGGAATTGACCAATGACATCGCCTATTTGCGCAAACTTTGGCGCGACATTCGTGAGCGCGCTAAAACGGCTGGCGCGCCATCGGCTTTGTATTGCGAATTGAGTCTCGCGCAACGTGTGCTACGGGATCTGGTCAATTCGGATACTACCCGCATCATCAGTGATTCTGCTGAAGATTACGCGCAGCTGTGCGGCTTTGCGCAGGAATATACGCCGGCGGTGTTGCCGCTTCTGGAAGCCTATGCGGGGCCGCGCCCGCTTTTCGATCTGTATGGCGTGGAAGACGAGATTGAAAAGGCGCTGGAGCGCCGGGTTGATCTCAAGTCTGGCGGGTATCTTATTCTGGATCAGAACGAGGCGATGACCACCATTGATGTCAACACCGGTGGTTTTGTTGGTGTGCGCAATTTTGACGATACCATTTTTAAAACCAACCTGGAGGCCGCGCAAGCCATTGCCCGCCAGCTTCGTCTCAGGAATTTGGGCGGTATTATCGTCATTGATTTTATCGACATGGACAACGTGGAACATCGAAATGCGGTGCTGGCGGAATTTAGCAAAGCGCTGTCCGGAGATCATACCCGGATGACAGTGAATGGCTTTACCGCGCTGGGTCTGGTTGAAATGACGCGGAAGCGTACCCGCGAGTCACTGGCGCATGTGTTGTGCGAGGCGTGCGCGGCCTGTGGCGGGCGAGGCGAGGTGAAAACCGCGCGTACTATGGCCTATGAAATTTTGCGCGAATTACTGCGTGAGGCGCGGCAATTTAACGCGCGGGAGTACCGCGTATTGGCGAGACCGGCAATCATTGATCTCTTGCAGGAAGAAGAGTCGCCTGCGCTCGCGCTCGTTTCTGATGAAATCGGCAAGCCCATTTCCCTGCAAGCGGAAGCGAGTTACGCCACCGAACAGTACGATATTGTGCTGATGTAATTGGTTTTCACACGATTTTCTGCTTTTCCGGGGGCGTTATGACCGTTGCCACTTTCTCGTCGCTTGCGCCTGATCTGCTGCGCCGTCGCACCGATCCTGCCGCACTGGGATTTTCCAGTACGGCGGACTTGCCGCCTTTGCCGTATGCTTTGGGGCAGTCGCGCGCGGAGGAAGCGTTAGCCTTTGGTTTGGCCATGCCGCATCCTGGGTATCACGTGTTCATCATGGGCGAGCCGGGAGAAGGGCGTCGCGCAGTCGCGCTACGCTGTATTCAGGAGAAGGCGCGTTTGGGGAATGTGCCGCCTGACCTGTGCTACCTGCATAATTTTTCCGATCCGCGGTCTCCCAGGCTCATGCGTTTGCCTTCAGGGTTGGGGGCGCGGCTAAAGGCGGATTTACGCGATTTCTGCCGCGAATTGCCGCTGGCAATTCGCGCGGCGCTGAATGCGGAAAATCATGTCTACCGCATTGAAACGCTGGAAAATCAGTATAGAACACACGAAAAAGACGCGCTTTCCGAATTGGAGAAGTCCTGTGCGGAGGATGGTCTGTGTCTGATCAATACGCCAGACGGCTTTGTTGTAGCGCCGAAAGAAAACGGCGCGCCTATAACTCCAGATGCGTTTGAGGCGCTATCGGAAGAGGCGCGGCAAAACTGGGAGAAGCGAGCGGCGCGCTGGAATGACGCGCTGGCAGAACTTTTGGCCGAACTTCCCGCGCAACGCCAGGAATTGGCGTATGCGGTTGCGCGCGCGGAGCAGCGCGCCTTGCGCCCGGTGCTGGAACACTTGACGCGCGATTTACGCCGTCGTTACGCCGACTTTACCGAGGTAATTGCGTTGATTGACGCGATATGCGAAGACATTACGCGCCGAATTTCCGTGAGCGGCCTGACACTGGAGGGCGAGCGTGAAGGGGAATGCGGTGGCGCGGGTGGAGAAGAGGATCGCGCGGACAGCGTGAAAAACGCTTTGCGTCAGTATCAAATCAATCTTCTTGTGGATCATGGGAAAACCCAGGGCGCGCCGATCGTCATGGAGGACAATCCTGGGTTTGGAAATTTATTTGGCGTGGTTGAATCTATGCCCTTGCCGCAAAATCAAACGCTATCGTTTGACATGATTCGCGCGGGGGCGTTGCATCGGGCGAATGGTGGTTATCTGGTAATTGACGCGCAGCAATTGCTGGCGCAATCCTATGTATGGGAGGGTTTGAAACGCGTTTTGAAAAGCGGTCGGATTGTCATGGATCCGCCAGCGGAGGCGCAGAGTTGGATGAGTCAGGCTTCTCTGAATCCGGAAGCCGCGCCTTGTCAGGTCAAGGTGGTTTTGATTGGTGAGCGCGGTCTGTATGAAATGCTGGCAGAGAACGATCCGGATTTCAGAAAACTTTTCAAAGTAGTGGCGGATTTTGCGGATGATTTGCCGCGTATTCCAGAGAATGAGCGTCTTTTTGCGCGCCTGATTGCGCATTTGGATATAGAACATGGGCGCGATTTTTGTTGCGTTTCGGAATATTCGCCCTTGTCCGCGCCGCGCCTTTTGCCTGCTGACGCGCCTGCGGTCGCGCGCCTGATTGAGGAAGCCGCGCGTTACGCAGATCACGCGGGGCGTTTATCGCTCAATACGCGCTACTTGCGGGATGTGTTGCGCGAGGCGGATTTTTATGCCCGCTCCGCTCGTGAAAATGCCGCCTTGATTACGGAAGCGGATATTTCTGCCGCGCTTCTTGCGCGCGCGAGGCGTTGTGAGCGTTACCCGCGGGAAATACTGGAAGATATTCTTGAAGGCAGCACACTGATTTCCACAGAAGGCGAGCGAATTGGGCAAGCCAATGCGCTTGTGGTCGTGGAGGTAGCGGGGGAGCGGCATGGACATGCGGCGCGCGTGACCGCGACGGTGCGAGTGGGGGATGGGGATGTGGTGGACATTGAGCGGGAAACGGATTTGGGCGGCGCGATTCATTCCAAGGGGGTGTTGATTTTGACGGCGTTTCTGGCCGCGCGCTATGCGCGGCATCAGCCGCTGTCGCTATCCGCGAGCCTGGTCTTTGAGCAGTCTTATGGCGAGGTAGAGGGGGATTCCGCTTCGCTGGCGGAATTGTGCGCGCTGCTATCCGCGTTGGCGCAAACCCCCATTCGCCAGTCGCTGGCGCTGACAGGCTCCATCAATCAGTTTGGGGAAGTGCAGGTGATCGGCGGCGTGAATGAAAAGATTGAGGGGTTTTATGATTTATGCGCCGCGCGCGGATTGACGGGGGAGCAGGGGGTGTTGATTCCCGCCGCGAGCGTACCGCATCTGATGCTGCGTCTGGACGTCGTAGAAGCCGCGCGCGCAGGGCGTTTTCATATTTATCCGGTGGCCACGGTAGATGAAACGCTGGAACGGCTGACAGGAATTTCTGCGGGCGTGCCGGATGCGCAGGGGCAATTGCCGTCCGGCAGCCTGAATGCGCGAATTGCGGCTGCTCTAGCGGATATGACGGCGGCGTTGCATCCTCCGCGCGAACGCGAGCGTCCGTTCATTCGTCGCTTGCTGCGTCGTAGCCGAATGCTCAGTCAGGATGACGAATAAGCCTGGGGTGCGCGCTGTATATGGTGATGTTGGGTATGCGGAAGTGTTAGAAATCCGGGAAAACGTATCGTGATTTTTACGGGCGTAAAAAGCATTGCGCGGCTGTATTTTGTGTTTATGTGCTGCGCGGGGTCTGTCGCCGCGCTGGCCTGGAATGCGACAGGACATCGGCAGGTTGCCGCGATTGCCTGGCATGTCATGACGCCAGAGGCGCGGGCGCGGGCAATCCTGCTGTTGCGCCGGCATCCGGATTATCCGCGCTGGGAGCGGCGCGTGCGGGAACGGGATGTAGGCTATGGCGTGTTTTTGGAAGCGTCGGTTTGGGCGGATAACATTCGGCATGATCCGCGCTTTGTCGCGCGGGACGATTCTTTGTCCCGGTATCCGCTTTGGCCGGGATTTCCTGATCGCTTGCGGCATGGGGATTGGCATTACCAGGATCAGGAAAGCGGACAGTTGCTGCGGCGGTTACCTGAACTTGCGCGGCTTATTGTTATGGGCAGCGAGGCGGAGCAGACATTTGCCCTGCCCTGGATTTTGCATTTGGTCGGAGACGCGCATCAGCCGTTGCATTTGGGCGGGCGGCGCGACCGGGGCGGGAATCAGACAAAAGTTGAGCGTTCCATTTCGTCGCGCCGCAAGGTTATGCTGACGCTGCACCAATATTGGGATCAGCTGCCCAGCCGTTTTGGGGGCGGCATTCCGTTTCTCCCGCCGTCGCGCGCTGGCGCGGGATCGGAATCGCGCGCGGGTGATGTTCTTTTGTGGGCGCGGGAGAGCCGTGAACTTGCCCGTTATGCCTATCCGCCTTTGATTCCCGGAACGCCGGTTCGGCGTTTGACGTTTGCGTTTGATTCGCGCGCGAAAGCGATTGCCCGGTCCCGGATCGTTGATGCGGGCGTTCGTTTGGGCGAATGGCTGAATCAACTGCTTTAGCGTCGAATATTGAGGATGATGCGCACGGCTCGCCTTGCCATGCGCTAAAAATCGGATTCTGTTTTGACGGAAGGGGGGAATATGCGGATGGGGCGTAAATCTGGCGGCAAAAATTCCGATGGCTGAGCGGAGGGAATTTCGTCCTCTTTAAACGCAAAAGCCGCGGATTTATTCTCCGATATGGATTCACTTGTATTTTTCGTATCCGCGCGCAAATTCTGAAAATCAAAAAGCGTTCTGTCCGCGAGGTGCGAAGGCACGACATTTTGCAGCGCGTGCAGCACGGATTCTATGCGTCCCGGAAAACGGGCTTCCCATTCGTTTAGCATGGAACGGATTTTTTGCCGCTGCAAATGATCCTGCGCGCCGCATAGCCCGCAGGGAATAATGGGAAATCCCATGCCTTTCGCATATCGGGCAATATCGTGTTCGGCGCAATAGGCCAAGGGGCGAATGACGATATGCGCGCCATCATCCGTTTTGAGCTTGGGCGGCATGGCTTTTAAGCGTCCGCCGAAAAAAAGGTTAAGGAAAAGAGTATGCGCCATATCGTCGCGGTGGTGTCCCAGCGCGATTTTGTTCGCGCCTACCTCCCGCGCGGTACGGTAAATAATGCCTCGCCGCAGCCGGGAGCATAGCGAGCAAGTCGTTTTGCCTTCGGGAATTTTTTCGCGGACAATGGAATAAGTGTCCGCCTCCACTACGCGAAAGTTCACGCCGCGCTCGGCAAACCAGGCGGGCAGGACTTCTGCCGGGAATCCGGGCTGCTTTTGATCCAGATTCATGGCAATCAGGGAAAAATCAACCGGCGCGCGGCGGCGCAACAGTTGCAGGAGCGCAAGCAAGGTCATGGAATCCTTGCCGCCAGAAACACAAACCAGCACCGTATCGCCCGGTGCGATCATTTGATAATCGGCAATGGCTTGCCCGGTTTTTCGCAACAGCCATTTTTCCAGCCGGTTCAGAGTATTTGAAGTGTGCATAAAAAATATTTTTGAATCGCCTGCCGCGCGGGACGCATCATAGCATTGCGCGGAAAATGCGGCATGGCGCGCAAATAATTTCGGACAAAAGCATAAAATTGGCAAAAAAATTGCTTGCAGATATTGATAAAAGCCAGAATAATCACCCGATATATTTTGGAGCGTGGACTACCGTGATCGTCTACGAATTTCCTTGTAATGAACATATTCGGTGTTTGCTGCGTTTGGAAACGCTGTTTGGCAAAGCGCGCTATTTTTCCCGCCGCGAACATTGGCAGGATCATCATATTGCCCTAGAGGCGATTTTTGATATTCTGGATGTCGTTGGGCGATCTGATCCAAAAGTATCTCTGGTGCAGGAATTGGAGCGTCAGCGTCAGTTGCTTTTGCAGTTCCGCAATAATCCCAAAATTTCCGAAGAAGCCCTCAATGGCTCGCTGTATGAAATAGAGCAGGCTACAACCGCGCTGATCGCGCTGAATGGCCGTTTTGGGCAGGCGTTGCGCGACAACGCCTGGCTGATGTCGCTCAAGAATAAATCCACTCTTCCCGGCGGCGCGTGTGGTTTTGACCTGCCCTTTTATCATTATTGGCTCAGTATGCCGCCGCATGTGCGGAAGAATTTTCTGGAACAGCTGCAGAAAAATATTCTTCCGGCGCAAAGCGCGATAGAGCTGATTTTGCGGTTACTGCGCGCCTCTGGCGCGCGCAGCGCTCTTGTCGCAAAGGAAGGCCTTTATCAGCAAACGCTCAACGGCGCGAGTTTTCAGCTAGCGCGGATAGAGTTGGAAGATCATGTGCAGGCCATCCCGGAAATCAGCGCCAATCGTTACGCGCTTAATATCCGTTTTATTCTGCCTGCGGAAGCGGCAGCCAAGGCGCAGTGCGTGAGTGAGAACGTTGAGTTTTTCCTGAGTTTTTGTTCGTTGAATGCCTGAATTCAGTGAATTTGTAATGTCTGAAGCGAGAGATTCTATTGCCGCCCGCGTCATCAATTGTCCGCGCTGTGGCCGGGAAACGCGCTGGGAAAAAGCCAATTCCTGGCGTCCTTTTTGTTCGGAGCGTTGCAAACTCATTGATTTGGGACATTGGGCGGAAGAAAAATATCGTCTCCCGGAAACGGAATCCCTTTCCGGGAGCGAAGAGAGGCCCCCATGAAACGCAGGGCTTTTCTTCTGGGTGCGGCGCTGGCCGCGTCTTCTTCTGCCTGGGCCGCCAAAAAAAAGGGCAGACCGCCCGCAAAAGCCGGGAAACATTCCGGAAAGCGCGTCGGTCAGGAAAGCATTGATTTTTCTGATTTATCCGCGAATCGCCTGCCGCCAGTCCGGGCTGCAGAGCTTCCTGAAAAATGGCGGCGGTTTACGCTGTCGCTTGCCATAGACTTTCCTGGGCGCGCCGCTTCTGTCACGTTTCCTTTGCCGCTTGCCGCGTCGCCCGCGCCGCTCTTATGGCAGCGCGTTCGCGCAATTGATTTTTCGGGGGCTGCGTCTTTTGCTTGGACACGGGAATCGGAAGGGGCGCGCGACGCGCTTGCGCTTGTTTGGCCGAATGGCGTTACGTCTGCGGCGCATTTGGAATATTTGGTTGAAACCGCGCCGCGCTTTCTGGACGTCTCGCGTCGGACTTTTGCCCCGGAGCGCGCTGATCTTTTGCGTCAGTATGCGGATAACTCCGCTTTGCGGGACGTTCAGGAACTTGCGCGGACGAAAGCGCGGGAGATTGTTGGGCGCATCGTTGATCCTGTCGCGCGCGCGCGCGCGCTTTTTGACTGGGTGGCGGTAAACAGTCAGTATCAGCCGGAACTGGAAAACGGCGGCGTCCGCGACGTCGCGCCCAGCGTGGCGCGGCAGCTGCAAACCGGGCGATGCAGCGGCGGTTCAGCGGAAATCTGCGGGCTTTTCGTTGCGCTTGCGCGCGCCCTGGAGCTTCCCGCGCGTTTGATTCCCGGTTTGCGGCTGATTCCTTCCTACATGGAGGTGGCCTCGGATGCTTCTTTGTCCGCGCGAAAGCATCCCTGCGAATTTTTTTGTCGCGCGGAATTCTATGCGCCAGGGTACAACTGGGTGGCTGTGGATGCGGCGGGAGTGTGCCGCGCTTTGCGGCGGCTCGCGCCGGATACGCAAGAAGCGGACGCCCTGCGCCGCCTTTCTTTCGGGTTTTGGGAAATGAATTGGGCGGCTTTTGCGCTTGCGGAAGCGTTTACGCTGCCTTCAACGCTTCCCTTTTGGAGCGAGACGGCGGAAGCGCTGCCAGCGGAACGCTACCGGATTTTAGGGGCGGAGAACCCGGCGCGTTAAGATAGACTTCCGCGTCGAAAATCAATGGCTGTCTCCTTGAGACAAGCGCAGCGGAAAATGAGCGGCAGGCGCAACACGGCGTAAAATATGGGCGCGGCGCATTCGCGCGCGGTTTCTTTTTTTGCCCATGATTAAAAAAATCTCTATCGACGATTTGACTCCAGGCATGTATGTTCATGACCTGAACTGCGGTTGGATGGAGCATCCTTTTCTGACCAATGCCTTTCCGGTAGACGGCAAGGCGCGCATTGCGAAAATCCGCAGTTTGGGCATTCAGGACCTGTATATTGATACCGAGCGCGGGCTGGATGTTCCGGGGGCGCAAACCCTGGAGGAAGTGGACGAATCGCTGCGGCAGAAAATGGAAGATATTGCGGTCGGCGTCACGGAAGAAATTCCGCTTCCTCCGCATGTCAGCCTTTCTGAAGAAGCGCCGCAGTCGCGCAAAATTCACGCGGAGGCCAACCAGATTGTTCAGCGTTTAATGCACGATGTGCGCATGGGGGCGCAAATTGAGCAAGAGCGCGTGGAGCCGCTGGTCGAAGAAATTGTGGATTCCGTCCTGCGCAACCAAAACGCGCTTTTGCCGCTCGCCGCGCTTAAACAGCACGATACCTACACATTCGAGCACAGCGTCGCGGTTTCCGCTTTGATGACAGCCTTTGCGCGGCATCTGGGCATGTCTTGTCAGGCGATTCGGGAGATTGCCACGGGCGCGTTGTTGCACGACCTTGGCAAAATGCGAATTCCTGACGCCATTTTGAATAAACCGGGCAGACTTACGCCTGCGGAATTTACGCGCATCAAAGAGCATGTCAATCATAGCGTCAGTATTCTGAAAGGCATGTCCGGTATTTCTGCGGTTGCCATGCAGGTGGTTTCGCAGCATCACGAGCGTCATGACGGCAGCGGCTATCCTGGCCGGCTGCGCGGCAACGGCATTTCGATGTACGGGAAAATGGCCGCCATCGTGGATGTGTATGACGCCATTTCCTCTGATCGCGTGTATCACAAGGGTTTGCAGCCTTCCCAGGCGATGAGGAAACTTCTGGAATGGAGCGAATATCATTTTGAGGCGCGTCTGGTGCATCGTTTTATTCGCGCCATTGGCATTTATCCGACGGGTTCCTTGGTGCGTCTTTCCAGCGGGCGGCTGGCTGTCATCCGCGAGCAGCATACAAATAATTTGCTGCATCCGATTGTGATGGTGATTTACCACACGCATAAGATGCAATATCTCAAGCCTGAAATTATGGATCTTGCAAATAGTCATGACCGAATTGTCGGACAGGAAGAGTTCTCACGATGGAAAATCGATCCAAAATCCTGGCAGCCTGCGTAACGCGCGCGGGCTGTTTTTTCTGTCTATTCCTACTCTGCGCAGCGGTTCGCGCGGAGAACGCGGATTTTTCTTCTGCGGATAGTCCGCCGCAGGCAGTAGAGGTACGCGAAGAGGCGTTTGCGGAGGGCGATGACAGTCTTTTGGAGCGCGGAAAAGCCTTACAGGAAGAAGCGGCACGGCGGCGCGACGCAATGGAGGACTCTCTGGCGGAAGAAACCGCGCAATGCGATACGCGCTTTTTTGTAAACGACTGTAAGAATGCCGCGCGCGCGCGTTATCTGGAGGCGCTGGAAAAAACGCGCAGCATGGAAATGGAAGGCCGCGCTTTGGAACGTCGGTGGCGTCTTTCTCGGCGCGCGGCGCAGGAAGAAGAGCGCGAAAAGGAAAATCTAAAGCGTGCGACGGAAGACGCCGGTCGCGCCAAAACTATTGCGAAACAGCGCGCCGAACAGGAGGCGCGCGCCGCCCGGAAAAAACAGGACAAAGCCATGAAGGCGGAAAAGAAGCGCGCGAAACGCGAAAAAAGAAGAAAAGACGCCTTGGCGCGCGGGAAAGGCGATGCGGAGTCTGATAATCCGGCCGCAAGCGCGCAAGCGGGTGAAAAACCATGAACAACAGACAGGTTTCTGACAGCAAGGAAATGTAAACTAGGATATTCATCGGCGCGTCAGGGAGAAGGCAATTTGGCGGTTTGGAGCGTACTGTGCGATTTTGACGGCACGATCTCAAAGGGCGATGTGACGGACCGTTTACTGGAGGTCTTCGGAAAACCGGAGTGGCGGACGCTTGAGGCTGAGTGGATCGCGGGGCGTATTGGTTCTCGTGAGTGTATGCGGCGGCAGATCGCTTGTCTTGACGCTTCCGGAGAGGAGCTGGACGCGGTCCTTGACGGCATTGAGATTGACGAGACTTTTGCGGATTTCGCGGATGCTGTGCGGACGCGCGGCGGGGAACTTTCCATTGTGAGCGATGGCCTGGATTACGCGATCCGGCGTATTTTGCGCCGGTATCATTTGTCCGGCCTGCCCGTGTATGCCTGTCATCTTGTGCCGGACGGGCCGCGCGGCTGGCGGCTGGAGTTTCCCCATGCGGATATTGATTGCGTCCCGGCTTCAGGGCTTTGTAAATGCGCCATTGCGCGGCGCGCTCGCGCGATGGGCAAAAAAACGCTGCTAATTGGGGATGGCCGGTCGGACTTTTGCGCGTCCGGTCATGTGGATTTCGTGTTTGCCAAAGGTCTGCTGGCGGAGCATTGCGCCGCCCAGCAATTTCCGCACAGGCGCGTCGCCGATTTTGCCGACGTCCTAAGTTTTTTTCCCGCGATTCCCGGCATAAACTAAAATAACTGATTTTGGAGTACGTTGTCATGAGTTCCCCTGACCTGCTTTCCGACGAGGCGCGATACTGCTCGTTTGGCGATACCGTGCACTACACGGAGCCGCCGAAGATTTTCGCGCGTTGCGAAGGCAGTTATTTATTTGACGCGGAAGGCATTCCTTTTCTTGATTTGCAGATGTGGTATTCCGCCGTCAATTTCGGCTATGCCAATCCGCGTTTGTCTGCCGCGCTCAAGCGGCAAATTGAGACCCTGCCGCAGGTTGCGAGCCAATATCTGCATCCGACAAAAATTGAATTGGCGAAACGGATCGCGCAGGACGCGAAGCAAAAATGGGGATTGGACGGACGCATTCATTTTAATGTGGGCGGATCGCAAGCCATTGATGATTCGCTGAAACTCGTGCGCAACGCCAAAGGGGGCAAAAGCCTGATGTTTGCGTTTGAGGGCGGCTATCACGGACGCACGCTGGGCGCTTCGGCGATCACCTCAAGCTATCGCTATCGTCGTCGTTACGGGCATTTCGGGGATCGCGCCTATTTCATCCCGTTTCCTTACCACTTTCGCGGCCCCAGGGGGATGGGCAAGGAAGAATACGGCGAAGAATGCGTGCGCTACTTTGAGCGTCTTTTTGAATCTGAATACAACGGAGTGTGGGACCCAAAGGCGGAGCAGTCGGAATATGCCGCGTTTTATATTGAGCCGATTCAGGGTACGGGCGGTTACGTGATTCCGCCGTCCAATTTTTTCAAAGGCCTCAAGCGTGTCTTGGATCAATACGATATTTTGCTTGTAGTCGACGAAATTCAGATGGGGTTTTACCGTACCGGAAAACTCTGGGCAATTGAGCACTTCGGCGTGACTCCGGACGTGCTGGTGTTCGGCAAGGCGCTGACGAACGGATTGAATCCGCTGGCGGGCCTGTGGGCGCGCGAGGAGCTAATCCATCCGCAAATTTTCCCGCCCGGCTCCACGCATTCGACCTTCGCGTCCAATCCGCTGGGTACGGCGGTGGGTTTGGAAACCATGCGGATGCTGGCGGAGACGGATTATGAAACGATGGTCAGGGAAAAGGGCGCGCGTTTTCTCTCTGGGTTGCGTGATTTGCAAAAGCGTCATCCTGAAATTGGCGACGTGGATGGCCTGGGCCTTGCGCTGCGTGCCGAAATTTGCGCTGCGGACGGGTTTGCGCCCAACAAGGCCCTGCTCGATAAAATGGTGGGAATTGGCCTTGCGGGCGGGCTGGAGCATAAAGGCAAGCGCATGGGGCTTGTGTTGGACGTGGGCGGGTATTACAAGAATGTCATCACCTTTGCGCCTTCGCTACATATTAGCGAGGAAGAAATTGATCTGGCGATAGCGTTGCTTGACCAGCTTCTCGTCCGCGCCAAACGAGGATGAGCGGCAGGACGGAGATTCGGAGGGTTTTCTTGGTTTTTTACGTATACCCGGAATGTGTTTTCGCGGCAAAAACCGATAAGGCGATTACATCCTCATGAAATCAACTCCTCCGATTCTTTCTTCTGGCCGCGCGGGCGTCTTGCTGATTCACGGTTTGACGGGTACGCCCAGTGAAATGCGCTTTGTGGCGCGCGGTCTTATGGCGGAGGGTTTTGAGACGGAGTGCGTGCGTCTGGCGGGGCACTGCGGCAGCGAGGCGGATTTGCTTGCCACAGGCTGGCGCGATTGGTTTGCCAGCGTTGAGGAGGCCGCCGAAGTTTTGCGCCAGAGGGTGGATCATCTTTTTGTGGCGGGGCTTTCGATGGGCGCCGTGCTGGCGATCAAGTATGCCATTGAGCATCCTGAAAAGACCTCCGGCCTGGGGCTGTACGGCGCCACTTTTTTTTATGATGGCTGGAGCGTTCCGCGCTATTGGACGTCCTTGACGCCGCTGCTTGCGTTTTTTGTCCGGCTGGGGTTTGGGCGAAATCTTGTCTTCATGGAAAGCGAGCCATACGGCGTCAAAAACGAGCGGCTGCGGAGGATCATTGCGGGCAAGATGCTCGCCGGAGACGCGCGGGCAGCCGGTTTGCCCGGCAATCCCTGGCCGTCGCTGGAGCAATTTTTCCGGCTTTCCCGCGACGTGCAAAAGAATTTGCATCGTGTCCGCGCGCCCGCGCTTGCCCTGCACGCGCGAGAGGATGACGTAGCGAGCCTGAAAAACGTGTTTCTTATCCAGCGTTCTTTGGGCGCGCCTGTCGAAACGGTCATTCTTGCCAACAGCTATCACATGATTACGGTTGATCAGGAAAAGACGGTCGTTGTCGCGCGTTCGGCGGATTTTTTCCGGCGCGTGCTGGCGCGCGAAAAAGCGGCGGAGTCGGCGCTTTCTTGAGCGCGCGAAAGACGGAAGCGGCGCAATGACAAACGCCACGCTCATCTTTTTGCTCTGGGCGGTGAATCTTGTCACCGACACGTGCGGCCAATTGGCGTTTAAGAAAGCCGCCATTGAAAATACCAAGGCGCGGGGCTGGGCGCACTGGCGGCATATGCTGGGACGCCCGTGGATTTATTTGGGCGCGCTGGCGTATGTTGCGGAATTTATCGCCTGGCTTGCGTTTCTTTCTACCGTGCCGCTGGCGGTTGGCGTTTTGCTGGGCATGGCGGGGATTGTCGCGGTGATGCTGGGCGGACGCCTGTGGTTCGGTGAGCGTTTTACCCGCGGCCGTCTTGCGGGCGTCAGTCTTATTTTGGCCGGCGTGGCGCTGGTGGGCGCGGGGGGATGAGGCGATGAGTCCGCGCGCTTTCTTCCTCAGCGGTTTTTTGGCGCTTTTGCTGTTTGATACCTTCGCGCAGGTATGCTTCAAGCTCACGGCGATTCATGCCGCGCCGCTTACGTTTGACTGGCCGTGGCTGCTGCGCGCTTTGACTACGCCCTGGGTGTATTGCTCAATTTTTGGCTACCTTGGCGCGTTTGTCACCTGGATGACTCTTTTGCGTCATATTCCGGTCGGCCCCGCGTTTGCCGCTTCGCATCTAGAGGTCATTGGAGTCATGGTGGTTTCTGTTCCGCTATTCGGCGAAGTGTTGTCTGGCGTGCAGTATTTGGGCGCGGCGCTGATTCTGGGAGGGGTGTTTTTTCTGGCGCGTGACGAGACTTCCGAAGCGGCGAAGGAAAAGCCTTGAAAACAGAAATGCCGCCCACAGCGGGTTTGCCCCTTCTGTGGGGCGATTTTTTCGGCGCGGGCGGAGATTTTGCCGCTGCCGCGCGGGAGTTTCTTGGCGCGCCGCGCGGCGGTCTGGCCTCGTCAGGCACGGCGTGTCTGATCGTGATTTTAACGACGCTCCATCGTCTTTCCGGGCGGCGAACGGTCATCGCGCCGGCTTGGACCTGTCCTCTGGTGGCGTTGGCCGTGGCGCGTTGCGGGCTTTCTCTGCGCCTTTGCGATCTGGCGGAGGATGGCCTGGACTTTGACCCGGAGGCGCTCGCCAGACTGTGCGACGCGGATACGCTCGCTCTTTTGCCTACGCATCTCGCGGGGCGCGCGGCGGATGTGGATAGCGCGCGAACAATCGCGCAAAAGCACGGCGCGTTTGTTGTTGAGGACGCCGCGCAGGCCTTTGGCGCGAAGCGGAATGGCCAAAGCGTCGGGCTTGCTGGCGACGCCGGGTTTTTTAGCTTTGCCGTCGGCAAGGGTTTGAGCTTGTACGAGGGCGGTGTATGGGTGACGCGGGACGCGGCGCTGGCGGCGGAATTTTCACGAACAGCGGGGGATTTTCTTGCGCAAGACGGCGGCATGGAATTTCGGCGCGGACTTGAATTGATGGCGTATATGCTTTTTTATCGTCCCGCCCTTTTGCCCTGGGTATATGGCCAGCCTCTGCGCCGCGCGCTGAAAAGAGGGGATTTCCTGTCGGCGGCGGGCGATATTTTTTCGCCTGCTATTCCTCTTCATCGTGTAAGCCGATGGCGGCAGGGGATCGGATGCCGCGCGCTTGCTCGTCTGCGAGATTTTCAGCGACAAACGGAAGAGCGGGCGAAACGCCGCCTTGCCGCGCTGGACGCGCTGTCCGGTGTGCGCGTATTCCGCGACAGGGAGGGCGAAAAAGGCGTCTGGCCGTTTTTTTTGCTGCGCTTGCCGGACGAAAAAACGCGGGACGACGCCCTCAAAATTCTGTGGGGAGCGGGCCTGGGCGTTACGCGCTTATTTATCCACGCGCTGCCCGATTATGCATATCTGCGTCCTTTGACGCCGGAGATCGCGCAGGCCGGATGCGACCGCGCCCGCAGTCTTGCGGCGCGATCTCTGACCGTGACCAATAGTTTATGGCTTTCGGACGCCGGTTTTTCACGGATCACGGCGGTTCTTGAAGAGAGTTTGGCCGGATGAATACGCCGCCCGATGTTTCCGATTTTTCGTCTGCCGTGAAAATGCCGTCCTGGCTGTGCGGCGCGGAGTCGGCGGCTCTGGTCGGGCATTTTTTGCGCCATCCTCCCGAAGATTTTCGGACATTTACTTGTTCCTGCGGCATTCCCGGCTTTTGGGCGAATTACGATTTACTTACGACGGCGGATGGAAAAACGCGGAAGTTTCTTGCCAAATTGCCGGGAAAACGATTTTGGCGGCGCGGGCTTTCCTGGCAAACCTGTTTTCTGGGCAGCACAGTCAGCGAGTTTTGCCCGCTGCCGTCTGAACCGCCCGAAGAGAGCGTACAAAGTATGTTGCGGGCATGGAACCGGGAGTCCGCCTTGTTGATAGTCAAGGACATTGCCTGTAACGCGCCGTTTCTTTCCCCGGAGGCGAACCGTTTGGCGGATCGTGTGGCCGACGCCTGCCGCGCGGCGGGATTTTTTATCGTCGAAGGAATGGCGCTTGCCTGGGTTCCCATTGACTTTGCCAATGAGGAAGAGTACCTCGCGCGGCTTTCGTCTGCCCGCCGCCGTGATATTCGCCGAAAATTGCGTCGCCGCGAGCGGCTGCGGATAGAGATTTACGCTACGGGCGACGATTACCTGCGGCGTCCGGAAGTGCTGGCGGAAATTTACGCGCAATATGTAGAGGTTTTCGCGCAGAGTGATACGCATTTTGACCGGTTGACGGTCGCCTATTTTCAGGCGGTGCTGGCGGATGAAACTCTCAACGGGCGCGTTTTTCTGTATTTTCTTGGGGATTTGCCCATCGGCTTCAATTTGTGTTTTGTGTACGATGGAATGCTGGTCGACAAGACCATTGGATTTCGTTATCCGATGGCGCGGGAAAATAACCTGTATTTCGTGAGCTGGATGGAAAATCTTGCCTACGCGCGGCGCGAGGGTTTGCGCTGCTATGTCGCGGGCTGGACAGACCCGGAAGTGAAAGCCGCGCTGGGAGCGAAATTTACGCTCACGCGCCATGCGGTGTATGGGAAAAACCCTTTGTTCCATTTCATTTTACGGCGTATCGCCGGATGCTTTGAAGCAGACAAACAGTGGCTGGATAGTCCGCGATGAGTGACGATTCCCTCCCGGTCGCGCTGGATTTTGACGGCTCCTGCCGGGCGGATGGACAGGATCTTTGGCGGATTGATCTTTCTGACTGGCAGGAGCGCGTTCGTTTTAGCTGTACGCCGCGTGTCTGGCGCGATGTTTCGGCCTTTCTTTCTTCTCTGCCGGAGAAACATGGCCCTGTGTTACTGGGCAGCGGGGACTTTCACCATATCAGCGCCCTGCTGGCCGCGCGTCTGGCAAGGCGGTATGGAAAGCTGCGCGTTCTTGTCTGCGACAATCATCCTGACAATATGCGTTTCCCTTTTGGCGTTCATTGCGGTTCCTGGGTCGCGTGGCTTGCGCGGTTGCCGCAAATTGCGCGCATTGACGTCGTCGGCATTTGCTCTGCGGACGCGAGCCTTGGGCGCGCCTGGGAAAATTGCCTGGAAGGGCTTGCCCGCGGCCGCGTTCGCTATTGGACGATTGGGGTCAAGGCAGGCTGGACGCGGATATTCGCGCGGCGCGGCGGCGCGGCGCGAATGTTCCCGGACGCCGGAAGCCTCGTTGCCGCGTTGCAAGAGGAACTTGCCGCCGAAACCTCTCCCCTTTATCTTTCCATTGACAAAGACGTGCTGGACGCGCGCGTGGCGCGCACCAACTGGGATCAGGGATGTTTTTTCCCGGAGCATTTGCAGACGGTGATTACCGCCGCCCGTCCTTGTCTGGCGGGCAGCGACATTACCGGGGAGGTTTCTTTGTACCGCTACCGCGCCCGCTGGAAACGCTGGCTGAGCGCGCTGGATGGCCAGCCCGCCGTTTTGCCGGAAGAATTGCCTGATTTGCAGCGGACGCAGGCACATATCAACGGTAGATTGCTCAGAGAGCTGCTGCGTTGAGTTTACGTTTGTAAGCAAGATGTTTCACGCGCGCAAAAAGGCGTAGACTGCGATTTGAGCGTCTTCATTTTCCTGTGTTTCTTTCCCTATGTCTTCCAAATACATTGTTGTCACAGGCGCCGCCGGGTTTATTGGTTCAAATCTCGTGCGCGCCCTGAATGATCGAGGCGTTGATCGTATTCTCGCGGTTGATAACCTTTCCCGCGCGGAAAAATTCCAGAATCTCGTAGATTGCGAGATCGCGGATTATCTGGATAAGGAAGAGTTTCTCCGCCGGATTCAGAGCGGGCATTACGAGGGCGGGGTGGAGGCGATTCTGCATCAGGGCGCGTGTTCCGACACCATGGAGACCAATGGCCGTTACATGATGGAGAACAATTATCGTTATTCCGTCATCTTGCTGGATTGGTGTCTGGAGCGGGGAGTTCCGCTGATTTACGCTTCCAGCGCGGCGACGTATGGGGGCGGCGGAATTTTTCGGGAGGCGCGCGAATATGAGGCGCCGCTGAATGTGTATGGGTATTCCAAGTTTCTGTTGGATCAGATTGTGCGCCAACGTTTGCCGGACGCGGCAAGCCAGGTTGTGGGGCTGCGCTATTTCAACGTTTACGGTCCGCGTGAGCAGCATAAGGCGCGCATGGCGTCGGTTGCTTTTCATCATTTTTCGCAATTCAGGGAAGCGGGAAAAGTGCGTCTTTTTGAAGGTTCGCATGGTTACGCTTCTGGCGAGCAGCGGCGGGATTTCGTTTGGGTGGGAGACGTCGCGCGGGTCAATCTTTTTTTCCTGGATCATCCGGCTTGTTCGGGGATTTTTAATCTGGGCAGCGGGCGGGCGCAGAGTTTCAATGAGGTTGCCGTCTCCGCCATTAACGGTTGCCGCGCCCTGTCGGGGGAGCCGCCGCTGGAACTGGCGGAAATTGTCCGGCGCGGGCTTTTGGAATACGTTCCTTTTCCAGACGCTTTAAAAGGCAAGTATCAGGCTTTTACCGAGGCGGATATTTCCCGTTTGCGCGCGGCGGGCTACGCCGCGCCTTTTTCCAGCGTAGAAGAAGGTGTGGCGCGGTATATGGCCATCCTGGGGGGAGGGGCATGACTGCGACGCCGGAATTCAAGACGTTGGAGGATTATGTAGGCGGCACGCCGCTTGTGCGTTTGCGGCGTCTGCCCGGCGCGGAGAACGCGGCGCGGAATAATCTTTTTCTGGTGAAACTGGAGGGCGGCAATCCCGCCGGCTCTGTCAAGGATCGTCCCGCGCTTTCCATGATCCGGCAAGCGGAGGCGCGGGGCGATATTCGTCCCGGCGACACGCTGATTGAGGCGACTTCTGGAAATACCGGCATTGCGCTCGCCATGCTGTCCGCGCTGCGCGGATACCGGTTGCTGCTCATCATGCCGGAGAATCAGAGCCGGGAGCGGCGGCAGGTCATGCGCGCTTTTGGCGCGGAATTGTTTCTTACGCCCAGGGAGGGCGGCATGGAACTTGCGCGCGATTTGGCTTGCAAGATGCAGGAAGAGGGCAAGGGCATTGTGCTGGATCAGTTCGCCAATTTGGACAATCCGCGCGCGCATTATGAAGGGACGGGGCCGGAAATCTGGCGCGATACGCAGGGGCGCGTCACCCACTTTGTTTCCGCTACGGGCACGACGGGTACTTTGATGGGCGTCGCGCGCTTTCTGAAAGAAAAAAATTCCGCCATTCGCGTGATTGGCTGCCAGCCGGACGATTGCAGTCAGATTGCGGGGATACGTAAATGGCCTCCCGCCTATCTTCCCAAAATTTATGAGGACGGCCTGATTGATCAAACCGAGGAGGTTTCCGCCGCCGAGGCGGAAGACATGACCCGGCGTCTGGCGCGGGAGGAGGGCGTCTTCGCGGGAGTATCTTCCGGGGGGGCGCTTGTGGCGGCGCTGCGCGTGGCGCAAACGGCGCGGGACGCGATTTTTGTAAGCGTCGTTTGTGACCGAGGGGATCGCTATCTTTCCACGGGGCTTTTCCCCGCCTGACGTCCATGTTCGTGTTCCGTTCCTTGTTTTGGAAGCTTCCGGTTCTTTTTTTCCTGTGCGCGCCGTTTTGTTTTTCCGGCGCTTCTTTGGCGCGGGCGGAAACGGCGCGGATGGCTTTTTCCCTGGAGATTGGGGAAATTCGGCACGCGCTTTTTTCTTTGCGCGGCGCGCGCGTCGCGCTGGGAGAGCGGGGCGGCAATCTGTTCATTGAGGAGTTGGAATTTTCCGGGCGGCGCTTTCGGAAAACGAGCGTTACATGCGGGCGACTCAGTGTCGCGGCGGGGAATTTTCGCTGTGAAGAAGGGATGCTGCGCCTGGAAAAACAGCCCCCCATCGCGTTTGATTTGGCGCGCCGCGCGGAGGAATGGCAGCTTACGCTCACTCCGCGCGCCGACGAGGTTTGGCGTTTGTTTTTGCAGGGGGACGGCGCGGCGCGGCTGGAGCTTGTCAACGCGAATCCCGCTCTGCTGTTCGCTTTGCTGCCGTCCTTGGCGGAGGGGTTGGCCTGGAAGCCTTCTGGGCTCGTCACAGGTCAGGCGCGGTACGACAAGGCGCGTTTTTCCGCTGACCTGGCCATACAGGAGGGCGGCTACGCCGCGCCGGACGGCCATTACGCGGCGGAAAAATTGGACATGACGCTCTTGCTGGGGGGGCAAAAAGAAACGCCGGGCGGCGCGTGGCGCGTGAAAGGCGATCTCCAATGGCGGGGCGGACAGATGTACAGCGCTCCCTTGCTGCTCAAAGGGGAAGGGCAGCGCGTTGAGGCTGCGGGAGTGATTTCCGATACGGGATGGCGTCTGGAAAACGCCGCGTTGTCTTTGCCGCGCATCGGCGAAATTACGGCGCGGGGGAGCGGAAGTTTTGCGGCGCTGGAGGATTTGTCGCTGCAAGCGCCCGCGCTGATGCTGCGTCCTTTCAGCGATTCGGTGATTTCTCCTTTGCTTGCCAGTTTGGGGAAGCCGCGTTTGCAGCTGGAGGGAGAACTGGCGTTTTCCGCGAAATGGCAGGGCGGGGAATTGCGCGAAGCGGCGATTCAGCCAAAAAAAGCGGGGCTGACTTTGGAGGACGGGCGGGTTGCGTTCCGCGACGTTTCCGGGGAAGTAAGCTGGCAGGCGCAAAAGGAAAGTCTGGGCGCGCTTTCCGTCGGTCAATTTTCATTGGGACGGGTTGAGGGCGGCGCGTTCACTCTTCCCTTTGTGATTTGGCCGCAGAAAAGTTTTGCCCTGCGGCAGCCGGTCACGATCCCGCTTTTGGACGGCGCGCTTGTCGTGCGTCACCTTGCGGCGGGCCTGGCGGAAAAAGCGGGGCAGGAAAGCGAATGGGAAGGCGCGCTGGGGCTTTCCATTACGCCCATTTCACTGGAAACCCTGACCGAGCGCCTGGAATTGCCCAAAATGGGCGGAGCGCTTTCTGCGGATTTGCCTTTGATTCGCTACGAGCGCCGCGAGGCCGCGCTGGACGGATCGCTGGTTATCCGGGTATTTGATGGCTATCTGCATTGCCGCAAGCTGCGGTTTATTGATCCCCTGGGCGCTCGTCCGCGCATTTTGGCGGATTTGGAGGCGCGGCATCTCGACCTGGAACAGGTCACGCGCACTTTTTCCTTTGGACAGATTACGGGCTTTGTGGACGCCGATCTTTCCGCGCTGGAAATTTCCAACTGGCGGCCTGTGGCTTTTGAGGCGCGCGTGCTGAGCAGTTCTGGTTCCTACCCTCGCCGTATCAGTCAAAAGGCGGTGGATAACGTCACATCGCTTTCCGGCGGCGGCGCGATGGCGGCGATGCAATCCAGTGTGTTGCGCATGTTTTCAGATTTTGGCTATCGCAGGATGGGACTTTCCTGCCGCCTGAAAAACGGGGTGTGCCATATGCGCGGCATTGAGGGTACGGATAAAAATGACGCCTATACCATCGTGGAGGGCGGCGGGATTCCGGCGCTTACGATCATGGGCTATCGCCGGGAAATTGACTGGGAAGAGCTGATCGCGCGCCTGAAGGCCGCCACGCAGTCCTCCGGCCCTGTAGTTCGCTAGCGGCGCGGAAGAGGCGAAGCCCCGATGGACTCCATTGAGATTTGCGCGGGCGCGGGCGGTCAGGCGCTTGGACTGGAGAGGGCCGGATTTCGTCACGCGGCTCTTGTGGAGATAGACCCTCATGCCTGTAATACGCTCAAAGCGAACCGTTCCTTGTGGAATGTCATGCAGAGGGATGTTAAAGCGTTTTCGGGAACGCCCTTTCGCGGCATTGATTTATTGGCGGGCGGCGTGCCTTGTCCGCCGTTCTCTGTGGCGGGAAAGCAGCGCGGTCCTCAAGACGAACGCGACTTGTTTCCAGAGGCTTTGCGGCTTGTGCGTGAATGCAGTCCCAAAGCGGTAATGCTTGAAAATGTCCGGGGATTATTCGCGCCGAAGTTTGCGGAGTATAGGGCGGCAATTCAGGCGGAAATGGAACGGTTCGGCTATGTGTGCGCGTGGGAGCTTGTACATGCGCACCACTATGGCGTGCCGCAGCTGCGCCCGCGCACATTGCTGATCGCGTTAAAGAAAAAATACGCGCCGTATTTTGTCTGGCCGCGCGGCGGGGTTGCGCCGCCGACGATCGGGCGGCTGCTCTATCCAGAAATGGCAAGCTGCGGATGGGAAAGAGCGCGAGACTGGGCGGAACAGGCAAACGGCATTGCTCCGACGCTTGTGGGCGGCAGCAAGAAGCACGGCGGGGCTGATTTGGGGCCGACGCGGGCGCGCGAAGCGTGGCGGAAACTTGGCGTGGACGGGTTGGGGGTTGCGGACGAACCGCCGCAAAGAGGATTCATGGGGTTGCCGAAGCTGACTGTGAAAATGGCGGCGCTTGTGCAAGGATTTCCGTCGGATTGGGAATTTACGGGGAAAAAGCCCCCGGCGTACCGGCAGGTGGGAAATGCCTTTCCGCCGCCCGTGGCGTGCGCGATGGGAGAGGCAATCTACAAGGCGTTGTCGGCGGGCAAACGGCAAGCCGCATCTCACAGGGAGAAAGCGGCGTGGGCAGCGGCGCGCCCGGACGCCGCCGTGGTTCCAGACGCGCGTGTTTGGTGATATAAAAAAGCCGCGACGTTCAGGCGCATTCCGCGTCTACGCAGAACAAGGAGTATCCCCATGATTGACGCCCCCGTCACCCCGCCCTCCGGGCAGCCCGCCCTGCGTCTTGTGCCCATGCCGAAGGATGAGAATATGTTCGGCGATATTTTTGGCGGCTGGATCATGGCGAACGTTGATATTGCGGGCGGAATTGCCGCGATGCGCCACGCCAGGGGGCGCGTCGCTACGGTGGCGGTAAATTCCTTTCAGTTTCATCAGCCTGTATCTTCAGGAGACGTCGTAAGCTTTTACGCCAAACTTCTGCGGACAGGCAAAAGCTCTCTGACCATCGCCGTAGAGGTTTTTGCCGAGCGGCATCCGCAGCGCCCGGTTACGGTCAAGGTGACAGAAGCAACACTTACCTATGTTGCGCTGGACGCGGAGGGGCGAAAACGCGACATGCGCGCGGAAAATGCGTAGAATCTTGCCGTTGTGTTCTAAGCCCTTGTTTTGTCTGTTTTTACATACGCTGGCTTCCTTCTTTCTCAACCGTGTTCCTTATGTTTTCCGCCAAAAAATGCGTACCATTTTTCCCGTTTCCGCCATGCCTCATCTTGTGTTTTCTTTTTGCCGTCAGCGCGTTCCCGCTCTGATTTGCGCGCTTGCCGCGCTTGGTCTGTCCGGCGCGCAAGCAAATAGTTTTTCCGCGCCGGGAAAGGACGCGAGCGGCCTGGGCGTCGCCTATGCGGGAACGTCCGCCTACGCGGATAACGCCTCCGTGCAAGCCTACAACCCGGCGGGTATCAATGCGCTGGGGCAAGGGCTTCATTTTTCCGCGGGCGCTTTAGGCATTAAGAATCGCGTGGAATTCAGCAATCGCGGAAGTTCTGATCTTTCCGGCGGAAACGGCGGGGATGCGGGCGACTGGCAAACTCTGCCGAATTTGTATTTGGCCTGGCGTATCACGGAGGGCTTGGGCCTTGGCTTTGCCGTGACTTCTCCAGAAACGTACGATTTGGCTTACGATCGTGACTGGCTGGGGCGCGGCTGGGTAACGCGGGCGCGTCTTGGCACGACGAGTTTCGCGCCGTCTTTGGCTTTGAGCGTTTTCGATTCAATTTCTTTGGGCTTGGGTCTGGAGTACGAGACCGCCCGTCTTACCGTGGAAAACGCGGGCGGCAAAGCGAGGGATTCGGATCACGCGCTGGGCTGGCATGTCGGCGCGCTGTTCACGCTTTCTGAGCGGATGCGCGTAGGCGCGAGCTATCATTCAGGCAAACAGTACACCCTGGATGCGCCGTCTGGGCTTTCCGCTTTTCCGGGGGTAAGCGACAGCGGACGTTTCAGAACGCCGGAGGTCTATTCCCTCTCGGTTTGGCAAAGACTCTCGGAGGAATGGGAAGCGCTGGGCGATTTTTCCTATACGCGCTGGAGCGATCTGAAAGATTACAGCAGCGACAGCTGGCGTTTTTCCTGGGGAGCGATTTATACCCACAACGAGCGCTGGAAGTCGAAATTTGGCATTGCCTATGATCGCAGCCCGAATCCTCGCCGCGCGCGCGCTCTGCTGATCCCGGACGCGCATCGTTTGCTTTTTTCCCTGGGCGGGCAGTACCGGTTGAGCAAAACAGCCTTTATTGATTTTGGCTATGCCTACCAATGGTCGAAACGCGCGCGTCTTGATCATGCCTTTGGCGGCGCGCGGCTTCGGGGAGTCTATGACGTTGGCGGACATCTTCTGGGCGTACAGTATTCTCAAGGTTTCTAGCCAGGAATGAACTGGGGCGCGCACCTTCTGGGCTGGCGGGAGCTGCTTCTTTCCCTGATACTGCTCATTGTTTCCTATATGGTCTGGCTGATCTGGCGGATGCGTCGGTTGAGCCGCGCGCGTTTCTTGCCGCGCGAAGAGGAAAAGCCCGCCGCTCCGCAGCCCGTGAAATCCCGGTCTGACGCGCCGCCGCGCAATGAGCCGGTTCTTCATGCGGCGCCAACGCTCACGGGGTTTGATTCCGCGCTTTCCCAGTCGCTTGACGCCCGAAAGCAAAAGGATGAGGCGCTAACCTATAGCCGTCCGGCGTCCGCCGCGCCCGATCACGAGCGGGAGACGCCGCGCATGGCGGAGCGGCAAACGAGACTGGATCATTTGACGATGGAATTGGCGGATTCGCGCGAGGAAATTGAAACTTTGCGCGGGGCGCTTTCCGCGGTGCGGGAAGAAATGGATACGCTGAGGAGCGCCTTTGCCAAGGCTATCCAGGATGCGCGCGCCGCGCAAAATACTTCGCCGCTTTACAGCGAGGCCATGCAGATGGCAATTTTGGGACATGACGCGCTGACGATTGCCGAGCGTTGCGGTATTTCCCGCGCGGAAGCCGATCTGGTGGTCTCCCTCGTTAAAAACAAGGAGGGTCATTCCTTATGAAATCGCAGCCTTCCGTTGCTCCCGAAGCCAATACGCCTTCCGCCGCCGATGACGAAAACGAACAGCGTGGCCGCATTATTTTCCGTCTTACGCTCGCGGCGTTGCTGGTGCTTCTTTTGCTTGCCCTGCTTGCGGTTGTGGATTCCCTGAGCGGCGAGCGGGAATCGTCTGACGCGCCGCCGTATACCGAACCGGTTCCTGTGCCGCCCAAGCGTCCGATTGTTCAGCCGGTGACGGAAAGCGCGCCCGCTGAAAATCTGCCGGAGTCGCCTGCCGAGCCGCCAGAAGCCGCCCCGGAAATTACGCCGGAAAGCGTTCCGGAGCCGCCCCCCGTCGTCGCGCCGCCGTCCGCGGCGGAGTCGCCGCCCGCCCCGCCGCCCGTGGTCAAGCCGCCCGCGCGTCTGCCGGAACGCCGCCCGCCCGCGGCTCTCCCGAAAGCGCCTCCGGCCGCGCCTGCTGATGGCGCGACGGTTGTGCCGCCGGAATTTACCGCGCCGCCGCCCGCGACGGATCCGCCGATCGCGTTGCCCGCGCCGCCCGCGGTCCGTTCTTTGCCCGAAGCCAATCCGCCGCGCCTTGCGCGCCTAGTTACGGGCTTTTTGGTGCAGGCCGGTGTTTTTTCCAGTCCCCAGCGCGCGGAAGAACTGCACGCGCGGCTAACTTTGCACGGCATTCCTTCCACGCTGGAGGCCAGGGTGCAGGTTGGCCCTTTCAAAACCCAGGCGGAGGCGGAAGCTGCCCGAAAAAAAATGCGCGCGCTGGGCATTGAGGGCGTTATTCTTCCGCCCGCCGGAAATCGCCGTCGCTAAGCGTAGTCTTCACTCTCTTATTTTTCATTTCCCATCATGAACGACAAAAAAACCTTCATTTCCACGCGCCGCGCGCCCGAAGCCATCGGCGTTTATTCCCAGGCGGTGCGCGCGGGAGGGCTTGTTTGCCTTTCCGGGCAGATTGGCCTGTCGCCGAATACCCAGCAGCTCGTAGAGGGCATTGACGCGCAGATTGAGCAGGTATTCAGCAATCTGGCCTCGGTAGCGGAAGCGGCGGGCGCGTCCCTCAATGACGCGCTGAAAATCACTGTGTACCTGACCGATCTCGCGCATTTTCCCAGGGTCAACGAGGCAATGACGCGGTTTTTCACCGCGCCGTATCCGGCGCGCGCGGTGGTGGGCGTCGCCTCGCTGCCCCGCGGCGCTCTGGTGGAAGCGGACGCCATTTTGTCGTGCCTCGACTAAAAACCCAGGCGGGGAACACTTCGGAAAGGGAAACGCCTCTTTCCGGAGAAAACAGGCGCGAAGGGAAATCCAAAGGTAAACGCGGCGGCGATTTGGAAAGCAAACTCGCGCGGCTGAGGCTTTCCCGTCCGGAAGACCTGATTTTGCATTTGCCGTTGCGCTATGAAGACGAAACGCGCGTCACGCCCATTGCCCGTTTGTCCGAAAACGCGCCCGCGCTCGCGGAGGGCGTGATTCTTTCCGCCGATCTTCAACAGCGCGCAAGACGGCAGATGGTCGCTCGCCTGATGGACGCGAGCGGGACCTTGATTTTGCGCTTTCTCCATTTTTATCCGAGCCAGCGCGAGGTTCTGACGCCCGGTCGGCGTTTGCGGGTTTTTGGCGCGGCGCGGCGCGGGTTTTTGGGGATGGAGATGGTGCATCCGCGTTTGCGTGTTCTTGCGGAAGACATTCCGCCGCCGCCGTTGCCGGAAACGCTCACGCCGGTTTATCCCGTTACCGAAGGGCTGGCGCAAACCGCGATCCAAAAGCTGATACGCCGCGCGTTGGAAAGCGCGCCGCTGCCGGAAACTCTGCCGGAAGAATGGCGAGAGAAGGAATCTCTGCCCACGCTTGCCCAGGCGGTGCGCTATTTGCATTCCCCGCCGCCAGACGCGGATCAGATCGCGCTGGCTGAACGGCGGCATCCCTATTGGCAGCGGATCAAGCTGGACGAGCTGCTCGCGCAGCAAATTTCTTTGCGTATGGCGTATCGCGCAAGACGGCAGAGCGGCGCGCCTGTTCTGCGCGGCAGCGGCGAACTTACCCGCGCGCTTATGGACGCTCTGCCGTTTCCGCTTACCGCCGCGCAAAAACGCTGCGCTGAAGAAATCCGCCAGGACTTGGCCTCGCCGCATCCGATGCAGCGGCTTTTACAGGGGGACGTCGGCTCCGGGAAAACCCTAGTCGCCGCTCTGGCGGTGTGTCAGGCGATCGAGTCTGGCGCGCAGGCCGCCTTTATGGCGCCTACGGAAATTCTCGCTGAACAGCATTTTCTTAAATTTTCCGATTGGCTTGCGCCTTTGGGCGTGCGGATTGCCTGGCTTTCCGGCAGCCTCAAAGCCAGCGCGAAAGAGGCGGAACGCAGCGCGGCGCGGGAGGCGCATTTGGTGATCGGTACGCACGCCCTGATTCAGGAAGGCGTGGATTTCACTCGTCTGGGGCTGATTGTCATTGACGAACAGCATCGTTTTGGCGTGCGGCAGCGCATCGCGCTGCGCGATAAAGGGGTTTCGGCTTCTGTTGTCGCGCCGCATCAGCTGATGATGTCCGCGACTCCCATTCCGCGCACATTGGCCATGAGCTATTGCGCGGATTTGGATGTTTCCGTATTGGATGAAATGCCGCCAGGCCGCGCGCCGGTGCGCACGCGGCTGCTGCGCGTTGAGCGGCGGGAAGAAATTCTTTCCTGGCTTGCCGCCCAGATTGCGGGCGGGCGGCAAGCGTATTGGGTTTGTCCGCTGATTGAGGAGTCCGAAACCCTGGAATTGCAGACCGCGCTGGATACGCATGTCTGGCTGTCGGCGGCTCTTCCGGAATACACGGTCGGTCTTGTGCATGGGCGTTTGAAAACTGCGGAAAAACAATCGGTAATGGCCGCCTTTGCGGCGGGAGAACTGCCGCTTCTGGTCGCGACTACCGTCATTGAGGTGGGCGTGGATGTGCCTCGCGCCAGTCTGATGGTGATTGAACACGCCGAGCGTTTCGGTTTGGCGCAGCTGCATCAGCTGCGCGGGCGGGTTGGGCGCGGCAAGGACGAAAGCGTCTGTCTTTTGCTGTATGCCGAGCCGTTATCTCCTACGGCGCGCGCGCGGCTGAAAATTATTTATGAATGCGCGGACGGATTTGAAATTGCGCGCCGCGATTTGGAATTGCGCGGGCCTGGAGAATTTGTCGGCAGTCGGCAGAGCGGTCTGCCGCTGCTGCGCTACGCCAGTCTGGAAAAGGATACGGATCTTGTGGAACTGGCGCATCGGCTGGCCGATCCGTTCATTACGCGCTGGCCGGAGGACGCCGCGCGTCATGCCGCGCGCTGGCTGGGCGATCGGTTTTTTTCTGCCGAGCCGCGTTCCGGCGCGGAGGCTGCCGCGCCGCGTCTTACGCTGGGGCTGTAGTCAACTTTGGCAGCGGGGGCAGTAGAAGCTGGCGCGCCCGTTTTGCCGGATTTCCGCAATGGGGGTTTTGCAGCGCGGGCAGGGCATGGCCGCGCGTCCATATACGGCGCAGGAAAGCTGAAAACTGCCCGCGCCGCCGTCGCTGCGCACATAGTCGCGCAGAGAGCTGCCGCCCGCCGCAATCGCTTCCTGTAAAACTTCCTGAACCGCGCGCGTCAGACGCTCCAGCCGCGCGCGCGAAAGGGAACCTGCCGGACAAAAGGGCGCGATACCCGCCCGGAACAGGCTTTCCGAAGCGTAGATATTGCCGACGCCCACGACGCGCCGCGAGTCCATGAGAAAAGGCTTAACGGGGATACGCCGCCCTTTAACGGCCTTTGCCAGCCAGTCCGCCGTGAAATTTTCAGAGAGCGGCTCTATGCCCAAAGGCGCAAGCAGGGGATGCGCAAGAGGATTTTCACCGGATTGCCACTCCAGCAAACCAAAGCGCCGAGGATCACGGAAACGCAATAGCGTATTTTCGGAGAAAACAAAGTCCACATGATCATGTTTTCCTGGCGCGCGTTCCATATCCTCCAGAATTCGCACGCTGCCCGACATGCCCAGGTGCAAAATGAGCCAGCCTCGCGCTTCCGGCCAATGGAACAGCAGATATTTTCCGCGCCGCGCGACGCTCTCCAGGCGAATGCCGCTGAAAAGCCTTTCGCCGAGATCGGGCGGAATCGGACGACGCAGCCGGGATTCGCGGACGACAAGACGCAGCAGACTTCGCCCGGCGAGAGGCAAAAGTCCCAGGCGGCTCACTTCGACTTCCGGCAGTTCTGGCATGTTTCGCCGCTTTCGTGGGACGTTTTATTTTTGCTGCGTTTCTGTATTTTGCGGCGGATCGGGAGGGGCTTTGGGAATATCGTCGTCCATCAAAATGCGAAAGCCCGGACCTTCCAGATCGTCAAACTGTCCGCCCTTGAGCGCCCGCCAAAAAATCAAGGCAATGGCAAAAACCAGAACGACTGAAAAGGGGATGAGCAGATACAGGCTTTCCATGAGCAAATCCTCCGCGTTCAGGCGCGGCGAGAAAAAGAGACGGAAACGGCGGGCGGCATGAATTTCTGAATGCGCAGCGCGTTTAGGACGACTAGGAGCGAACTTGCCGACATGCCAATACCCGCCGCCCACGGCGTGACGTATCCGGCAATGGCCAGCGGCAGGGCGCAGAGATTGTAGGCGAATGCCCAGGCCAGATTTTGGCGGATGACGGCAAGGGTGAAGCGGCTGCGCCGCACGCCGCGGCGCAGACTATCCAGCGTTTCCGAAAGCAGCACGACGTCCGCCTGGGCGCGCGCGAGCGGCGCTCCCGCGCCCATGGCGACAGAGACCTGCGCCTGCGCGAGCACGGGCGCGTCATTCACGCCGTCGCCCACCATGGCGACGACCGCACCCGCTTCTTCCAGCGCGCGTACCGCAAGGCGCTTGTCCTCTGGGGTCATGCCGCCTTGCGCGTCATCCAGGCGCAAGAGTTCCGCGACTCGGCGCACGGCATTCTCCGCGTCTCCGGACATCAGCAGCGTTCGATAGCCCGCAGCTTTCAGATCCGCGATCAGTTCCGCCGCGCCTGCGCGCGTTTTATCTTCCAGCGCGAAAAAAGCGAGCGCCCCGTCCTCGTCGGACAGGACGAGGACGGTTTCTCCAGTGTCTTGCCAATCTTCCGGACAGGCCGCGCCTTCTGACGCGCCTGGTCGGCCAAGAAAATATTTTTTCCCCGCCACGAAGCCTTCCACGCCGCCAGGGCGCGCGCGCGCCTCCTCCGCGTCCGGCGGCGCGAGGGCGCGGGCGTCTGCCTCCGCCAGAATCGCCTGCGCCAGCGGATGCGCGAAAGGCCGCTCCAGCGCGGCGGCCAATCCCAAAACCTGTTCCGCCGACGTCTCTTCGCGCGCTACGCGAAGAGCGCGCAGCCGCAGGCGTCCGGCGGTAAGGGTGCCGGTTTTGTCAAAGACGAAATGCGTTGCGCGCGCCAGCGTTTCCAGCGCGTGGCCGCGCGTGACCAGCAAACCGTCCTTCGCCGCCGCGCCGGAAGCAACGGTTAAGGCAATGGGAGTAGCCAGCGCCAGGGCGCACGGACAGGTGACAACCAGCACGGAAACCGTGATCCATAAGGCGCGGCTCGGATCCATGCTGTACCAAAGAACCGCGGTGACAGCCGCGACCAAAAGCAGGATCAGCACGAACCATTGCGCGACGCGATCCGCGAGGACGACGATTTTCGGTTTTTCGGATGCGGCGCGCTCCATGAGGCGCACAATGGCGGAGAGGCGCGTTTCTTCGCCTACGGCTTCGGTTTGCACGCACAGCGGCCCCTCCAGGTTCAGCGCGCCGCCCGTCACCGCGTCTCCCGGCGTTTTGGCTACGGGGCGGCTTTCGCCGGTCAGAAGCGATTCATCCGCCGCGCTTACGCCTTCCAGCACGCGCCCGTCGCAGGGGATAATTTCTCCAGGCGAGACCAGGGCCACGTCGCCGGGGCGCAAGTCGCCCACGGGAATGCATTCTGGCGCGCGTTCCCGCGGAAAGCCCGGCAGACGCTGGCAGAGCGCGGGCATGAGCCGTGCCAGCGCCTCGGTCATGCCGACCGCTTTTTGCCGCGCGGTCATTTCCAGATAGCGTCCGCCCAGGAGGAAAAAGACGAACATGGCGACGGAGTCGAAATAGACTTCGCCGCTTCGCGCCAAGGTTGCCCAGACAGAGGCCAGAAACGCGCCGCCAATTCCCAGCGCGACCGGAGTATCCATGCCGACGCGCCGGAATTTCAGATCGCGCCACGCGCCCCGAAAAAAAGGCGCCGCAGCGTAAAACACCACTGGCAAGGTCAGAATCAGGCTTGCCCAGCGGATCAGGCTTTCAATATCCGCGGTCATTTCTCCTTCGCCCGCGAGATAGACCGGAACTGCGTACATCATGACCTGCATCATGCCGAAGCCGGCGACCCACAGCCGCCATAGCGCCTCGCGCCGCTCGCGTCCGGCCATTTCCTCGTAGCGCGCGGCGTCGTAGGGATGCGCGCGATACCCGATCTGGCCGATGGCGCGCAGAATGTCCGAAAGCTGAATGCGCCGCTCGTCCCAGCGCACACGCGCGCGGCGGGTCGCGTAATTGACTTCCACGCCAGTGACGCCGGGCAAATGCCCGATATGCCGTTCGTTCAGCCATACGCAGGCGGCGCAGGTAATGCCCTCCAGCATGAGCGAGGCTTCCCGCTCATGCTCGCCTGCCGCGCGGACAAAGTTTTTCTGGAAATCCGCGCGATCAAACAAGGATAGCGTTTCTGGCGTTGTAGGCAGCGCTTCCTGCGGGGATTCCGGCAGCGCGTCCCGCCGCGCGTAATAATCCGTAAGGCCGTACTCCACAATGGCGGCGGCCACCGCCTCGCAGCCCGCGCAGCACATGGTTCGCGCCGCGCCGCCAATGACAACGGAAAACGCGGAGTCCGCCGGAACCGGCAGTCCGCAGTGATAACAGGCGCGCGGGGAATCCGCCGCGCGCATCAGCTCCGCGCTTTCAAAATTTCGGCCTCCATCAGGCGGCGATAGAAACGATGAAAATGCCGCATCCCGTCTTCCATCGGAGACTGGTAGGGGCCAATTTCGCTGCGCCCTTCCGCAAAGAGCGCCTTTCGTCCCTGATCCATTCTCGCGCCAATGTCGTCATCCTCGATGGCGGTTTCCATATAGGCCGCCTGTTCCGCCTCGATGAATTCGCGCTCGAAGCTGATGATTTCTTCTGGATAATAAAATTCTACGACGTTGCGCGTTTTATCAAGTCCGCGCGGCCAGACGGTCGAAACTACCAGGACGTGCGGATACCATTCCACCATGATATTGGGGTAGTAGGTAAGCCACACGGCGCCTTGCGGCGGCGTTTCATGCCGGTCCGCGTAATATTCGCGCACAATTTTTTGCCAGCGTTCGTATACCGCGGAACCGGATTTCATCAGCGGGGTAATGCCCACTTTTTGCACGGAGTACCATTCCGCGAACTGCCAGGAAAGGTCGTCGCAGGTCACGAAGTTACCCAGGCCGGGATGAAAGGGCGCGACGTGATAGTCTTCCAGATACACTTCAATGAAGGTTTTCCAGCTGTAGTCGCATTCATGCAGCACTACTTTGTCGAGTTTGTAGCCGGAAAAATCAAAGGAGTTTGCCAGAGACATTCCGGCAAGGTCTTCCCGCGCGCAGCGCGGCCCTTTGAAAAGCAGTCCGTTCCAGTTTTCCAGTTTGACCCGGTTGAGGTTTAGGCAGGGGTTTTCCGGGAAATGCGGCGCGCCCTTGAGCGTGCCTTCGTCGTCATAGGTCCAGCGGTGAATCGGGCAGACCAGCGCGCCCTGCAATTGGCCGGATCCTTTGAGCATAATGGCCTGCCGGTGGCGGCAGACATTGGACAGGAGCCAATGCGCATCCGCGTGGTTCAGAATCAGCTGTCCGTTCTCAAGCCATTCCAGGGCGCGATAGCATCCTTCGCTTTCCGCCATGAGCGCGTGACCGGCGTACCCCGGCCCTGCCGCAAAAAGCAGCTTTTCCTCCAGAGCGAGGATTGTCTCGTCAAAATACCAGTCCACCGGAAATTGGGACGCGGAATCGGGCATAGCACGCCTCCATAAAAAAACGGGGAAAATTGCCGCCAGACTGACTCCAGCTTTAGGCCGCGTTGACGGAGTCAGGCAGGGCGATATTGATTTCCAGCAGATCTCCGGCGCCCTGGCTTTCGCGGTTGATGCGAATGTCTTCTGGGTCTACCGGAAAATAGCGGGAGATTACCTCAAGCAAATCGCGTTGCAGGGCGGGCATAAAGTCTACGCCGCCGCGCGTGTTGCGCTCGCTTGCGATGAGTACCGCGAGACGTTCCTTCGCGGTTGCCGCTGTAGCTTTGGGCTTGCCGCCGAACAACAGACTGAAAAGGGTCTGCGCTTGCATGGTCACTTTCCTCCAAAGAGACGATGCAGAATTCCTGGTTTGGCGTAATCCACAAAGCGCAGGGGCGGCGCGGGATCGTCTTTCAGAAAGCGGCAGATCGCGTCGCGGTAGGCTTCCGCCACGTCGGATGGTTCCAGGTGGATGGCGGGCGTTCCCTGATTGGAAGCCTGAAGCACCTGTTCGGATTCGGGGATAACGCCCAGAACCGGAATGCGCAGAAGTTCGTGAATATCCTTGTAGGACATCATTTCGCCTTCTTCCACGCGCTTGGGCGCGTAGCGGGTAATCAGCAAGTGTTCCTGCACGGGGTCGCGTCCTTCCTGGGCGCGGCGAGAGCGGGATTGCAGCATTCCGAGGATGCGATCCGAATCGCGCACGGAGGAAACTTCGGGATTGGTCACGACCAGCGCCTCGTCCGCGAAGGTGAGCGCCATGAGCGCGCCGTGTTCGATGCCGGCGGGGGAATCGCAGACAATATAGTCGAAGCCCATATGTTCCAGTTCGCGCAGAACCCGTTCCACGCCTTCTTCCGTAAGCGCGTCTTTGTCGCGGGTTTGCGAGGCGGGCAGAACGAAGAGATTGCCGTTTTCGCAGTGCTTATCTTTAATCAGCGCCTGATTCAGGCGGGCTTCCTGATTGATCACGTTAATGAAGTCGTACACCACGCGCCGTTCGCAGCCCATAATGAGGTCAAGGTTGCGCAGTCCCACGTCGAAGTCAATCACGGCGGTTTTAAAGCCGCGCAAGGCGAGGCCGGAAGCGAAACAGGCGCTCGTGGTCGTCTTTCCGACGCCGCCTTTGCCGGAAGTCACAACAATGATGCGGGTCACTTGACGTTCTCCAGTGTGTGAAAAAGATAAACGTCGAATTTTACCCTCTTCCCCGTAACCGTGCCTGTCTGTAAAAGCGGAGCGCGTTTCTGCCTGGAGCGTCTGCAAGCGGCAAATTACATTTCCATTTCCAGGGATTCAATACGGGTGCGGATAGGAGAACGCGCGCGCAAACGATCCGCCAGCAGAAAACGGCACAGGGCTTTCGCTTCCGCAGTCTGCCCGCTCTGGCGCATGGCCTCTACCAAAAGAGGATAGGCTCCCAGCAGACCCGGACTTTTGCCGATGGCGGTATTCAGGAAATTTCGGGCAAGTTCCGCCGCGCCCGTGCGTAGCAATTCCTCGGCTAACGTAACCAGAAAGTCGTGACGGTCGGGCGCGCGCCGCAAGGCGGCCAGAATAAACTTCTGCATGGTTCCGAAATCGCGGGCGCGAACGGCAATCAGGGCGAGATACAGGAGAACCTGGGGTTCGTCGGGGTTTTTTTGATGCGCCTGCGCGAGCTTTTCAAATGCGGCGTCATTTTCTCCTGCCGCATAATGCGCTTGTGCCTGGGCGAGCAGCGGGGCGCATTCTTTTTTATGCTCGCGATCCCGCAAAAACTTGGAGCGCGAAGGCTGACGTAGAACGGGCGGTTTTAGCGCCGCGGCGGCATCCTGGGTTTTCTGGATAAAGCGCGTCAGCTGCGCCTGAAAACGCGGCTCGTCCGCGCGCAGGTTGTCCGCGATACCCGGTAGACGCGCGCGGGCCTCCGCAATGGCTTCCGGCGTATCGGACAAGGCATAGGCAAACTGTTTTTGGGGATAGGCCCGGAGCGTATCGGCGGTAAATCCCAGCTGCGGATAGCGCGGGTGTTCGCGCGCGATCACGGGGCAGCCGCATAACATGGCCAGAGTACAGGTCCCCGAAAATTCATAGGTATACAGCAGCGTTGCTCCCCGCAGTTTTTCCGCAAGTTCGGGCAGGGGAAGCGGAAGGAGATTAGAGAGAACTTCCACGTCCGGCGGCAAGGCGGAAAAATCAATTTCGCTTTCGGGAATCCGGTTGATATACAAAAGAGGGTGCGTCCGCGTCCGCTTTGGATCGGGAGAAAACAGTTCCAGATCATGATGGCGGCAGGCGGTATTCAGAAGATCGCGCGGGCGCGAATCCGTCTCGTCCGGGAAAAACATGGGGCTGTAATAGAAAAACAAATCCTCCGGGTCCGCGTTGATGTGTTTTCCGGCGATCCGGCCTTCCTTGTTCAGTATCCAGTGCGCGACGACGGGCGCGTCCATTACATTGTCGAGGACGACTTCCGGGTAGACGGCGATGGCGTGACGGCCTTCCTCTTCGTGTCGGGCGCAGACGTCCAGTTGCAAGATCGGCGTGTTCAGTTTGGGATTGACCGTTTCGACAAAGGAAAGCCAGGCTTCTTCTCCGGATTCGTTGAGCGCGCTACAGAGATGATGCAGGGCGCGCACTCCCTCGCTTTTATCCTGCCAGTCATAGGCAAAAATATAATAGGGCGCGTTCATGGCGTATGGAGACCGGTTGCGAAAGACATGAAAATTTCCTTGTTTGTTGTTTGCCGCCATTTATAAAACTACAAGCGCCGATTTCCCGGATGGCGGCGCGCATCAAACGCGGGAGAGAGGTATCTCCAGACTGGGGAAATCCATGAAATCCAGCGTCATGCCACTCTCTGTCATCAGGGTTTTGAGATTTTGCAGGTCGAAAGCCAGGAAAGCGCGCGCGGCGGAAAGTTCCGGCGCGGAAAAATCGGGTTTTTCTTCACGGACGTCCAGACCCGCGAGAACATTTTCGCGCGGGACTTTCGTCGTTTCGCGTTCCATTCCCATAACGGATTTAAAAACGCGGCGCGGAGCGCGTCGTCCTCCAGAAGCGGAACACACACGGGAATTACGTCTTCGGCGTTGTATTTTTCCAGCACGTTTTTGACACCGCGAAAATAACGGCCTTCTGACAAAATGGAATGAAACGGAAACCCTCCGTGAGAGAAATAAAAAGCCAGTTCATAAGCGATTCTGCCGGGAAAGTCGCTATTCCACATTCTCTCCGCTTCTCTGTGAAGATATTTTTGAAGGAACGGAAGTTTCTTTTTCGGATAACTCTGCTGATTTCTTTCCGCATGCGTTAATATTTGCGTAGGATAATGATCAACAGGATTTACCGTTTTCAGGCCAGGAGGCGCGGTTTCGAGCTTGCGCATCCGAAAGTGTGAAAACAGACGCTCCCAAGGGTTACGAAAGCACAGCACAATCTTTGTATGCTGCTCCGGCATTCGGGCAAGCGCGGCAGGGTTTACGCTGTAGCTGACGGTCGCGTCCAGCAGCCAGCCGTTGCTTGTCCGCAAACCAAAGGAACCAAAATCCGAGCGTTCATAAACTCCCGGCTCTTTGAATCCTTCCACAAGGTATTCCGCCAGTTCGTTGCGCACAAACCATTCGGCAAGCGACGATGTGCCGCATTTGGCAAAACCGGAAATGAACAGATTTTTTTGCATACGTTCTTTTTTCTGTAATTCTTCCTTATGTCACAGACTCTGGCTCTGGCGTAAAACCCTCGCCGAAGAAGTGAATCGGATTTTCAAACATGGGGGAATAGAAAGTTCCGGAACGAATTTTTCCAGAATATTGCCGCGCTAGGTTGAGGTAACAATGCGCGCCGACGCTTGTCCGAAGCAGCAAACTGGAATTGGCGCATACCGTAACAAAATCGCCGACGCAACAATCCTCCCGGATGGAAACGTTGGCTTCCAGAGTCACATAGTTGCCAATCCGCACGTTTTCACCAAGGAAAACATTGGGGCGCAAGACAGCGTGGCGCCCGACCTGGCAGCCGCCGCCGAGAAAGCAGCCGCCATACACAAGCGATCCCTTTCCGATTTCCGCGTCTGGAGAGACGCTCGCGCGCGGCGAAATCAGGGAAATTTCCCGATACCCCCCGCGCGCGGCAATGGCCTCATGAAAAGCGCGGCGCACGTCATTGATCCAGTATTCATTTACGGCGATGGCGATTTCCCACTTTTCGGCGGGAAACGCGGAAAGGCCGGAGAGATCAAAACGGTAATAATCCGTGGTCGGCGCTTCATGGCAGACAATTTTCCGATCAGGGAAAATTTCCCGCGCGAGCGCGAAAGCGCTCTTGACGGAAGAATCCGGGCCGACAACCAGCAAGGATTCACGCATAGTCTTCCCCTTTCTTCAGGCATTGCAGGTAGTAACGCCCAAACGCGGCGAGCGTTCGCTCGTTTTCTCCCAGATAGCCCGCGTTGTCTGGCCGGGAAGCGAGTACTTTCTGCACTTCCTCAAAAACGACGACGTCCTCGTCGACAACTCGTTTCTCGTTGTGATGAAATCCCCACAACAAATGCGGCATGGGGCGCACGCCTTCCTTCAACCGAGCGGAAAATGCCCAGGAATGATATTCGGTGCGATCGGGAGCAAGGGGAGAAAACTGTTCGAGAAAGCACCACTCCCCGGAAGTGATGGAGACATTCACATTCGGAAAAATGTGACAGGCGAAATACCAGCCCCGGTCGCAGGATTCCATACGTTCAGAATGCCAGCGCGGCGTATAGGCAATCCGCCTGCGCTTAATATCGCTCACCTCGCGCACGTCAATCTTCTTGGGCTTGCCATTGTCGTCCAGCCCCGGAATTGGCGAATGCGCCCAGTCCGGCATTTCTGTCAGATGGATTTTCCCCAAAGGACCGTCTGGCCGGAACAAATGACTGGGCGGAACGGGAGAGCCTTCGGACTTAAAGCTGGGCGCGAGAGTCGTTTGATGCACAAAGGGTACGTGCTGCCCTTCGCCTTCAATGATATTTTCGTAATTGAGTTTCCAGTTATATTTTCCCGTCCAGCTCGTATAAGAAACTTCCCGCGAAAGAAAACGGGAAAGTTCCGTAAGAAGCAGGAGCATGTCGTCCGAGAATTGCCAGGAAATAGGCTTTGGAGTTGCGGAGACATTGACGAACAGAAAATCCCCGACAGCCTCCAGCGGATAAGTCTGCAAATCCATGCAGACTTTGTCTTCTTCCGAAAAATTGTAGCCCGTTCCCAAAGGAATTCCGCGTAGCCGCCCTTCTTGCCCAAAGCTCCAGCCGTGATAGGGACACAGTAACTTCCGGTTCCCGAAAGCGCCGGTCTGAATTGGGCAAAGGCGGTGCGGGCAAGCATTTTTAAACGCGCGAAGCTGGCCGCCGATTTTCTGCACAAGCACCGGAATTCCGCCAACCTCGCGGGTGATATAACAGTTTTCGGAAGGAAGCTGCTGGGTCATTCCCACCAAAATCCAGTGTTCACGAAAGAGCCTCTCGCGCTCCAGATCAAACCAGAGCGTTTCTGTGTAACTGGCGGGCGGAAGAGAAGGATAGATCATGGTCAAACCTCCAGAAATGGCGCGCCGTCATTTTTGTCAGGAACGCGATTCATTTTTCTTTCGGGGCCGCAGAGAAAACTTCTGTTCTCACGCTCCGCCCTCGCGAACACTGATCACGCGGGCAGGATTGCCGAATACGGTCACGTCGGGCGGAACATCTTTTACGACAACGGAACCGATGCCAACCACCGCGCGGTCGCCGATCCGCACACCCTTGGCGACGACGGAGCGCGGATGAATCCAAACGCCCTTTCCCACGCGCACGCCGCCCGCCAAAAACGTCATGGCGCTAATCATGCTATACGCGCCGATTTCCACGTCATGACCAATCACAACATAAGTGTCTATGTAGCAAAAATCATGGATCCGGCAATCGGTCGACGCAACGGACGCCGGAGTCATATATACGCCTTGCCCAATCATCGTCCGCGCGGCAATAAACGCTTCCTTTGTGTAGCTAATAAAGCGCGCGTTTTGCGCGATCAGCGGCGCGAGCAATCTCTCTCGCCATTCTGGGTTTCCGATGGCGGGAATGTAGAGATCGTCCGCTTCCACTTTCCAGTCAAGAGGGTTGCCCAAAACAGCGGCGTCTAGGCCTTCAGGCTGCGCAAGGTCCGCGCGCGTATCCAGAAAGCCCGCGATTTGAATGCCTTCCTCCCGCAGATTCGCGTCACGCGAAAGCACGTCATGAATGATGTGACCCTGACCACCGCCGCCAACGATGAGGATGCGTTTCATTTCTTTCCTTTCAGCGGATTGTTAGTCCGCCGTCCATGACCAGTGTTGTTCCGGTGATCCAGCGGCTGGCGTCAGAGAGGAAAAAAATAGCGGCATTGGCAACATCTTCCGGTGTACCGAAGCCCAGCGGATAGTTTTTCTCCTCTTCCTCCAAGGAACCCACAATTTTTCCCGTTGCCTCCAGAAGCGGCGTTTGTACCAGCGCGGGAGACAGGCAATTTGCCCGTATTTTGCGCGAAACGACCTCCATCGCCAGACAGCGCGTCATGGCAATCAGAGCGGCCTTTGTTCCGGAATAACCCGCCACCCCTGCCACGCCAATATGCGCGGCAATGGACGCAAGGAACAGAATGGCACCCCCGGAAGCGACGAGATTCTTTTTGAGCAAACCCTGCGTCAGCAGCATGGGCGCTTCCACATTGATTGCCTGGAGTTCACGTAAGTGTTTTTCGCTCATCATCCGCACGGGAGCCAGACGCGAGACGCCCGCGCAATGCGCGACTCCTTCCACGGGCGCGCCCAAAGCGCCCAGCAGCGACTCCCGGTCCGCAGACAGCGTCAGATCGGCAGAGACCATTTTGTGCGGCAAAGAGGAAATTTCCGCCAACGCTTTGGCCGTTGCCGCCATACGATCCGGATCACGCCCCACCCCGACGATTTCCGCGCCCATGCGCGCCGAAGAAAGGGCAATCTTTTGTCCGATCCCCGACGACGCGCCCGTGACCAATACACGTTTACCTTCCAGGCGGAAAGGATTGAACTGTGCGCTCATGTTTCAAGCAACTCCGGGAAAACCGCGTTTTCCAGCGTGACCAGGCAGTTCCCCCAGGATAAACCAACCCCGAAACCAGACAGTAAAAGGCGTTTCTTTCCCGCGGTCGAGAGCGCCTCCCGCAGGCGCGCGGTGATCGTCACCGGCAGACTCGCGCCGCTGCTATTGCCAAAATCGCGCAAAGTAGAAGGAACTTTTTCTTCCGGCAACGCAAGTTTTCTGCGAATCGTCTCGTTAATCATGCGATTTGCCTGATGAAAGACAAACCAATCTACCTCCTCCTTTGCCGCGCCCGCGTAAGCCAGGATTGCCTCCACAGCGGGCGGCACGCGCCGGGTGGAAAAAGCAAGCACCTCCGTACCGTCTAAAATCAGCTCGTCCGGATAATGCCAGCGACCGTTTTCATCCTCGCGGACAGGCAACAGATGCCGTGCGTTGAATGGATCGCGACCCCCGCCCGCTGGCAGCATAATGGCCTTGTACCCGGAGCCGTCCGTATTGAGATCAAAGAACATCGGCGGCGCGCCTGGGGAAAATTCCAGCGCGGTTGCCGTTCCCGCATCGGAAAATATCGGGTCTTCCAGCGAGGCGCAACGATCCCCCACCAGCAGCAGTCCTTTCCTGACTCCGCCCGTGGCAATGAGACTGCCCAGCACATTGATCCCGAAAGGGTATCCGGAACAACCCAGGTTGACGTCAAACGCGATCACGCCGGTTCGCAGACGCAAACGATCCTGCAAAATGCACGCCGTCGCGGGAATCAGGTAGTCCGGGGATTGCGTGACCACAATAAGCGCGTCAACCTCTTCCCGCGCCCATTGCAGCTTCTCCAGCAAGGCTTCTGCGGCAATATAGGCCAGGTCGGAAAAGCATTGCCAAGGATTGGCAAGACGGCGGAACTCAATCCCGATATTCCGTACCAGCCGCTCGCGCTCGGCGCGCTGCTGCGGACGGCAATCCAGAAGATTGGACACAACCCGCCGGGGCACGCAAGTCGCCATGCCCGCAAAGCGCACGTCACGCAACGTCGCGGAAGCCATGTCTTATCCTTCCAGCAAACGGAACAGGTCGCCAATCGTCACGGCCGCTTTCAGATGCCCGCCATCAATGGTTTTGCCATATTCCATATCGAACATGACGATAACCGACAGCATGGCCAGCGAGTCCCATCGAGGCAATTCTTTCAGTACGCTCTGCAATGTCGCGTTTTCCGGCGGATCGTCAAAATCGCAGGCGGCGAGAAAGTTTTCGATAAATAGATGGACGTCTGTCATAAGAAAGCCCTTTATTCAAAATTGGTTGTAGTCAGAATAGCGGCGATTTTCCGGATCGCCGCGCAAGAAACATCCGTGCCTGTCGGCAGAACCAGTACTTTTTCCGCAAGCGCGCAGGTGCGCGGCAAACGCGCCGCCGCATCCGGAAAGAGCGTGCGGTAAGGTTCAAGCGCATGAACGCCCGGCCAGAAATACTTGCGCGCCAGAACGTTGCGGGAATGCAAACGGGCAAGCAGGACATCCCGGCGCACAGGAGCGTCCCCCGCGATTTCCAGCACGATGTACGGACAAGCGCCGCTCTCGGCGTCCATCGGCAGTAAGCGCAGCCACGGCACGCCGGAAAGCGCGTCGGCATATGCCAGGTAATTGGCGCGGTACACGGCGATAAGATCGTCAAAACGTTCCAGACTGGTCAAACCGAACGCGGCGCAGATTTCGTTCATTTTCCCGTTGACGCCCAAAACGGCAGTATGGTCGAGGCCATCAAAGCCGAAATTCCGAATCAGGCGCGCACGTCCGGCTAGGACTTCGTCATTTGTGACGATCGCGCCGCCCTCCAGCGTGGAAAATATTTTTGTGGCATGAAAGCTAAAAATCTCGCAGGCGCCGAAATTTCCGATTGACGTGCCGTCCAGAAAATTGCCGAAAGCATGTGCGGCGTCAAAGAATAAAGAAACGCCCTGTTCCTTGGCAAGCGCCTGCAACTCCGCGACCGGAGCGGGACGCCCCCAGAGATGTACGCCCAGAATTGCGGAAGTGCGCGGCGTAATGGCGCGACGCACAGCTTCCGGGTCAAGGTTGTGGGTTTCTGGGTCAATATCGGCAAAGACCGGCGTCAGTCCCTGCCAGAGCAGCGCGTTTGCTGTCGCGACAAAAGTCCAGGAAGGCAAAATGACCTCGCCGGAAAGCTCCAATGCGCGCGCGGCAATTTCCAGCGCCGCTGTTCCGTTGCAGGTACACACACAATGGCGAACGCCTAGACGCGCCGCGATACGACGCTCCAGCTCGCGTACCATCTCTCCGTCATTGGTCAGCCAGCGGCGATCCAGAACTTCCGCTGCACGCCGCAAAAAAACATCCCGGTCAACAAGAACGGGACGCCCGACGTGCAAAGGCTCGGTAAAAGTGCGCGGGGGGGGGGGGGGGGGGGGG
>JAIRPW010000001.1 GCA_031256795.1 Zoogloeaceae bacterium | reverse complement strand
ATCGGCGGGGATTGCCGCAGGGCTCCAGTACGGCATGACGGGGGAGGTCACGCTGAATGACCTGATTGCCGCCGGGGTGCTCGGCGCGGCGTTTGCCGGACCGGGGATTGAGGGGAAGGGCGGGACGCTCGGAAGTGGGCTGAATGCTGCGAATCAGGAGGTAGAACTTCTGGCGCGAGCAAGGGCATCACGAGATGCCCTTGCGGCAGAACTTGCACCGCAGGGTGGAAGGGCTCCTGCGACTGTGACCAGTGGTTACAACGTAAGAACTGGTGAAGTTGCAGCGCGAGCTTGTGGTAATAGTATGTGCGCTGAAAGCCACGTTGTAGAAGCGTTGGGCGGTGTAAAAGAGGAAGTGCGCTTTACCGAAGCAATACGTCCAAGGACAGGAGCAGAAGTTCCGATTTGCCCAAATTGCGAAGCAACCTTTGGGAGAGATGTCTTTCCCCCCGGAACCAGTTTCAAGACTGACAATCTGCCGAAGAAAGGAAATTGAAATGGATAACCGCCCCTATCCTGACGGATTTGACGTAACGTGGCTGGCTTCAGACAGGGAAGGGAATGTGGCCGTGCTTATTACGGCTGGATGGGGGCCAATGCCATCCGAAGTATTAAAGGGTTGCTACATACCAGTAGATGAAATAGAGCGGATGCTTTATGAGGAAATGCCAAAGTTAACTCAGGCTCATCTATTGGAGTCAATAAAGACTAATAGCTTTATTGAGTTGGCGGAACGGGGTGTGTTTGTTTATGACTGGACTGATTCTCATAAAACTACCTATGAGCAGTCGTATGTATATAAAAAAGTTGCATTTCCAGTTCTGCCGATTGAGGTAGATGCCCTTCCGCATGGCTTGGCAGTTTTGGCTAAAAACGTAAAACTTTCGCATGTAGTGTTTTCAACGGATATGACTGTGGATATTTACGGCCAGACTGAGTTTTCTATTGTTTCTGGGCGGGAAGGAGGTTGGGGATGAGCAAGGATTCCGCGTCATTGAGGGTGACAAATGGAATTTCCGAGTGCGCTTGAATTCTTGGAGATGTTCGGTATTGCGCCGACCGAAGAAGGCTCTGAGTGTTGTCGCTATGTGAAGCAGTCGAGCGATGGTCAGGTGGAGTTGGATATTTCTTTCAGTACGGTAGCTGACTCGTTTGAGGTGACATTGCGGTGCGCAGGAAGGAGTGTGATGACAATTACATCTGAAAAAGTTCGCTTGGTCGAATTGCGCCGTGATAGTTTGGGTTCAGGCATACATGTGTTATTTGACATTTGTGGCGTAATGTCGGAGGCAACTGTCATGTTGGAACCGGATGTGTACTGCAATTGGTGGACGCTACAAAACTAGCCCCATGACCCGCCGCCTCCTCTCCCTTCTCCTCTGCGCCGCCCTGTTCTGGCAGCCGCTGTCGGCCACGGCTGCCGCGACGACCGCTGCGGCTGCGGGGGCTGCGGGGGCGGCGTCTGCGGGTTCCGCTTTTGCGGCGGGGGGCTGGGCGAACGCCGCTTTGGCGGCGTCTCTTTCCAGCATGGCGGGGATACCTTGGCAGCTGCTCGTGATATTGAAAAAATCGGAGCAGAGGCCGCGAAAAATGCCGGATTAAAGCCCGGAACCAATGGACAGTTTCGGGTTATAGTTCAAGGTGAAACCATTACAGTGCGGATGCGCAATGTTAATGGCGTATTCGAGCTTGGTACTGCATTTAAGCCAAAGTGAAATGACCGATGGATGTATTAAGGGTGACAGAATAATTCTGTCTTTTTCGCGGTCAGAGGCATTGGTATTTTTTGAGTGGTTATCGAGAAATTGGGAAAAGCGCCAATGGAAATATCCCAATTTATTTTCAGACCCTGCGAAGAGACAAATGTTAATTTGTCTTAAAGGCGATTTGACATCGTTAATTACGGAGACCTTTGACCCGAAATATAATGAGTTATTACTTAAAGCATATCGTGAAGTGCTTCCAGAGCCGAGCGACTAAGCAATGCGCAGGCCAGCCTGACCTGCCCACAAAAACCACGGGCGCTTGGCAAGCGCCCCTACGAAAATATAGCAGCCATGCCCCAACCCGGAACCGCTTAGCCCCATGACCCGCCTCCGCCGCGCCCTAGCCGCCTTCCTCTCCGCCGCGCTCCTCTGGAACCCGCTGTTTGATGCGGCGGCAGTTGCGCGGCGCGGCTAAAAAAATATGGCGTCCAGTCGTGAATCTCTCCTATAATTTAGGCTACTAAAAGTCACGAGTAAATTATGCGCTGTTTCTGGTTCTGCTTGCCTTTTCTTCTGGCGTATTCGGCAGCAAAGGCGCAGTATATGCCGCCGTCCGCGCTTACCCCCGGCGAACAAGGATTGATTCATGATCGCCAGCAAAAAATGCTGGACGAGCAGCGGCAAAGGCAAGAGGAAATTCAGCAATTGCCCGTTCTACCCGATGCGTCTGAATTAAAAAAAGCTCCGGACGACAGACCATGTTTCACAATTCATCGTATCCGTATCCAAGGCGCGGATCATATGACGGAAACGGAACAGAAAGAAACTATCCGTTATTTTGAGAACCAATGCCTTGACAGCGCGCGTATCAACGAGTTATTGGGCGCAATTACAAATTTTTATCTCAAGCGCGGCAATATTACCTCCCGCGCGTATCTTCCCGAACAGGATATTTCCAATTCTGAATTGGAAATATTGGTGGTGGAGGGAAAACTGGAAGAGATAGACAATGAACATCCGAATCTCACAGAAACCGAAATAAGCAGGGCATTCCCCGGAAAAACGGGAGAACTTCTCAATCTGCGCGAACTGGAACAAATGACGGATCAGTTGGATCGTCTGCTTTCACGTCACATTGAGATAGATATTTTCCCTGGGAAAAACCATGGGGAGAGCCGAATACGAATCAAAAAGCGAGACTCGCCCACGCGGGAAAAATCATGGCATATGAATATAATGCGCGGTAATTATGGTGAAAAAACCACAGGCGAACAACAAGCGAACGTTCGCCTATCCCTGGATAGCCCGCTGGGTTTGGCGGATCGGATTATCATAAATGGCGGACAGGATACGGGCGGAAGAAAAGGAAAACACGCAAAAAATCAGAGCCTGTTTTATGATATTCCCATAGGGTGGTGGACTCTTTCCTACAATTACAGTCACAGCGAGTATCGCGCCCGCAACAAGGCCGCGGGATTGGTCTTTGAGACCAGCGGTAAAAATCAAGTCCATGAATTTCGCGCCGACCGGGTATTTCATCGGGACGGCGCGAGCAAAACGGGCGTGATCGCGGGGTTGTCGCACCTGCGCACACGCAACTATTTTGAGGAAGCGCCGCTAAAAATTTCCAGCCACCGCCTGACCGAGTTTCAGCTGGCTTTCTATCACGGGCAGCGGATCGGAAGCGCCTACGTAAATGCAGACGTCGGCTGGCAGCGCGGGATCCGCGCGCTGGATGCGCAAAGCGGCAAGCATTCTCGCGCGGATGCGCCGGAGGCGCGCTATAACAAATATACGCTGACGGCCAGTTATTTACATCCGTTTCTGCTGGGCGGCCAGCAGCTCAGCGCGGAAAGTTTTCTGCATATTCAGCGCAGTGAAGACGCGCTTTTTAGTCCGCAGCGAGTCAGTTTGGGCGGTTTGTATTCAGTGCGCGGCTTCAAAGAATGGAGTTTGGCAGGAAACAGCGGGGGCTATTGGCGGAATCAGCTGCATTGGCGGCGCGCGGTGCGCGATGAGCGATGGCGAACGCTGTTTGACGAGGCCTCGGCGAGGCTGTTTTATGATTTTGGCGAGATCGCGCACGACGGACGGCGCGGAGACGCGGGCGGACGATTGAGCGGCCAGGGCATTGAATTGGCCGCGCGCGGGAGATACGTATCCGCGTCGCTGACATTTGCGCGTTCCCTGGCGACAAAGGGATTGCCCGCGGGACGCCGCGAGCGTCCGATATATTTCAGCGCGCAATTTGCGTATTGAGCTTTCCCTGCGGACGCTTACGCAAAAAGCGAGGAGGCGAATGAAAGCCGCATCTGCGGCAGACAAGTCAGCGCCTGATTTTCCAGGGGATTGTCATTCCCTGCATACGTGTAAAACATTGTAAAAAAGAGCTTTCCGCGCTGAATGACGAGTTGCTAACATACATTCATGTACGTATAATTAGCGCCTGACTTTTCCTTCTCGTTTCCCTCTGGAGGTTGCGTTATGTCCCCCTGGTTTTCTCCTTTCCGCGCTGGCGTTCTGTGTAATCGCGGCTTTTTGTCCTACGCCGCCAAAGCGCGAATTGGCGCGACAATAGGCGCAGCCATGGGATTGTTCGCGCTGGCGGGCTGTTCCGATTCCGCGCCGCAGCAGGCCATGCCCGCCTTACCGGTCACGACGCTGACCATGGAGGCCGCCGCCGTGCCGCGCGTGCTGGAAATCATGGCGCAAACCGAAGGCGCGAAAGAAACCGAGGTCCGCGCGCGCGTCAATGGAATTTTGACGCGCCAGCTCTATCGGGAAGGCGAAACGGTCAAGGCCGGACAGGCCCTTTTCCAAATTGAGCGCGACGTCTATGAAAATACCTACGCCAGCGCCAAAGCGCGCGCGGCGCAAACCGCGCTGGAACGGCAGCGCGCGGAAAAACTGTTGGCGATCCACGGCGTCAGCCGCCGCGAATACGATGCGGCGGTCAGCGCGGACGACGTCGCGCAGGCCGATTTCCGGCAAGCGCGGCTGAACCTTTCCTGGACTACTGTCGTCGCGCCAGTCGACGGCGTTACGGGACGCGCGGAAAAATCCGAGGGCAATCTCGTAAGCGCGGGCGCGGACAGTCTTTTAACCGTCATCCGTCAGGACGACCCCATTTGGGCGCGTTTTTCTCTTTCCGAGGGCGACGTCAGCAAACTTCCCGGCAAACGGCTGACTCCGGAAACCGTAACCGGCGTGGAACTGATTTTGCCGGACGGCTCCGTCTATCCTTTGCCGGGCAAGCTCAATTTCATGGCGTCCAACATTGACGCCACATTGGGTACGCAGCAGCTGCGCGCGGAATTCCCCAACCCGGACGGGTTGCTTTTGCCGGGGCAGTTCGTGCGGATACGTCTGCACGCGGGCGCGCATGAAAACGCCTTTCTCGTTCCGCAAGTCGCCGTGCAGCAAACAGAGCGCGGCGACGTCCTCATGCTGGCGGACGCGCAAAACAAGGTTGAGCCGCGCGTCGTCAAAACCGGGGACTGGCTGGGCAAGGACTGGGTGATTCTGGGCGGTCTGAAGCCCGGCGACAGGGTAATCGTGGATAACCTTATGAAACTGCGCCCCGGCGCTGCGGTCGCCCCGCATGCGCCGCAGCCGCAAAAAGCCCCGGAAAGCGCGCCCGCCCCCGCCCCGGAAACGCCACAGGCGGACGAATTGAGCGCGCCCGCGCCAAAAACAGCGGACAAGCAGGAATAAACGGGAGCGGTCATGTCATCAAAATTTTTTATTGATCGCCCTATTTTTTCGGCGGTTATCTCCATTGTGATCGTGCTGGCCGGTCTGGTGGCGTTTCAGGCGCTGCCTGTCGCGCAGTATCCGCAGATCGCGCCGCCCACCATCGTCGTTACCGCCAGCTATCCGGGCGCTTCTGCGGAAACGCTGGCCAAAACGATTGCCGCGCCGATTGAGGAACAGTTAAACGGCGTGGAAGGCCTCGCCTACTTCAATTCCTCATCCAACGCAGACGGGCAGATCAGCATTACCGCGACCTTTGACGTGGGCGCCGACCCGGACATGTCCATGGTGCATGTCAACAACCGGGTCAAAATCGCCGAGCCGCGCCTTCCGGAAGAGGTGCGCCGCCAGGGCGTGTTCGTCTATAAGCGTTCGCCTGACATCCTGAAAGTCTATGCGCTCACGTCGGAAAAGGGACACAGCCGTCTCTTTCTGTCTAACTACGCGAGCATCAATCTGGTAGATGAGCTAAAGCGCGTTCCGGGCATTGGCGACGTGGTAGTTTTCGGCGCGCAGAACTACTCGATGCGGCTTTGGCTCAAGCCGGATCGCATGGCGCAGCTTGGCGTGACGGTAGCGGAAATTGCCGCCGCGGTTCGGGAGCAAAACAGCCAGAACGCGGCGGGAAAAATCGGGCAGGAGCCTTCCGGCGACGACCAGATGCTGATTTACACCGTCAACGCGCGCGGGCGCTTGATTACGGAAGCGGAATTTGGCGACATTATTTTGCGCGCGGGCGGACCGGAAGGGCTTCTGCGCCTGAAAGACGTGGCGCGCATCGAACTGGGCGGGGAAAGCTACAACCAGCGCTCCCTCACCAACGGGCAGGACGCCGTTGGCATAGGCATTTTCCTGCAAAGCGGCGCGAACGCGCTGGACGTTTCCGCGCGCGCGGACGCGAAAATGAAAGAGCTGCGGGAGAAATTCCCGGAAGGCGTGCAATATGTCACGCCATTCGACACCACGCTGTTTATTGACGCTTCCATCAGCGAGGTGAAGTCTTCGCTGGGCGAAGCGGCTTTTTTCGTGGTTTTGGTCGTGCTTTTGTTCCTGCAAAGCTGGCGCGCCGCGCTGGTTCCCATTATTGCCGTGCCGATCTCCATCATTGGCTCTTTCGCCGGGCTGTGGCTCTTTGGCTTTTCCATCAACACCCTTACGCTCTTCGCCATGGTGCTGGCCATCGGCATTGTGGTTGACGACGCCATTGTGGTGCTGGAAAACGTCGAGCGGCTGATGTGGGAAGAAAAAATGACGCCTTACGCCGCCGCCGTAGAAGCGATGCGCGAGGTATCCGGCGCGCTGATCGCCATTGTGCTGGTGCTGTGCGCGGTGTTTATCCCGGTCGCCTTCCTGGGCGGAATTCCCGGCCAGCTGTATAAGCAATTCGCGGTAACGGTCGCCTGTTCCGTGGTGCTTTCTGGCGTGGTGGCGCTGACGCTGTCGCCCGCGCTTTGCGCGCTGCTGCTGAAAATGAAGCACGAGGAACACGCATGGATGGCCTGGTTCAATCGCCCCTTTGAGCGTTTTATCCAGTCCTATACCGCGACAGTGGGGAAAATTTTACGGCACGCCTGGATCGGCATTCTGGCGTTTCTCGCGGTGATCGGGCTGTGCGTTTCGCTGTTTTTGGAGCGTCCGGGAAGTTTCGTGCCGCAGGAAGATCAGGGCGTTCTGTTTTCCGCCCTGCTCTTGCCGGACGGCGCGACCTTACAGCGCACCCTTGGCGCCGCCAAGCAAATGGGCGAGATGGTCGGCAAAGATCCCGCCGTGGATCGTACGCTGGCCGTCGCGGGCTTCGACATGATCGGCGGCAGCAAAGGAACCATGTTCATCAAGCTGCAAAACTGGGAAGAGCGAAAAACGGCGGAAGCCTCCGTGCAAACGCTGCTGGGAAAATTTTCCGGCATGGGGCAGCAAATCAAGGACGGCATGGCCATCGTTTTCAGCCCGCCCGCGATTATGGGGCTGGGGTCCGTGGGCGGTTTTGAAGCCTATATTCAGAACCGCGCGGACGGCAGCTCAAAAAACCTTGACACGGTCATTCAGGATTTTCTCGCCGCGCTCGCCGCGCTGCCTGAATTCCAGTGCCCAACCTGCCGCGTGACTACCTCGCTGCGCGCCAACGTGCCGCAGCTTTACGTGGAAGTAGACGAACCCAAGGCGCTGTCGCTGGGATTGGCGCTCTCAGACGTATATGCCACCCTGCAAGGCATGATGGGTACGCTGTACGTCAATGACTTCAATCTGGCGAGCAAGGTGTACCGCGTGCAGATGCAGGCGGAGTCCGAATACAGAATGAAACCGGATGACCTGGGCAAGGTATATGTGAAAAGCGCGAAAGGCGCGATGATCCCCGTTTCCGCCTTCTCCACGATCCGGCGCGTGGTTGCTCCCGAAGTCGTTGAGCGTTTCAACGGCTTTCTTTCCGCGAAGGTGACGGGCGAAGCGCGTTCAGGCCTAAGCTCGGATAGCGTCATCCGTCTGGTGGAAGAAACCGCCGCGCGGGTGCTGCCGGAAGGCTACGACCTGGCGTGGACTGGCACGGCCTATCAGGAAAAGAGAAGCTCCGGATCGTCCCTGCACGCCTTTGGCTTCGCGGTCATCATGGTATTTTTGATTCTCGCGGCGCTGTATGAAAAATGGTCGCTGCCGATTGCGGTGCTGATGGCCGTGCCGTTTGCTTTGATGGGCGCGCTTATCGCCATCTGGATGCGGCAGATGCCGAACGACATTTATTTCCAGATCGGTCTCGTGGTACTGATTGGCCTTGCCGCCAAGAACGCCATTTTGATTGTGGAATTCGCGGCGCAGAAACACGCCGAAGGGATGGCGGTGCTTGACGCCGCGATTGAGGCGGCGCGGCTGCGTATCCGACCGATTATTATGACCTCGTTCGCGTTTATTCTGGGCGTAGTGCCGCTCGTCAAGGCAAGCGGCGCGGGCGCGGCCGCGCGCCGCTCCATGGGTACCGGCGTGTTTGGCGGCATGTTGGCCGCGACGCTCATCGCCACAATCTTTGTTCCCCTCTTCTTCAAATGGCTGGAACGCGGCAAGGCCAAGACGCCCGGCGGCCACCACAGCCACAATATTCAGGGGACTGTGCCATGAGCTTTGTCATGAAGAGGATGTATGTCATGAAAATCACGCCTTTTTTTACCGCAGCCTCGCTGCTTTTCGCGGCGGGCTGCGCGATTGGACCGGATTATCAAAAGCCGGAACATGTGCTGCCGGAGCGTTATCCAGAGCGGGAAAACGCGGCTTTCGAGCGTCTGGACGCGGAATGGTGGAAGCTCTTCGGCGACGCAACCCTAAACGCGCTGATGGAAGACGCCTTTGCCGGGAATCAGGACCTGTCCGCCGCCGTGGCGCGCATGGAAGCGGCGGAAGCCGCCGCGCGCGAAGCGGGAGCGGATTATTTTCCGCATATTGGCGCGGAGGCGAGCGACCTGCGGAGCCGTACCAGCGCCAAAACCGCCTCTGGACGGCAAATGGGCAGCATGACCTCCACCAACCGCCGCGCCGCGCTGAGTCTGAACTATGAGCTGGATTTATGGGGACGTATCCGGCGGCAAAATGAAGCGGCGCGCGCGGAAGCGCTGGGCAGCCGTTTTGCCCGGGATACGATAAAAATTTCTTTGGCCGCGCAGGTAGCGGGAGCCTATTTCACCCTGCGCTCGCAGGATGAGGAAGTTGCCGCCAGCGTCAGCACGCTGCAAACCCGCAAGCAAACCCTGGAGATCGTGCAGGGCAAACAGGAAATGGGCGCGGCTTCCGCGCTGGAAGTGGAGCAAAGCCGCGCCGCCCACGCCGCCGCGCACGCGCAATGGACAGAGGCCGCGCGCCAGCGCGCGCTGACCGAGCATCTTTTGGGCTTGCTGATCGGCCAGCCAGACCGCGCGTTTGAAAAAACCGCGGACGCTTTGCCGCTTGCGCCCATTCCGCCGGTGGGTCTGCCTTCCGATTTGCTCGCGTTCCGCCCGGACGTGCGGCAAGCGGAAGAAGCCCTGATCGCCGCCAACGCCCGTATTGGCGTCGCCAAGGGCGCATGGCTGCCCAGCATTGGCCTGACGGGACTTTTCGGCAATGAAAGCGCCGCGCTCTCCAGTTTGTTTTCCGCGCCATCCACAATTTGGAACTATGGCTTCACATTGGCCCTTCCTCTATTTGAGGGGGGGCGGGGGCTGGCGCGCGTGGATCAGGCGAACGCTTTGCAGCGCGCCGCTCTGGCCGACTACCTGAAGGCCGCGCAATCGGCTTTCCGTGAAACCCGCGACGCGCTGGTATCCATGCGGGCGCTGGACAGGGAAGAAGCCGCGCACTCCGTGCAGCTGGAAGCCGCGCGGCAGGCGTTCTCCCTTGCGCGCGCCCGCTATGAGACGGGATATACCAGTTTTCTGGAAGTGCTGGACAGCCAGCGCGAATTCAACAACGCCACGCTTGCCCATAACTCTGTCCGCCGCGCGCACCTTTTGTCGGTCATTGACCTTTTCCGCGCGCTGGGCGGCGGCTGGCGCGAAGAGGACGCCGGCGTGTCGACGGCAAAGGCCTCTTCCCCGGAGAATTCCTGACGTCATGGTCAGAAAAACCAGAGAAGACGCGCAGGACACGCGCGACCGCATTCTGGACGCCGCTATTTTGCTTTTTGAGAAACAGGGCGTCTCCAAGGTTTCGCTGGACGCGATCGCGCGGCAGGCGGGCGTAACGCGCGGCGCGATTTACTGGCATTTTCAGGACAAAACGGCGCTTTTCTCCGCGATGATTGAGCGCGTTGTTTGTCCGCTCAAAATCTTCAGGGAGGACAATCTGGCGTTCATGGAACGCGATCCCCTGGAATTTTTGCGCGCGACGACGCGGGAGTTTCTGGAAAAAATCGCGCATGACGCCAATTTCCGGCGCATTTTCGAGATCATGTGGCACAAATGCGAATATGTAGGGGATATGGTGGAAATCCGCCGAAAATATATAGAAGAAGGGGAAAGCCACATTGACGTCATTCAAAAGGCGTTTTCGCTCGCGCGGGAAAAAAATCAGATTTTCTTCGCCATGACGCCCAGAGAAGCGGCGTTCGGTCTGGTCTCGCTGGTTGACGGAATGATTTTCAATTGGACAAAAAATCATGCCTCTCTTGCGGAATGCCGAAACTGGCAATGTCTGCTGGACGTTTTTTTTCGCGGTCTGAGCGAACAAACCGTTTCATGCGCGCGATGACTGGAGCGTACCGTTTGCCAAACGCGCGGAAATCCGCGCGGCAGGCTTTCGTTCTTCTGGCCATGGCGCTGTCTTTTGCGCTAAAGGCGGAAACCACGCCGGAGACGGGATTGCCCGACGCGGTACGGCGCGCGCTCGCGGCGGCAAAAATTCCTGAATCGGCGGTTTCTGTCGTAGTTCAGCCGCTGAACGCGACGCGGCCTGTTCTAACCCATAACGCGGCGGCGGCGATGAATCCCGCGTCCGTCATGAAATTGGTTACAGCCTTTGCCGCGCTGGAAATACTGGGACCGGGAAAGCGCTGGCAAACCAGCGCCTGGGCTGCGGCGGAGCCCGGCGCGGAAGGGGTGCTGACAGGCGCGCTTTTCCTGCGGGGAGGCGGAGACCCCGCGTTTTCCATGGAAGCCTTCACACGTCTTTTACGCCGTTTGCGCGCGCGCGGCGTGCGGCACATTGAAGGAGATTTGGTGCTGGATCGCTCGCTTTTCTCTTTGCCCGCGCGCAATCCGGGCGCGTTTGACCGGCGTCCCTTGCGCGCCTATAACGTTTTCCCGGACGCGCTGCTGATTGACGGATTCGCGCAGCGTTTCACCTTTGTCCCGGAAAACGGCGCGGTGCGCGCTTACCGGGATACGCCCAATGAACGCCTCGTCTCGGCAATTCAGTTAAAACCCGGCGTGGGAATTTGCGATGGCTGGCGCGATCGCCTGGGAATTTCTCTCACAGCGGAAGGATTGCGCCTGGAGGGGCAATATCCGGTATCTTGCGGCGAACGGACGCTGCTGCTTTCGCCATTGTCCCCAGAAACGCATATTGACGGACTTTTCCGCGCGCTTTGGCGGGAATTGGGCGGCACTTTCGCAGGGAAAACACGCAACGGGACCATTCCCGTAAACGCGATTCGTCTGGCGTCGCAGGAATCGCCGCCCCTGTCCGACCTGATCCGCGATATGAACAAATGGAGCAACAACGTCATGGCGCGGCATATCTTTCTGGCGTTGGGGGACAAAACGCCTCTGACGGAAGAAGGGGCGCGGCAGCGGGTTACGGAATGGCTTGCCTGGCGCGGTCTGCGTTTTCCCGAACTGGTTCTGGAAAACGGCTCCGGATTATCAAGAATCGAGCGTATCAGCGCGGAGAGTATGAATCGTTTGCTCATCACGGTTTGGCAAAGCGAATTTATGCCGGAATTTCTCGCCTCGCTGCCCATTGTCGCCGTGGACGGAACGTTGCAAAAACGCCTGAACGGCACGCCGTCCGCTGGCCGGGCGCGGCTTAAAACAGGCACTCTGGAGGGAGTGCGTACCATGGCGGGGTACGCGCAGGATGAGGCTGGCCGCCGCTACGCGCTGACATTTTTGATGAACCATCCTCGCGCGGCGGACGGGCAAACCGCGATGGACGCCCTGATCCGTTACTTTGCCGAAAAAGGACTGTAGAACTACGGAGAAGGACGGAGAATGCATGCCGTGCCAGTGTTTCAATATTTTTGTATAGAATCCGCGTTTTGTGACGCGCGTATGGAATGAATGATGTCGGTCTTGTGGGGGGGGGGGGGGGGGGGGGGGGGGGGGGGGGGGGGGGGGGGGGGGGGGGGGGGGGGGGGGGGGG
>JAIRPW010000015.1 GCA_031256795.1 Zoogloeaceae bacterium | reverse complement strand
AAGGCCAAAGCCAAGACCAACGGCTACGACATTGACGCGCCGAAACTGAAAGGCGATACGGGCGCGGCGGAATTCGGCCTCGTCCTCAAACCTGCCGCGGCCTCGCCGCTCTCGCTGGAGCTGGGCGTACAAGGCTACGCCGGCCGGCGCGAAGGGGTTGCGGGCAGCGTCAGGATGAAGTACGAGTTCTGACGCAGAACGTTTCACAAAATCATGCAGGGGCGGGTCTTGTACCCGCCCCTTTTTGCGTATAACGCTTTGCGCGCGGCGGCACGATCGCGCCAGAACGGTAGGGGCGCTTGCCAAGCGCCCGAAACCCCAAAACAGTCACTCCGCGCGAAGTTTGCGTCAGCGCAGAATGACAGGGGTGCGGAATAACGGGGAAGGAATCACTCTGCGCAGGATGATAGAAAAGAACGGGAAAGCCAAAATGAGCCGTTGCAGGGGCGGGTTTTACACCCGCCCTTTTTTGCGTGTAACGCTTTGCGTGCGGCGGCGCGAGCGCGCCCAGAACGGTAGGGGCGCTTGCCAAGCGCCCGAAACCGGAATTCTTATAAAAGATCACATCCGCCGATCTGCATACAAGCGCGATTTTTCACGCTGTCAGCTCTTTTTTTGTTCGGGGAAAAGAAAATTTTTCAGCAACGTCCGCCCTTCTCTGGAAGCGGGAAGTTTGGGCAGCTTTTCCGCTTCCTGCCAGGAACGCAGCAACCCGCGGCGACACGCCTCATAACGGCGTCTGTCTCCTTGCAGCGTCTCAATGGCAGACAGCAATTTTTTGACCAGAGCTGAATCTTCAAGCAACCTTCGCGCGTTCAGGTCCGCATGTTGCGCGATTCCATAACAGGCATATTTGAGATGCACAAAATCCGCCTTTTGCCCAAACATACGCACCGCCAATACACCGCGCGTCACGCGCTCCCTCGGCACCGCGCAGCTCCTGCGGGAAAACCGCGCGCGCACACGCGCCAAGCTCTCGCGCATACATTCCGGCGCGCCCCATGCCAATTGCCGCGGACGTCCCGAAAAAATGGCTTCCAAACGCTTTTTCAGATCAGCTAAAGCCTCTTTCCCCGATAAATTCCCGCAAACGTCTTCCGTCGGCGCATGTTCAATATCCGCCAAATCCTCAAACAACACCCCCTGAGGATCAAAATCCTCAAAAAGAATCCCCTGCGGTCCATCGCGCGGCATTTTTTTTGCGGCCACAGAAATCTTTCTCCTGAAAAATCAATCCAAAGGACAACGAAGCTCCGCTTCCAGCGGTAAATCATGACTGGGACGGCGCAGCTCGCCGATCTCCAGAAACTCCAGGCGCAGCTCAATCCGGCGGCTTTCCTCTTGGCTCGCGCGTAGCGCGTTATAGGAAGAGCCGCTGACCAAAAATAAATCCCGCGCGAGCAAACGGTCCGCCTCGCTTAAGGCCGCTGGCTCTGGCGGCGCGGCCAAAAGCGCGCACAACAGACGCTCCGAACGCTGCAAAGAAAGATTCAGGTTATAGAGATAACTGCCGCGCGCGTCCGCAAAGCCCTCCACCACTACACGCTTCAGCCATTTTTTCCCCAGCGGGTTGCGCGCCAGTTCCAGAATGCGCCGCGCGATTCCGCGCAATAACCGCGACTGCTCCGGCGTCAGCTGGTGACTGTTGCTGGGAAAACGGGCGCGCTCGCCAAAATCCACCACCCTCCCTTTGATCACTACCCCAGAAATTCCCGCCGTTGCCTCTTGCAGCTGAGTCATAAAGTAATCAATTTCTTCCAGCCGCCGAGCCTTTTCTTCCTCGCTTTGCGAAATTTCATGCGTAATCGCCAAAAGCGCCACGCTCATGGCAACCAGAAACAGCACCATCAGCGCCGTCATCAAATCAGAAAAAGAAATCCAGAACGGCTGTTCCGCCGCGTCGCGCGTAACCGTTGCGGGCGGCGAGCGCCTGAATCCCCCTGCTCCCAAACTCATTTTTTGCCCGCCAAATTTTCCAGGGTATCGCCCAACTCCTCGATTGCCCCCTTCAGATAATCCACCGCTAGCGCCACTTCCTTATGAAACTGACCATTGCCCTCGCGCAGCGTGCGCTCAATGTTTTCCGCGAAGCTGGCATGCGCTTCCGCCAGGACCCGGTTTACTCCCTCCAGATATTTTTTCGCGTCCGTCTTGGCGGAAGACAGCGCGGCGGCGGCGCCCTCCATGCGCGTCACCAACTCCTGTGTCAGGCTCGCCTCGCGGCGCGCGCTCTCAATGATCTTTCGTAATTCGGTCAGCATGGCGGAAAAAGCGTCGCGGGTTTTCGCGTTGTCTGCGGCGGAGTTTTCCACCAGGCTGCCCGCGCGCGCCACAGCCTCAGACAATGAACGCACCGTTTGCTGCAACGTGTCGCCCACAGCGCCAAAATGCTCCGCCGCTCGCCCCACGCCTTCCCCTGCCTGGGACAGCTCGCCCGCCGCGCCGCGCACCGCCTCCTGACCCAAACCCTTGATGCCTGAAACCGCGCGTTCCAAATCACCGGAAACGCGCCGCATAGTCTCGGCGCTTTGCTTCAGCAAACCTTCCAGAGCGCCGCCGCTCGCCCCCCATTGTTCGTCCATTTTTTTCATGAACCCCGAAAGAAGCGGCTCCAGACTTTGCGCGGTCGCCTCTCCCTGACTTAACCCCGCGCGCTCCACAGCTTCCGCCATACGGGAAAGCGGCGCTTCCAGCGCGCCGGTAATCGCGCGGGCAAGACTGACGGAAATTTCTTTTTGCCAGACGGTAATTGCTTCCTGCTGCGCGCGCAACAACGCTTCTACCTCGCCCGTCAGCGTTTTCTTCCATTCCAGTGATTGCCGCGCCGAGACCTCGCTCGCCATGACCAGACGCGCCAGATATTCTTCCTCCACGCCGCTTTCAAACAACCCGTCCAGCATCTCCGCAAGCCGCGCCACATGCCGCCCGCACAGGGAAAGCAAAGACTTTTCCAGCCAGGTACATAGCATGGCGAGCGTAATCGCCAGCGCGGATACCTGAAAAGCGTGTCCCACCCCCTGAATTAAATTGCGCAGGGAAAGACGCACCACGTCCGTATCGCTATTTACATCAAAGACAGAAAGCCCGGAAATCAGCCCCGCGAAAGTGCCGATAATGCCGACGCCCGTCAGAATTCCCGGCAAATGCCGATAGAACTCGGCGCGCAACGGCGTTTCTACCAGCGCGTGCATGGAAAAAAAATGACCGGCAAACGCGGTTGCGCGCAAACGCGATCCATTCTGGCTTTTTTGCTGATGCAGGGTTTGCGCGTATTCGCGCCAGGCGTGGGAAAGCCGGGGGGCGGCCATAATTTCTCGCGCAATCGTTTCCGGCGCCGCTTCCCCGTCGGCAACGAGCCGCGCGAGCGCCCGACTTGCCCGCCCCAGAGCGAACCACAGCAGAAGCGCCGGCGCGACAAAACGCGCCAAGAATACCAGCGCCATAAAAAGCAACAGCAAAAAGATAAATCCCGTGCTGCCCGGCGCGTTCCAGAGGTTCGCAAAGAAAGAAGTCATGGCCGACTCTAACGAATTCGGATGTCAAGCTGATATTTTACGACCCGCCCGCTCTATCGCGCGAAGGTTTTCCGCCCAAATTCCCTTAAAATTGGGGAAAGAATCTGTTTCATGACGAACGGATTGTTTCTTGATAACCCCGGAAAAAGCAAGGCACGGTACAATCCTTTTGTTTTATTCCGCTGTATCAGCAACTTCGATCAACCCCAACCCTATAATGAGGTGTGTGGATGTTCCGTCATCAATCCAGCTTTTCTCCTTCGGCGCGCCCGGTTTCTCCTGGAATTTCCCCTGTTCGCGCCGTACTTGCCGCTCTGCTGCTTTTCAGCTTTTCGGCATGTGTCACCATCAATGTTTATTTTCCCGCCGCCGCCGCCGAAAAGGTCGCGGATAAACTCATCGACGACATCTGGCAGCTGGATACGCCCGACACGCCGTCCGCTCCGCAACAACCCGCCAAAGCGCAATGAGAGGTCCTATCATGAATATTTTTTCTGTTCGCAAGGTTTCCACCCTGTTTTTTGTCTGCGCGCTCTTTGCCTTTCTGACGCCGCCCGCGATTGCGCAAGACGCGCCGGACCTGCGCGTTAATTCTCCCGCCATCACCGAACTGGTCAACGCGCTCAAAGAGCGTTTCCCGACAATCAAGCCTCTTCTTGAATCGGGTGTGCTTGGCATTAAAACCGACGGTTTGCTGGCTGTACGCGATCCGTCCGCCGTGCCGCTGGCCGACCGCCCCGCCGTCACCGAACTGATTGCGGCGCACAACCGCGATAGAACGGCGCTTCCGCGCGAAGTCGCGCTCGCAAACGGCCACCCGGAGTGGGAAAGCCAAATCGCCGATACCTTCAATCGCAAATGGCGGGAAAAAATACCGGTCGGTTGGTGGATGCAGGACGAAAACGGAAAGTGGACACAAAAACAATAACGACAGACCTCGTTCGGATTTTCGCTCTTCCGCGCCTAAAAAATGCACGCGCCCGCCACGTTGGTCTTCGATATAGAGACCATTCCCGATACTGACGGATTGCGCCGTCTGTACGGCCTTGCCCCGCAAGGCGCGGACGCGGCGCTTTCCGACGCGGAAGTAGCGGAAATCGCCTTTATCCGCCGCCGCGAAAAAACCGGACAGGATTTTCTGCCGCTATATTTGCAGCGCGTTATTTCCATTTCCTGCGCGCTGCGACGGCAGGAGCAGTTTCGCGTTTGGTCGCTGGCCGCGCCAGAATTATCGGAAGCGGAAATCGTCCAGCGTTTTTTCGACGGCATTGACAAATACACGCCGCAAATTGTTTCCTGGAATGGCGGAGGTTTTGACCTGCCGGTATTGCATTACCGCGGCCTGACGCACGGCGTCACGGCCGCCCGCTACTGGGATATGGGCGACAGCGGATATACGGACTCCCGCGATTTCAAATGGAACAATTACATCAACCGATACCATACGCGGCATCTTGACTTAATGGATCTTCTGGCGCTCTATCAGCCGCGCGCCAACGCGCCCCTGGACGATCTTGCCAAACTCATGGGCTTTCCTGGCAAACTGGGCATGGACGGCGGCAAAGTCTGGGAAGCGTGGCTGGCGGGAAAAGCGGACGCCATCCGCGATTACTGCGAAACAGACGTAGTCAATACCTATCTTGTCTATCAGCGTTTTCGCCTGATGAAAGGCGAAGTTTCCCGCGAGGAGGCGCGCGCCGAAGAGAGTTTTGTCCGCGCGGAACTGGCGCGGCTCAATCTGCCGCATTGGCAGGAATACCTTGCCGCATGGCCGGAAAACTGAATGACCGCGCGCGCGAAAATCCAGATTTTTGAACAGATACCCGGGAGAAAATCATGTGGTATTGGCTTATTTTAGCGGGCCTCTTGCTTGTTGCGGAAATGCTCACAGGTACGCTGGCGCTCCTTTTTGCGGGTCTGGGCGCCCTGGCCGCCTCGTTTCTGGCTTACACCCTGTCGGACAGCCTTACGTTGCAGCTTGTCATCTTCGCCCTCAGTCTTCTTGTGAGCGTGCCGCTGTTCAAAAAACGCTTACAGGCCGGAAATATTCCAGAACAGGAGGAAGGAATCGGGCAAGCCGTTGAAGTTCTGGAAACCCATGCGGAAAATATTCTTCGCGTGCGCTATCGCGGCACAGAATGGAACGCCCGCCTCGCGCCTGAAACCGATCCTTCTGTGGAAAACGCCGCGCCCAAGGAGAAAGACATCCTCTATCTTTGCGGGCATGACGGATCGGTTCTCCTGCTTTCCCGTCGCAATCCCGCTTCCGCTTCATAATATTTTCTCCTGATTTCTGGCCTCATGCGCAACAGCCAAATACGCCTTTCGCCTTCTTTGCGTTCCGCCCGCGACTTTCCGCGTTTTTCAGAAATTTCCGAAGACGACGCGGCGCTGGTTCCGTTTCTGCCCTTTTCCAGTCTATTGGCGCGCGGCGCGGACGCGCGCGCCTTTTTGCACGGGCAATGCACCAGCGACCTTGCCGCCCTGCCGGAAAACGAGGCGCAGCATTCCGCGTGGTGTTCGGCGCAAGGGCGCGTTCTCGCCAATTTCTTTCTGTATGCGCTACCGAAAGAAACGGCGTCTGGCGAAAACTTTCGCCTTTTTATGCCGGATGACCTGACAGAAACAGTCCGGTCACGTCTTTCCCGTTATCTTCTCCGCGCCCAGGCCACGCTGGAAGAAGAAACTGAACTGGCGCATTTTGGCCTAATTGGACGCGCGGCTGTCCGCAAGGGATGCGCCGCGCTGGAAATACTTCTGCCCGCCATTCTGCCGCCGCTTGCCGTCCATCATGCGGATGGAATTTCTCTGCTTGCGTTGCCGGACAATCGGCGTTTCGTGCTTTCCGCGCCAAAAGAAAAGCTTTCCCGTTTTTACGCGGCAATCAGCGCGGCGCTCCCCGTTTTTGAAGCGGAGCTTTGGAGCCGTTTGGACATTGAATCGGGTTTTCCCTGGATAACCGCCGCGACGGCGGATCGTTTCGTGCCGCAGATGCTGAACCTGGAAGAACTGGGCGCGTTAAGTTTTACCAAGGGCTGCTATCCCGGACAGGAAGTAGTGGCTCGCGCGCAGTATCTGGGCGAAGTCAAACGACGCCTGTACCGCCTGGAGGGACGCGCGCGCGACGTGCGCGCGCTCATGCCGGGAAGCGCGCTCTTGTCGCCGGATGATCCGGAGCATGACGCGGGTCACATTCTTTCCCTCCAGCCGCAAGCGAAAGCAACCAGGGAAAGCCAAGAACACGACGCCGCCGTCATTGCGCTGGCAGTCGCGCGGGTTGCTTTGGCGCACGCGCTCTATCCCGGCGCGGATGAAGCCGCGCAGCCTTTTTCCGCCGCAGCTTTATATCCTTCCCCAAACGCCTGATTCTTCCCGCTCATGCCCTTCTTTCCGTCAGCGATTTTGCGCTTTGCCTGTTTTCCCGCTCTTTTTCCAAAAAATGAGCCGCGCCTTTTGCGCGCCTGGTGGTTTTCTCTGCGCCCGCGCACTTTGCCGCTTGCGGCGCTGGGAATTTTGGCCGGGCACGCGCTCGCGTATGCTTTTTATTCGGCCTGGGACGCGCGGATTTTCTGCTTTTCTTTTTTGACCGCGCTGTCTTTACAAATACTTGCCAACTTTGCCAACGATTATGGCGACGCGGAAAAATCCGCGGATACGCCGTGCCGCGCCGGTCCTTTGCGCGGAATGCAACAGGGACTCATTTCGCCCGCCGCGATGAGAACCGCTTTGGCCGCCATCGTCCTGATTACGCTCATTCTGGGGAGTCTTTTGATTGCCTCTGCCTGTGCCGTTGTGACGGACGCGCTGGTTTTTTTCGTCCTGGGGGCGCTTTCGCTTCTGGCGGCGCTGTTTTATACCGTAGGACGTTACGCCTATGGTTATCGCGGTTTAGGCGATCTTTCCGTGCTGGTTTTCTTTGGCTGGCTTTCCGTATGCGGCAGTTTTTATTTGCAAACCCATGTTTTTGACTGGCGGATGTTTTTGCCCGCGACCGCTTGCGGTCTGCTCAGTGTTTTAGTGCTCAACGCCAATAATCTGCGCGATTTTGAGGAAGACCGGAACGCGGGAAAAAATACCCTGGCTGTCAAACTGGGTTTTGCACGCGCGAGAAAATATTTTGCCGCTTTGGTGTATGCGAGTTTTTTGTGTTTGATGGCTTTTGCCTGGATTGCGCGGGCGGATCGCCCTGGCGTTTGGCTTTTTTTGGCCGCGCTTCCGTTTTTTTGGGAAAACGCCGCCGCCGCGCGCCGTCTGACTACGCCAGAGGCGTTTCGCCCACGGCTTGCCGCCGCCCTGAAACTAAATCTTGTGGCGCTGGGCAGCCTGATTGCCGGTCTTTTTCTGTCTGAATTCTGGTCTTTCGGAACGATCCCGTTCTGAGACGCCAGCCGCCCTGTCTACACGCTGGAGGCAGCCGCCGCCACGCCCTGCCGCGTCAGAAAAACGTATCCGCCGCAGCCTTCACAAACAATGTCACCAGCGCGGCGTCTCCCCTCTGGGCGCTCCAATGCCCGTGGCGCTTCACGTCAAACACTTCCCCTTCCGGCAAAGTATCCCCGGAAAAAAACCAGTCCCCCGCCTGAAACAAACGCGAACTGCCGTCGCGCAAACCAATCTCCATGCCTCCCGCCAAAATAAACGTCCATTGCGGCGAATCCGTGCAATGCCAATCGCTGCGAAATCCCGGCGGACTCTGCCGGAAAATTACCGAACGCGCCGAAAAAGCCTGGGAAAGCCGCGTCTGCGGCATCCCTTCCGGCAAGGCCAGCCATTCCTCCCGAAAGCGCGAGAATCCCCGCTCATCCGTATACAGCAGCGTTTTTTTCACCTGTTCCCCGGACGCATCCATATCGTCCTACCTCCTCGCCCCGCGCTCCGCCGCGTCATTGGCCAAACGCACGAATTCTTCCGCGGCCAACGTTTCCGCGCGAACCTCCGGATCCACCCCCACGCGCGCCCAATCCTGATCCGAAAACCAGGCTTTTAAAGCATTGCGCAACATCTTGCGCCGCTGGGAAAAAGCATCCGCCACCAGTCGCGCAAACATCACCTCATCCCGCGCCGCAAGCGCCTCGGCAGGCTTCGGAATCAACCGCGCAACCGCAGAACTCACTTTCGGCGCAGGAAAAAAACTCTCCGGCGGCACATCCAAAAGCCACTCCAAATCAAAACGATATTGCAGCATGACCGACAGCCGCCCATAGGCCGCGCTCCCCGGTCCGGCAACCATCCGCTCCACAACCTCTTTTTGCAGCATGAAGTGCATATCGCGGATCACGCCGGCAAACCGCGCAAGGTGAAACAACAAGGGCGTAGAAATGTTGTACGGCAAATTCCCCGCCAAACGCAGCAAAACACGTTCCCGCACGCCCTTCCTTTCGCGCGTGACATCGCGCGCCAGACGGCCAAAATCAAAATCCAGCGCGTCGCCCTCATGCACTTTCAAACGCTCCGGATCATGCCGCGAAAGCCGCGCCGCAAGATCGCGGTCAATCTCCACTACATGCAAACACGCCACGCGCTCCAGCAGCGGAAAGGTCAGCGCGCCCAGGCCAGGGCCGATCTCCACCAGCGCGTCCTCACGCGCCGGGGCAATCGCCGCCACAATCGCTTCGATCACGTCTGGCGCGTTCAGAAAATTCTGCCCGAAGCGCTTTCTGGGCGCGTGAGACGGCGCCCGCGCGCCCAAAGACGAAGAAGAATCAGAAAAGCGAGCCGACATCTCCAAAACCACACAATAAAAACCGGGCGCAAAAACGCCCGGTCAAATTTTTTCACGCGAAGCCGCGCCCTACAGATTCAGCAAAGTCTGCGTATGATGCGCAATCATCCATTCCTCATTGGTCGGAATGACCAGCACATCCACCTGACTGTCCGGCGCGCTAATGCGCAAATCACGCCGCGCATTGGCTTCTGGATTCAGCTTCACGCCCATCCAGGCAATCAAAAGCGCGACACGGCGGCGAATTTCCGCCGCGTTCTCGCCAATGCCGCCCGTGAAAACCAGCGCGTCCAAACCGCCCGCCGCCGCCGCCAGCGACCCCGCCTCCCGCGCAATGCGGTAACAGAACAGATCCACCGCCTCATGCGCTTCCGGCTTATCGCTGGAAAGCAAGTCCCGCATATCCTGGCTAATGCCCGATACCCCCAGCAAACCAGACTCTTTATAAAGCAGCGTCGAAATATCCTTGGCGCTCATGAATTTGCTTTCCATGAGATACAACAGAACGCCCGGATCAATGCTGCCCGCGCGCGTCCCCATCACCAGACCCTCCACTGCGGTAAATCCCATCGTCGTCGCCACGCCATGACGATTCACCATCGCGGCCATACTGGCGCCGTTCCCAAGGTGCGCAATGACGACCCGCCCATCCGCGCGCGGCGAATGCTCCGGCAGCACGCGCGCGATATATTCATAGGACAGCCCGTGAAAACCATAACGGCGCACCCCTTCCGCCGTCAGGTGGCGCGGCAAGCCATAAATTTGCGCGACGTTCGGCTGGGAACGGTGAAACGCCGTATCAAAACATCCAACCTGAGGCACTTCAGGCATCAGCGACGTAATGGCATGAATGCCCGCCAGATTATGCGGCTGATGCAAAGGCGCAAGCGGAATCAGCCCTGTCAGCTTATGCACCGTTTCCTTATCCAGCTTCAACGGCTTGGAAAAATGCTCCCCGCCATGCACCACGCGATGCCCTACAGCGGCAATCCGCCAGTCTGCCGCGCTCTTCTCAAACCATCTAAACAGATAATCAAACGACTGCTGATGATTCGGATTCCCTACCGGCAAATCTTCATTGAGAATTTTGACACCGCCCTTGTCTTTCGCGGCAATTTTCGCGACAGGCGTGCCAATGCCTTCTATCTGCCCCGAAATTACCGCCACATGCTCCAAATCCCCGCCGCGCCGCACCGGGAAAAGCGCAAATTTGATGGAGGACGACCCCGCATTAATGGTAAGAATAGCCTTGCTCATCACGCATTCCCTCTATTTTGACGATTGTAGTGCGCAAGCTGCGCCGCGATCACGCACGAAGCCGTGCGCGTCGCCGCGCTGTCCGCGCGGGAAGTCAGAATCACCGGAACTTTCGCGCCCAGCACAACCCCCGCCGTCAAGGCAAACGACAAATATTCCAGCTGCTTGAACAGCATGTTGCCCGCTTCCAAATCCGGCACAAGGAAAATATCCGCCTGCCCCGCCACCGGCGACTTAATCCCCTTGATTTTGGCGGCTTCCGCCGATACGGCATTATCAAACGCCAAAGGCCCGTCCAGCACCCCGCCCTTAATCTGCCCGCGATCCGACATCTTGCAAAGCGCGGCCGCCTCCAGCGTGGAAGGCATCTTGGGATTGACCGTTTCCACCGCCGCCAGAATCGCCACTTTTGGCTCAGGAATACCCAGCGCGTGCGCAAGAAAAATGGCGTTTTGCACAATATCCGCCTTTTCTTCCAGTGTTGGCGCGATATTCACCGCCGCGTCGGTAATCAGCATGGCCCGCGGATACGTCGGTACATCCATCACGAACACATGGCTGATCCGGCGGGAAGTCCGCAGATTATTGGCGCGGGATACCACCGCGCCCATCAGTTCGTCGGTATGCAGCGACCCTTTCATCAGCGCCTCCGCCTCGCCCGCATGCACCAGCTCAATCGCCTTCGCGCAAGCGGCATGGCTATCCACGACGTCCACAATGCGATACGCGGAAATATTGAGATTCAACTCTTGCGCCAAACTGCGTATTTTCGCCTCCGGGCCTACGAGAAGCGGATTGATCACCCCCGCCTCCGCCGCCATGACCGGCCCCTTGAGCGATTCCTTGTCGCATGGGTACACCACGGCAACCGGAACCTTGGGCAAACCCTTTATCTTGCCAATCATACGTTGCAAACGTTCTTCCTTGCCGGGAATCACAGTGTCAGTCATGGCGTTTCTCCTTCTTCAATAAAATGAAAGCGGCACGCAAAATGCCGCAAACACGGCGCGTTAGCCAACGATATTGTAACCGCCGTCAATATAAATTGTGCCGCCAGTCAGGGTTTTGGCCACATCGCTGCACAGGAAAGCGGACAGCGCCCCAATGTCCTCAATGGAAACCAGCGTATGCAACGGAGAACGCTCAATCGCTTTTTCCATCAACTCATCAAATGCCTTGATCCCGGAGGCCGCGCGGGTTTTCAACGGTCCCGGAGAAATGGCATGAACCCGAATGCCGCTCGGCCCCATCTCAGCGGCGAGATAACGGGAAACAGCCTGTAACGCGGCCTTGACCGGCCCCATAATCCCGTAGTTATTGATCACTTCATCCGCGCCCATATAGCTCATGGTCAGCATACAGCCGCCATTTTTCATGAGCGGCTCCGCCAGCTTCGCCATGCGCACAAAAGAATGGCAAGAAATATCCATGGAGCGGAGAAAACCGCTCTGACTGGAATCCACGACACGGCCATGCAAATCATCCTTGGGCGCGAACGCGATGGAATGCAAAACGAAATCCAGACGCCCCCACTTCTCTTCAATCACCTTGAACAAGGCTTCCATCTGCTCAGGCTGCTCCACATCCAGCGGCTCAATAATGGACGCGCCCAACATTTCCGCAAGCGGCCGCACATGCTTATCCGCTTTTTCATTCAAATAGGTAATAGCCAAATCCGCGCCGCACAATTCAAAACATTTGGCGCAGCCATACGCGATGCTCTGATTATTGGCAATTCCAACGACCAAACCCTTTTTTCCATGCAAATTAAACATACTTCCAACTCCTGTGAGCAAAAAATCGTGCGGCAGTATAAGTTTTTTTCCCTTTTGCCGCGAAGAAAAATGACGCCCCGGCCAAAACGCGCCAACGGAAACCCAATTTCACAACTTAAACCTCTTTCTTCTGTTCCCTATCCTTCCATCCCGACAACAGCGTATTGGCGGGCGTCGGGTGCGCGTAGAAAAAGCCCTGCGCGTACCGGCAGCCTTCCGCGCGCAAGAAAGACGACTGCTCGGCATGCTCTACGCCTTCCGCGACAACTTCCAGCCCCAAACTATTGGACATCGCGATAATCGCGCGAATGATCGCCTCATCCCCGCTATCCTTGCCAATATCCCGCACAAAAGAGCTATCCACTTTCAAATGCCGCACCGGCAAACGCTTCAGATAACCCAAGGAAGAATAGCCCGTACCAAAGTCATCAATGGCAAGAGAAACCCCCAAATCGCGCAAACTGTGCAAAACCTCCATAATCCGCCCGCTTTGGCGCATCAGCATGGATTCCGTGATTTCCAGCTCCAGCATCCCCGGCTCCAGGCTGTTGATTTCCAGCTGCCGCGCCACCAATTCAACAAGACTCGCGCGCTCCAGCTGCTGCGCGGAAAGATTGACTACCATCCTCGGCACCAAAAAACCTGCCGCGCGCCATTGCGCAAGCTGCCGACAGGCCTCCTGAATCACCCACGCCCCCACGCTGGTAATAATGCCCATATCCTCCGCCAGCGGAATAAACCGATCCGGAAGCAAAAGGCCGAATTCAGGATGGTTCCATCTCACCAGCGCCTCCACGCCCACCAGCTTGTCATTCACAATATCAATCTGCGGCTGATAATACACGTCCAACTCATGCCGTTGCAGCGCGTGGCGCAAGGAATTCTCCAACTGCAAACGCTCAGAGACATTCTGCCGAATGGACTTTTCAAAAAACTGCCAGGTATTGCGCCCCAGCTCCTTGGCCTTGAACATAGCCAGATCCGCCTGCGACAACAAAGCCTCCGCCGTATCGCTGTCTTCAGGATACAAGCTAATACCGATACTGGCCGTAATATAGATTTCCTGATCCATCACGACAATCGGATGTTCGAAAAACGCGACAATCCGCTCCGCGATGATGGATACCCCCTGCGGCGTCACCTGCTCTTCCAGCAGAATGGAAAATTCATCCCCGCCCATGCGCGCCAGCGAATCCCCGCTGCGCAAAAGTTTGCCAAGCTGCTCCGCCACCACTTTGAGGAGCGCGTTGCCCATCTGAATTCCCAGGGTATCGTTGATGTTTTTGAAACGATCCAGATCAATGTATAACAACGCGATACTGTAACTTCCGCGCTGCGCCCGCCCAATCGCGTGCGTAATCCGGTCCTGGAAAAGAATTCGATTCGGCAGCCCCGTAAGCTGGTCGCAATAGGCCAGGGAATGCAGCGTTTCCTCTTCGTGCTTTCGCCCGGAAATATCCTGCACAAAGCCCCAATAGCCGTCATATCTGCCCTGCGCGTCCGCATAGGTATAAAACTGCACTTCCACCGGATAAACCGTGCCGTCTTTTTTGATTTGCTCTTTCTCGTGGCTGTCTGACCATCCGCGCGCCAAAGTCTCCTCGCGCCATATCTGCTCATCGCGCTCATGCCATTGCGGCGGCGTAATGTTCTCTGGCCGAAGCCGCTGCAATTCTTCCATGCTATAGCCCAGCTCTTCGCAAAACATGCGGTTGCATTCCACGAAATAGCCGTATCTATCAACGCGCGCGATCCCCTGACGAATATTCTCAAACAACACCTGAAAACGTCGGCTTTTGGCCAAAATGCTTTCTTCCATCTGCCGGAAAACCGCTCTGTCCGTAATCACCGATATAATGGCCGCCTCGCCCTGATAGGAAAAAAGAGAGGCGTTCACATTCGCGTAGTACAGCTGCCCCCGCGCATTTTGCAACTCCATAGGGAACATTTTGAGCCACCCGCGCTCCTTGATTTTCTGAACGTACTCATCGCGCTTGAAGTGTTCATGCCACAAACCGATCTCTTTCAGGGTTTTTCCCGCCACAAACGAGTTGCTCCAGCCAAACTCCGTTTCAAACACGTTGTTGACCAGCAGGAATTTCCCGGATTCCACACTCGTGACAGTCGTAGGCAACGGATTTCCGTAAAAGCACCCGTCCAGAAGCTCGCTTTGCCTTTGCTGTTCTGAAAACCGCTTGGATTGCGTCCAATGCTGCCAGAAAAGCAATGCCAGCATCAGCGCCAAACAGAACGCAAGCAGGAAAAATTTGACGGTCATGCTAAAAACGATGGGAGACATGCGTATCCCGAACGGGAGAATTGAAACGAAAGTATGGTTTTATTCTACCGCATTTATGATGGAAATATCCGCCTCCTGACCGCCGTTACCTTCTTCGCGCGCCAGCATGTAACCCCGCGCGGCCTTGCTCATCTTTTCCGGCCGCAAATCTGGCAGCGCTTTCCAAAGCCGCCGCGCAAAGAAAAACAGGGCGCTCTCTTCGCCTTCCACAAGTTCCAGCTCAATTTCATGCAACGCGCGCTTTTTCAGGCCCGCGCGCAAAAACCCCAGGTCCAGCGCCAGCTCCACACGTCCGCTCTCCGTTTCCAGATACCAGGACTGCCGCGCAAAATCCATGGAAAAAACCGGTTTCAGACGAGACTCCTGTTCTTCCAGAAAACCGCGTAACGCGGCGTCTTCCACGCAGGAAAAATCAAGGCGTTCTGAAGCCATGAGCGCCTCCCATTCCTGCCGCCGCGATACGGCGCTCTGCCCTTCCGCTTCTGTTCCGCGCTTGACCGTCAAAACGCGCGCGTCCTCCGTCTGCCGTAAACGCGCGGCGACGCCTTCCGCCATCAGGCGAAAATCCGGCGTATCCAAATAAAGGTTTCGCAGCCAGCGACGGCGACAGGGCAGCGCCGCGATCCACGGCAAACGGCGCAAACAGGGCGCGCGCCGCACAGGCAAACTCATTTTGATTTCAATTTCGCACGCCATGACAAAATGATCAGCCTTGCTGCAACAGCAACCCCGCATGTTCACGCATCAAATGAAACTCAATGTTCGGCCAGCGCTCGCGCGTCAAATCCAGATCAAAACGCGAGGTCATGAGATACGTATGCGCGCCCGCCGCGTCCAGAAACATTTTGGCGCCATTGGCATGAACAAAACGATTGAGCTCCACAGGATCGCGACAGCTTACCCAGCGCGCGCCCGCGTAATTGGCCGCTGAAAGGCGCGTTTCCGCGCCGTATTCGCTTTTCAGGCGGTGCGCCGCCACCTCGAATTGCAGCGCCCCAATCGCGCCCAGCAATGTCAGACTGCCCATCAAGGGACGAAAAACCTGAATTGCCCCCTCTTCGCCCAATTCCTGCAACCCTCTGGCCAATTGCTTGCTTTTCATGGGATCGGCCAGTTCTACCGCGCGAAACAGTTCCGGAGCGAAAAACGGCAAACCGATGAATTGCAGCGACTCGCCCTCGGTCAGGGTATCGCCCAATTGCAGACCGCCATGCGTAGCGACGCCGATAATGTCGCCCGCAAACGCTTCTTCCACCCGCTCGCGCCGCTGGGAAAGAAAAGAAACCACGTTGTTTGGGCGAAAATCTTTTCCGGTACGACGAATCTTGAGACGCATCCCCGGCTCAAAACGCCCGGAAGCTACGCGCACAAAAGCCACGCGATCACGGTGCGCCGGGTCCATGTTGGCCTGTATTTTGAACACCACGCCAGAAAATTTCTCTTCCTCCGGCAAAACCGCGCGCGTGAGCGCGGGCTTTGCGCCCGGCGGCGGCGCGATGTCCACCAGCGCGTCCAGCACCTCGCGCACGCCAAAATTATTGATGGCGGAACCGAAAAAAACCGGCGTTTGCTGTCCCGCCAGAAAATCCTCGCGCGAAAACGCGGGCATGGCTTCCCGCGCCAATTCCATCTCTTCCGCAGCCTGCTCGTATTCCATGCCGAAGCGCGCGCTTAACCGCGCGCCGTCGCGCCCGTCCAAAATTTCGTCGTTCTCCGCGCGGCGATCCTCTCCGGGACGAAAAACCCGCACAGAATTGTCGCGCAAGTTATAGATGCCATGAAAGCGTTTTCCCTGACCGATCGGCCATGCCAGCGGCGCGCACGGCATACCGAGCGCCGCCTCAATTTCATCCAGCAACTCAAGCGGCGCGCGCACTTCGCGGTCCAGCTTGTTGATGAAAGTCAGAATGGGCGTCTTCCGCGCGCGGCAAACCTCGATGAGACGGCGGGTTTGCTCTTCCACGCCATTGGCCGCGTCAATCACCATAAGCGCCGCGTCCACGGCAGTCAGCACGCGGTACGTATCCTCGGAAAAGTCCTGGTGACCGGGAGTGTCCAACAAGTTAATCACGCACGCGCGGTATTCCATCTGCATCACGGAGGAAGCCACGGAAATGCCGCGCTGCTTTTCAATCTCCATCCAGTCGGAAGTGGCGTGGCGCGATGCTTTGCGCGCCTTGACGCTGCCCGCGATCTGAATCGCGCCCGCAAAAAGCAAAAGTTTTTCAGTCAGCGTGGTTTTCCCCGCGTCAGGGTGGGAAATAATGGCAAAAGTACGGCGGCGCGAGACTTCTCTGGCGATCAAAGACACGGTATTCCTTGTGAAGTAAAAACGAAACGGCGCGATTTTACGCCGCAAAAGAGCCTCGCTCTTTCCCCTTCGTTATTCCCCTGTTTTTCCGGGCGAAACTTTCCATAGGCGCGCGGTTTTTACGCTCCGGTCCTGACTTTGCATCACCTCTACCGCGACCTCCCCCAGGCGAACGCACACCCGCGCGTCCGGAATTTCTTCAAGCGTATCCAAAATCAGCCCATTCAAAGTTTTTGGCCCCTGCAACGGAAAGGAAAGCTTGAGCTTGCGATTCAGCTCGCGCAAAGACACGCCGCCCTCCACAATCACGCTCCCGTCCCGCGACCATTCCAGAGCCTGCGGAGATCCCGGCAAGGCGCTGGAAAACTCGCCGACAATTTCCTCCACAATGTCTTCTAACGTCAGCATCCCCAAAATCTCGCCATACTCATCTACTACAAAACCGAAACGCTTGCGGTTCTCCTGAAAAAAACGAATCTGCGCTATCAACGAGGTGCCCGCCGGAATGTAGTACGGCTCGGACAGCTGCGCCTTTAGCATCTCCGCGTCATATTCCCCCGTATTCAGGTAAGGCAACGCCTGCCGGATCAGCAGCACCCCCAGCAAGTGATCCAAATTCCCTTCGCACACCGGCAAGGCGCGGTAACGACAGGCCAAAAGCCGCTGCCGAACATCTTCCCAGGGGGCGGCTACATCCAGTATCTCAATCTGCCCGCGCGGAGTCATCACATCATTGACCGCGGCCTGCCCCAAATCAAACAGGTTGAGCAGCAAACTGCCATGCGCCGGAGGAATTAAATCCCGGCTTTCCATGACCAGCATACGCAGCTCGCCCTGCGTTAATTTCAGCGTATCCGCGCCGGGATGCAACGACAATCCCAGCAGCCGCAGAAGCGCGCCCGCAAAAAGATTGACGAACCAAACCAGCGGATAAAAAACACGTAAAAGGGGCGCAAACACAAACCCCAGCCCCCCGCAAAGCCGATCCGCGTAAACCGCGCCAATAATTTTCGGCGTTACTTCCGAAAAAATCAGAATGGCCAGCGTCATAAGCAAAGTCGCCGCCATCAGCGCCCATTGATCCGCGCCGAAAAACCTCAAGGTAATAAAACTGACCAGCGCGGCCGCAGCGGTATTGACCAGATTGTTGCCCAGCAAAATAACGCCCAGCAAGCGATCTGTCCGCGCCAGCAGCGTCAATGACAAACGCGCGCCCAAGTGACCGCTCTGCGCCAGATGCCGCAGCTTGTATCGGTTCGCCGCCATCATCGCTGTCTCGCTCAAGGAAAAAAAAGCGGACAGCAACAAGAGAAGAATCAGAATCTCAATAAGAGAAGAGAGAGGCAGAGTATCCAAGACTGACGCGAATTCCAGGACAAAATAAGGATCAAAGCCGCTGCAAAATCACTTCCAGCACAAAATGACTGCCCACGTAGGCCAGAAGCAAAATACCAAAGCCAGAAAACGTCCATTTGAGCGCCTGACGTCCGCGCCAGCCGTAAATATGCCGTCCAGCCAGCAGCACCGCGAAAACACACCAGGCGAGAATGCCGAATATTGTCTTGTGATCCCAGGTCAGCGCCCTGCCGAAAATTTTCTCGGAATACAGCAAACCGCTGAAAAGCGCCAGAGTCAGTAGCATGAACGCGATATTAAGCATTCGGAAAAGCAGCGTTTCCAGCGCGAGCAAAGGCGGCATACGGGCAATCAGGCGGGAAGCCGGCGCGTGGCGCAAACGTTTTTCCAGCAAGGCCATAAAAAGCGCGTGCGCGGCTGCCAGCGCAAACAACCCATACGCCAGCATGGCTGCCAGAAAATGCAACCGAAACCCCAGGGTCGCAATGTGCGTCACCGGATGGCTTTCCGGAAAAATCACCGGGAAAAAAGCGGCAAAAGACGCTGCGGGAAGAATAACGGCCTGCATCCCGTCCATCCGCACCTGAAAACTTTCCAGCCAATACATCAAAGTAGCCAGCCAGGCCATCAGGGAAAACGCGAGACTAAAGGAAAACTGCATCCCTTCCTGCCCAAACAGGGCCTGCCGCAATGCCGTGGCATGAATGAAAAGCGCAAGACCAATCGCTATTTTCTCCAGGCGCGCGGCCTTCTCAGAAATTTCCGGCGCGCCCAGCGCCGCCCAACGGCTCTTCCAGAAATACGCGCCCAGCAAAAAATAAAGCGCGCCCGCAAAAGCGAAAGAAAAGAGAAACGACAAAGGCTGATTTACAATAGGCATTCCTTGATTCTACATGAAGCCGCCATGCTTGATAACCTGACGCAGCGCCTTTCCAAAATTATGAAAACCCTGCGCGGGGAAGCGCGGCTCACCGAAGCCAATATCGGCGATATGCTGCGCGAAGTACGCATGGCGCTTCTGGAAGCGGACGTCGCCCTGCCGGTAGTCAAGAGCTTTATCGCCGACGTCAAGGAAAAAGCGCTGGGCGAGGCAGTCATTGGATCGCTCACGCCTGGTCAGGCTCTGATTGGCGTCGTACACCGCGAACTGGCGGCGCTCATGGGCGGCGAACATCAAGGCATCAACCTCGCAGCGCGTCCGCCCGCCGTCATCCTCATGGCTGGGCTGCAGGGCGCGGGGAAAACAACCACTGCCGCCAAACTTGGCAAGTATCTGAAGGAAACCCTGAAGAAGAAAGTCCTCACGGTCTCCGCCGACGTTTATCGCCCTGCGGCCATTGAGCAGCTGAAAACCGTTGCCGCGCAGGCGGGCATTGAGTTTTTCCCCTCCACCGCTGCGGAAAAGCCCGCCGACATCGCCGCCCATGCCATTGACTGGGCAAAACGCCACTATTTTGACGTGCTGATTCTTGATACTGCCGGACGTTTGAGCATTGACGAAATCATGATGGCGGAAATCAAAATGCTGCACGCCGTTGCCCAGCCCGTCGAAACGCTTTTTGTCGTCGACGCCATGCAGGGGCAAGACGCGATCAACACCGCGCGCGCCTTTAGCGAAGCCCTGCCGTTGACCGGCATCGTGCTTACGAAACTTGACGGCGACGCGCGCGGCGGCGCGGCGCTCTCCGTGCGGCATATCACCGGAACGCCCATTAAGTTTTCCGGCGTCGGCGAAAAGCTGACGGGACTGGAACCCTTCCACCCGGAACGCATGGCTTCCCGTATCCTCGGCATGGGCGACGTGCTCTCGCTCATTGAAGAAGCGCAAAAAAACGTAGACGCTGAACAAGCCTTGGCGATTGCCAAAAAACTGAAAGCAGGCAAGGGTTTTGATCTTGCCGACTTCCGGGAGCAAATCAGCCAGATGCGCAAAATGGGCGGTATCGGCGCGCTTATGGACAAGCTCCCGGCGCAGATTGCCCAGGCCGCCGGACAAATGCCTCTCGGAATGGGAGATAAAGCCATCCGCCGCGTTGAAGGCATCATCAACTCGATGACCCCGCAGGAGCGCGCAAAACCGGAAATTCTGAAAGCCAGCCGCAAACGCCGCATCGCCAGCGGCGCGGGAGTGGAGGTGCAGGAAATTAACCGCCTCCTGAAACAATTTGAACAAACACAGAAAATGATGAAAACTTTCAGCAAGGGCGGAATCGGCAAACTCATGCGCGGCATGAAAGGTATGCTACCGTTCTGATTTTTTATTTCCCAGGCGGCTGCCCCGTTATTCATCGCCTCATAATTTATGGGAGGAAAATAACGTAACGATTAATTTTCCCGCCGATTATAACGACGAAAAAAAGATTATTGATTTTCTTGGCGGAAAAATACTTGACGACAAACCCGAAGAACGCGTCCGACAACGATTTGTGAAAATTCTTCACTATGAAAACAGAAATAAAGATTCATGAGAAAAGCCAGAAATGCCATCAAATAAAATATCACAAAACAGAAAATAAATACATATTCGATATTTGTAAAAACAGCGACATATTCTCCGTAATTTCGGACATAAAAAGCAAATGTAAACCCCATTGAAGAACATCAACCGCCAGAGATTCCAGGCATGTCATAACGCCATAAAACCAGCCGTTTCCCGCGCTTCCGGTATCTGCCATTCTGGAAGATACGAGGGTCCCAAAAAATAAAGACCGTCTGGCGCAAAGGTAGGCGCAGACAAGGCGCGGCTACAGGACTCCAGCACCTCGCGCATCTGTCCAATCGTCCAGACGCCCTTCCCAACCGAAACCAGCGCGCCTACTAAGTTACGCACCATATGCTGTAAAAACGCGTTCGCCACAAAATCAAAAATAACCAAGTCTTTCCCCGCGCGGTGAATCTCCGCTCTTATAAGATGCCGCACTGGATTTTTAGCCTGACATTCCGCCGCGCGAAACGCGGAAAAATCATGCGTCCCCAGTAAGCAACCTGCCGCCGCCCGCATGGCGTCCACATCCAGCGGCAAGTAATGCCAGCCCACCCGTCCCGCCCATAGACCAGGGCGCTCCGAACGATTTAAGAGAACATAGCGGTACGCGCGCGCGCGCGCGTCATACCGCGCGTGAAAATCTTCCGCGACCGATAAACTCCAACGCACCGCCATCGCGGAAGGCAGAAAGGCATTTACCCCCCGCACCCAAGCGCTCATGGGACGCAGCGCATCCGTATCAAAATGCACGACCTGGCCGCAGGCGTGAACTCCCGCGTCCGTACGCCCCGCGCAAATCACTTGAACCGAATGCCCGGCAATCCGACTCAAAGCGTCTTCCAAAGCGCCCTGAACACTCACGGCCTCCGGCTGTCGCTGCCAGCCATGAAAGGCACGTCCGTCATATTCCAATCCCAAGGCAATACGCATTCCACACGCCTTTACATCAAAAAAACAGAGTCATAGCCCAGAAAACTACCGCAAACGCAATCATCACGCTGTCCCGCGTCTGCCACACCGGCAAAAGAATTAAAACTGGCCGATTTTGCTCCGCGCTTTCCTCAGTTCCCTCATCCAACCATTGCCGCCATAGCTGCCAAAAATTCTGTTTTTGCGCGGGGACACGCGGATTTTCCACATATTCCAGCGCCAAAGACAAACGCACTACGCTGCGATCCACCGGAAAGCCCAAAACCCACAATGGACGCAGCAAAAACCATAATGCAGACAGCAACTCATGAAATCCCAGCGATGACATAAGCCAGGCTAGCGCACCCAAAAAAATCACCAGGCGCGAAATTTGTTCTACCGCTTCATACACCCCTTCCGCGCTCGGCGTCCATGCCGAACCTATAAGCGACGTACCGGGAACAGCATAGGCAAAAACAAAAAACATGGTACATAACAAAAAGCGCGTCCGCCAAAAAAGACGCCGCCAATGCTGCCGCGCCTCCGCGCCAGATAGAAGGAAAAAAATACTCCAAGCGCATAAAAGCGGGATACCAGCCCATTGCAGACCTACCGCCGCCATCAGCCAAAACAAAAGCCGAGCGGCAGGATGTAAAAAAGCCAAGACAAAAAGTCCGCGCATTGAAAAATATCAAATCAGAAACGCCAGAACCTCAAAAAAGAAGAGGCGCATCTGCTATGCGCCTCTCTTCCCATCACATCATTCAATCTGCGGCCATTTTCAGCCCAGACGCGCCAAAATCGTCTTGGCTTGCTGCACCTGATCTGGAGCGCCTTCGCTCACTACTTCACCCAGCAATTCGCGCGCGCCTTCCAAATCACCAATCTCCTCGTAGACTTTTGCCAAATCCAGCTTCGTGTTGACCTCGTCACGCAAGGCGTCAACCTCATTGCTTTCAGGTGCGGCAGAAACCGTCGTCTCAGAATCATCCTGAGGCAGAGCGCGTTCAGTCTGCGTCTGCCGATCCTCTGCCGCTGACTCCGAAGAACTCAGCGGGAAATTCGGAGGAGCCGCCCCAAGGTTGAGATCAATGTTTGACAAATCAAAATTATCAACATTGCCCAGTACGGTCGACTCAGTCAGATCCACGTTAAATTCCAAATCCTCGTCCGCTGGCTCAAGACTCATAATGGCCGTATTCGCCATCTCGTTTTCGCTTCCAGCCCCGCCCCCCTCTTTAAGCAAGTTTGGATTCACCACAGTGACCGCCATCTCCAAATCAGGCGAAACATCACGAGAGGGCATGTCCAACGCAATATCCAACTTGGAATTTCTGCCAAACGAGCTAATGGAAGGCGTATCGTCAAGCTCTATCTCTTCAGACAAAACTCCGCTCTCTGACAGGGAAGCAGACGATTTCTGCAACGAATCCGCAGGCTGAATACCGGCAAACGCAGTCTCCAACGCTGCGTCATCAGGAACAGTCGGCGTGACCGAGAACGCCGTAGCTGTTCTAGACTGCGGCTTAGGCTCAGGTTCCGTCACCATGGAAGGCAAACGACTGAGCGGCTCTTCCGACAATCCCTCCAGATCAAAATCCAGGCTGCTGTCCGTCGGTTTCATTGCGTCTTCACGCAATGCCTTCAGCAAAGGGTCATCCGAAGCGACATGCGCCGCAGGTCCCGGATCCGTCGCCACCGCGCTTCCGCCCATATCCATCTCGTCCGGGTCAGTTAAAGCGCCGCCAGGACCAGGTTTCGTTATTTCCGGAGAAAACGCGGCCTGCATCTCCTCTACCGAAGACTTCGTTTTCGTGCCAATCACAATATCGCCGCTGCCATAGAGCGGATTATGCGGATCCAGCGCGTACCCCAGTTTCGCGACTTTCTCCCACGCCGGTCCCTGACCATCGGTCTGGGTATACAGCTCGCTGGCGATAGTCTCAAACTCCTTGACGCTCTTCCTGTTGGCGTAAATCTCCAGCAGTTTGACCCGTATCTCCAAACGCTCCGGATTTTTGGGCAGAGCGTCCAGCAAAAGTTCTTCCGCCTGCGCGTCTCGCCCATAGGCCATGTAAACATCCGCCTCTTCCACCGGATCCATCTCGTCCTGACCCGTGCTGTCCGGCAGTACCTGGCTCATGTCAGAAGGCGGCGTTGTACTGGAGGAAGTGTCTACACTCTGGCCCATTGTGCCGAAAATGGAGTTAACTTCACCGTCTGCGGAAAAACCAACAGGCACCGTCTCACTGGAAGAACCTCTCGCTTCCAAAGAATCCAGCAACTCCAATTCTTTCTTCGCCTTCCGGCTGCGCATGACAAAAAACGCTGCACCCGCTGCCGCAAGCAGCGCAGCAACCCCCAAAATCATAAACAGCGACGATCCGGAGTCTTCCTCGCCAGACTCTTCCGGAGCATCCAAACCAGAGGCCGACGCGCTAGGCGTCACTTCCGGCGCGGCAGGCGGAGAAACCGCAGGAACAGGCGGTTCCGCCACTGAAGGCGCTTCTGGCGGCTCTGCCTCGGCAATCGGAGGCGTCACAACAGGCGGCTCCTCCGGGGCGGCGTCTCTCGCAGATTCCGCAAGCGCTCGCTCCTCAGCAAGCCGCGCTTCTTCAGAAGTTCTGGCATCTTCCGCAGCTTTTGCCTCTTCCGCGGCTTTTGCTTCCAACGCAGCCTTTTCGGCCTCCACGCGCCGCGCCTCTTCTTCGGCTTGAGCGCGCTGCTGCGCTACCTCTTTGGCCCTTGCTTCATCCGCAGCTTTTGCGTCCGCGTCCGCCTTCAAGCGCGCGGCCTGCTCCGCTTCCTGAGTTTCACGCTGTCTACGCTCCAACTCTTTTTTTGCCTCTCCAATGCTACGTTCCCGCAACTCCAAAAGCTGTTTTAAGCGGCTAACGTTTTTTTCCAGCACCACCGCTTGTTCTTCATAGAGCCGGATCGCCCTGTCCTGCTTTTGCATTGCGCTTCGCTTCGCACGGTCAGCACTCCCCGTCGCAGACTTCGCCGTTCCCGGAGAAGCCTCGCCGCCGCTCCTCCCGGAAACCGCGCGCTTGCCGCCAGAATTCGCTTTTGCACGCGGCGGAACCGCAGCAGGCAACGCAGTCTTCCCCGCATCTGCTTTCCAGGCGGTATACCCTGCGCGGTACAGTTTCCGCGCTTCCGGCGCGGAAATAGCCGTCACTTCTGCGGCATCGGGAATACGCAAAACCGCACCCACAGAAAAGCGTCCCGCATTCCCGCCGACAAACGCATCCCTATTCAGACGATAAAGCGCAATAACCGTCTGCTCCAGCGTCGCGCCCGCATATAAATTCTCCCGCGCAATGCTGTGCAAAGTCTCGCCCTGCCGCACCACATGCGTTTTTCCAGAAGTGGCAGGCGCCGCTCCGGGAGTCGCCGCAGTCTGCGCCTGCCGCACCGGCGGCTCGGCAGCAGGTCTACCCACAAAAATATCCTGCGGATCAAGAAGGAAAGTGTATTCCCGAATCACGCTCCCGCTCGGCCAGGTCAACTCCAGCAAAAAACTCATGAAAGGATCATTGATAGCGCCCTGGGAGGTCACGCGAATAACCGCGCCGCCTTTCTGCTTTTCCACCGCAAACCGCAGCTGCCGCAAATTCGAGGCATAACTCAGACCATGACTGGAAAAAAGCTCCGGAGAAGCTAGCCGCGCTTCCATTCCAGATAACTCTTTCGTTTCCGCCGTCACGTGGATTTCCGCGTTCAGCGGCTGCCCCAAAGCGGAATGCACACTAATGTCATTCAACCCCGCCGCGTGAAGGCAAGTTGACAGAAACGCCAGCGCAAAGCCGGAGACAATAAAACTTTTCGAGAAAGCAAGTGTTCTTTTCTTCACATGACCACCTTACGCAGTGAAAGTTGAAAAGTCCCGCATACCTGACCGGCCTGCCACGATGAGCCTAACGCCGCCTTCCAGAAAGGCCGTAGGTTTTCTCCGCGATGATTTTCCAGCCCCGTCAGGCTGAGGTTTCAACTGCTTCTGCAAATCGCCCAAATCCTGCTCTTTCATCTTCAACAGTTTGTTCAGATCAGCAACAATCTGCTCCAGCTTCGCAACCCGATCTTTTGAGTCCTGCAACCGTTTTTCCTGGGCGATCAGGTCTTCTTCTGTAATCCCCGCCGCGCCCTTGGCTTGATTGCTGCGCGAAACAAGCACCTGATCCTGCTTTTCCACCGCGTCGGGTATTTTCTCCTCAACCCGCGCGCCCACACCCCCGGACGCGGAGCGTCCTCCCTCCGCGCTTCCTGCAGCGCCTTCCGTCAAAGCCGCCAGTTTGCGCCGATAAGCATTCCAGGAAACCGTCTGCGCCTTGAAAATTTTTCTGGCTTCTTCCTGCGAAACGCCGACCGATTTCACATCCGGTATACGCAGAACAACGCCCTGTTTCAGACGATTCATATTGCCGCCCGCAAAGGCGTCGGGATTGTTGCGATAAATCGTTACCAACATCTGCTCCAGCGTAACGCCCTGCGCAAGATTGGCCGCCGCAATACGGTGCAAGGTTTCCCCCTTTTTCACAACATGCTCGCTCGCGCCGACCTGGGCTTGCTCCGCCGCTTTCGGCGCGGAGGCGTCCACCGGCGCTTGCGTAGCGGTCAGGGGCGGAATCACGGCGTCCGGCGGCGCAACACTCTGCACCACCGCAGGCTGATACAAAGACTGCGCGGCAACCTCAGGAGGATCCAGCAAAACGGTATAACTACGCATCAAGCGCCCAGACTGCCAGTTCAGCTCTACCAGCAAATCCAGATAAGGTTCGTTAATCGGCTCCGTAGAACGGATGATAATCGCCGCGCCATCCTTTCGTTTCTCCAAGGCAACCTTGAGCCGCGCATGGATAGAAGAATAATTCAGCCCCGTCCGCGAAAAAAAATCCGCGTCCGCCAGATGCGCAGCCATTCCCGGCAGTTCATCTCTGGCCGCGGAAACACGAATTTCCACCTGCAACGGCTGCCCCAGAAGAGAATGCACCCGGATACCTTCCATGCCAGCCGCCCAGGTTTCAGAGGCAGAAAACAATAGAGAACACAGAAAGGCGACGCCAACAAAAAACGCCGCCCCGCTTTTCCCCGACCGTAAAACGGCATATGCGCGCGCTCCCGTCCGCAGACAATTCACGCCACACCCCCGCAAAAAGAAATGCGATCCCGCCGCGCTTCCATCCAGTGGTGAATGTTCGGTATTCACGTTGTCACCCTCAGCCTGATTTGGTTTTTCAGAATAACATCATAGACTTAGAGGCTCAAGCTAATCTTGATTCTAAAAAGTTGATTTGCTGTTTTTTCACCACACTTTCCCATCACGATTCTGCTTGCAAAAACGTGAAAAATGGCAAAAAAACCACCTCTCGTCCCTCATACTACGCTTTATGCCTCCAACAAGAGCGCCAGCATACGCCGCAAAGGCTCCGCCGCGCCCCACAATAACTGATCGCCGACCGTAAAAGCGCCAAGGTATTCAGCGCCCATCGCCAGCTTGCGCAGACGCCCCACCGGCACGGTCAGCGTCCCTGTTACCGCAGCCGGCGTCAATTCACGCTCGGTAATTTCCCGCTCATTGGGCACGACTTTCACCCAGGCGTTGGCCGACGCGATGATTTCGCTCAGCTCGTCCAGCGGGACATCGCTTTTCAGCTTGATAGTCAAGCCCTGGGAATGACAACGCATCGCGCCAATACGCACACACAAGCCGTCAATCGGAATACTGCCCGGCGCGCGAAACGGAGGGTTACCAAGAATTTTGTTGCACTCCGCCCCCCCCTTCCATTCCTCTCTGGATTGCCCATGCTCAACCGGCACGTCAATCCAAGGAATAAGACTGCCCGCAAGCGGCGTATTGCGGAAATTTTTGACCGGAAACGCAGCGGAACGCATGGTTTGCGCTACCTTGCGATCAATATCGAGAATCGCCGAGGCCGGGTCCGCTAAGTCCGACGCAACCGCAGCGTGAAGCGCCCCCATTTGCGCAAGTAATTCGCGCATGTTCTGCGCCCCCGCGCCAGAAGCCGCCTGATACGTCATGGCCGAGACCCATTCCACTAACTGATGGCGAAAGAGTCCGCCCAACCCCATCAGCATCAAGGATACGGTGCAATTTCCGCCGATCCAGTTCTTCCCTCCCCTTGCCAGCGCGGTCTTGATCACATCAAGGTTAACCGGATCCAGAACGATGACCGCATCCTCGGCCATACGCAAAGTTGAAGCGGCGTCAATCCAATGGCCCTGCCAGCCCGCGCCGCGCAGCTGCGAAAAAACCGCTTTCGTGTAATCCCCGCCCTGACAAGTAACTACAATGTCGCATGCCTTGAGCGCCTCAACGCGGAAAGCGTCTTGCAAGGATCTTTCCGCATCCCTGCCGCCGAAGGAAGGAGATTTCCCGCCCGCGTTGGATGTAGAAAAATATACCGGCTCAAAGCGGGAAAAGTCGCCCTCTTCCTCCATGCGCCGCATCAGCACGGAACCCACCATTCCTCGCCAACCCACCAGACCAACTCGCTTCATCATGCTTTCTCCGAAAAGCTTCGCCTACTTGAAATCACTGAAACTTTGTCACTATAACGCAGCCAGCACCGCATCTCCCATTTGCTTCGTCCCCGCCCTGATCATTCCCGGCTCGTAAATATCGCCTGTCCGCAAACCTTGCGCCAAAACCTTCTTGACCGCCCCCTCCACCGCAAGGGCCGCGTCTTCCAACGCAAAGGTATAACGCAGCATCAGAGCCGCAGAAAGAATGGTCGCCAAGGGATTGGCCACGCCCTGCCCGGAAATGTCCGGCGCGGAGCCGTGCGATGGCTCGTACAACCCCTTGCCGTTTTCGTCCAGTGAAGCGGAAGGCAACATTCCGATGGAACCGGTCAGCATGGACGCCTCATCCGAGAGAATATCGCCAAACATATTACCGGTCACAATGACGTCGAACTGTTTGGGCGCACGCACAAGCTGCATAGCCGCATTATCCACCAGCATATGAGAGAGCGCCACATCGGGATATTCAGGCGCAAGCTCATTCATCACGTCACGCCACAACTGCGTCGTTTCCAGCACATTCATTTTGTCGACTGAACACAACTTTCTGTGACGCCGCCGCGCAGCCTCAAAGGCAACACGACCAATGCGCCGGATTTCGGATTCCGTATAGCGCATCGTATTAAAGCCAAAACGCTCCCCGGAATGGCTTTCAATTCCGCGCGGCTGCCCAAAATAAATATCCCCGGTCAACTCCCGCACAATCAAAATATCCAGGCCGGAAACAATCTCCGGCTTCAGCGTCGAGGCATTGGCCAATTCGGGATACAGCATCGCGGGACGCAAATTCGCAAATAAATTCAAGTGTTTGCGAATACCAAGCAAGCCTTTTTCCGGACGCTTTTCCCGCGGTAAATTGTCCCACCGAGGCCCTCCGACCGCACCCAGCAGCACCGCGTCCGCCTCTGCGGCCAACTTGCGCGTCGCTTCCGGGTAAGGATCGCCCGCCGCGTCAACCGCCGCGCCGCCCAAAAGCGCGGTTTCCATCTCGAAACCGAGATGCAGCGCGTTCAGCACACGCACGGCTTCTGCCGTAATTTCAGGACCAATACCGTCACCAGGAAGGATACAAATTTTTTTACTCATCGCTTTCCATTCAACCTTGCGTCAAAAATCGTTTTGTCCTGACGCCGCCGCGCCTATGCCGGAAACAGCCAAGGCTGCTCCGCGCGGCGACGCTCTTCAAAGGCGCGAATCTCATCCGTGTGCCGCAGGGTAAGGCCAATATCGTCCCAGCCGTTCAGCAAGCATTCCTTGCGAAAAAGATCCACCGGAAACGAAATCACATACCCGTCCGGGCGTGTCAGCGTTTGCGCCGCAAGGTCCACCGCCAGAGAAAATCCAGGCGCGGCTTCCACAAGAGCAAACAGCGCATCAATTTCCGCGCGGGGCAGCACCAGCGGCAATAGCCCGTTTTTAAAACTATTATTGAAAAAAATATCCGCGAAGGATTCCGCCAGGATCACCTTAAAACCATAATCGACCAGCGCCCAAGGAGCGTGCTCCCGGCTGGAGCCGCAGCCAAAATTGGCGCGAACAAGCAAAATGGACGCGCCGCGATAGCGTTCCTGATTCAGAACGAAATTGGGATTCAAGGGACGGGAACGGTTGTCCATACCCGGCTCGCCATGATCCAAATAACGCCATTCGTCAAAAGCGTTGACGCCAAACCCGGAGCGTTTAATGGACTTTAAAAATTGCTTGGGAATAATCGCGTCCGTATCAATGTTGCTGCGATCCAGCGGCGCGACCAATCCAGTCAGAGCGGTAAATTTTTCCATGATTTTTCTCTGCCAATCAATGACGAACGATTCGCGCTTCTCCACCGCCATGCACATGCCCGCGCGCGATTTCCTCCGCGCTGGCCGGTCGCACCGCCGTCACAGTACAAGTGAAGATCAACGCGCTTCCCGCCAATGGATGGTTGCTATCCAGCACAACCCGGTCGCCCGCGACGTCCGTTACCCGATAGAGAATAAAATCTTCCTCGTCCCCGTCTTCTGGCGCTCCTTCAAACACCATGCCGACCTCCAATTCGCGCGGGAACTGGTCGCGCGGCTCTATCTGCACCATATCGGGATCATATTCACCAAAGGCTTCATCTGGCTGCAATTTGACCGTCACGCTCTCGCCCACGCGCTTTCCGTGCAAGGCCTCTTCAATACGAAAAAAAATATCGTCGTACCCGCCATGCAGATAGATGAGCGACTCCCGCCCGGCGTCCACAATTTCCCCGTCTATGTTTTTTACGCTGTAATCCAGCGTCACGATGGAATCTTTTTCGACTTGCATCATTTGTTTTCGGCCTTGTTCAAAGCGAAGCCAACTGCCATATTTTCTGTCTTTGGCGCGTTCATTCGCGTCACCGCCATCGGAAAAATATGAATTTTAACAATCAATCCCGCCTATGTCAGGTAAAACGCGATAAAGAATTGACGCGCGCCTTTCACATGTTTAAAATTCGCGGGTTCACAAAGCGTGGGTCGGTAGCTCAGTTGGTAGAGCAGCGGACTTTTAATCCGTTGGTCGCGAGTTCGAGTCTCGCCCGACCCACCAAAAAGACTACAATGATAAGATAGCCTCGCACATGGGTTGTTAGCTCAGCTGGTAGAGCAGCGGACTCTTAATCCGTAGGTCGTGGGTTCGAACCCCTCACAACCCACCATATCGCTAAAAAGCAAGGGAATCTCTCCCCTTGCTTTTTTATTTTCCGCTCCCAAAGAGCCTGAAAAACACAACGCCTGTCCTGTGTTTTTCTGTAACCGCAAACGCGGCGCGAAAAAACGGCGGACGCCGAAATGCCGCTCTCGGCATCCGCCGCCTGAATTTGCCAGATTTTTCCCCGGCAAATCAGTTTTGAACGACCGCCGCGATGGCGCGCGCGACCACCGGAAGATTTTTTCCGTTCAGGGCCGCGACATTGATGCGCCCCGAGGACACCGCGTAGATCCCGAACTCCGTCTTCAGACGTTCTACCTGTTCCTTGCTCAGTCCGGTAAAGGAAAACATGCCGCGTTGCTGGGCAATGAAAGAAAAATCCCGCGTGACTCCTTCCGCCGTTAACGCGTCAACCAGGCCCTGGCGCATGGCGCGAATGCGATTCCGCATCACGCCTAGCTCGTCTTCCCAGATTTTCCGCAGTTCTTGGCTGGACAACACCGCCGCCACGATCGCGCCTCCGTGCGTAGGCGGATTGGAGTAATTGGTACGAATCACGCGCTTGATCTGCGACGCCACGCGCCCCGCTTCCTCCTGATTCGCGGTAACTACGGACAGCGCGCCCACCCGCTCGCCATACAGGGAAAAATTCTTGGAAAATGAAGAAGAGACAAAAAACTGCGATCCGGACGCCGAAAAAGCGCGTACCGCCGCGGTATCCGGCTCAATGCCGTCCGCAAAACCCTGGTACGCCATATCCAGAAAGGGCACAATATTTTTTTCCCTGGCGATTTCGGCAACCTTTTGCCACTCGTCCGCCGTCAAGTCCGCGCCTGTCGGGTTGTGGCAGCAAGCGTGCAAAAGCACAACGGACAAAGGCGGCAGCGCGGCCAGCTTTTGTAGCATCGCGGCAAAATCCACGCCGCGCGTCGCCGGATTGTAATAAGGGTAGGTCTCGACCGGAAAGCCAACCGACTCAAACAAGGCGCGATGATTTTCCCAGGAGGGATCGCTGATATAGAGCGTAGCTTGCGGCAGAAGTTTCTTCAGGTAATCCGCGCCGACTTTCAGCGCGCCGGTTCCGCCCAGCGCCTGAAAAGTCGCCACGGAACCGTCGGTCGCGCGCGCGGACCCCGCGCCAAACAGGAGATCGCGTACCGCCTGATTGTAAGCGGCGTTCCCATCAATGGGCTGATAGCCGCGCGGCGGCTGCGTTTTCAGGCGCGCCTCTTCCGCGGCCTTGACGGCGGCAAGCAGGGGAAGTTTGCCGTTATCGTCGTAATACACGCCGACGCCGAGATTCACCTTGTCTGTGCGGGAATCCGCATTGAAGGATTCGGTAAGACCCAGGATAGGATCGCGCGGCGCCTGTTCAACGGCGGCGAAAATTGAGGTAGACATGCATGACTCCAGCAAAGATTTTTTGAAAAACGCCCAGTTTCGGAAGAGCAACGGCTTGCCCTTTCCAATTCCGCTTTTTTACCACAATTGACAAAAACATGCGCATTCTTCCGCCGAGCATCAGAATCGGCGCGCGCCGCGCCTACAGCACCTGATTGATCAGACGATCCGCGCGCACGCGCGCCAGACGTTTTAAAAGTCTCTGCACGGGCGCGGGGTAGGCCTCCAGCGTCTCCAGCGCCTCATAACTTTCCAGCCGCCGCGTCCGCGCAAAAATCCGCTCCAGTTCCGCGCGGCATGATTCGGCGAGCAGTTTTTGCGGATCATGGATCAGCAAACCGTTTTCCAGATCCAGCCGCCAGGCGCGGGGATTGATATTGCTGCCAGTCAGCAAGATGTATCGGTCATCCGCCAGCAAGCCCTTGACGTGATACGTATTGTCTCCGTCCTGCCAAAGGCGCACGTCAAGCCGCTCCGCGTCCATGAATTTCTGCCGCGCCCGACAGAAGCGGCGCAGATTGCTTTCGTACAGATACGGCAAAACACCGATCGTCCTAAACGGCTCGTCGGGCGGCAGATAGAAATCATTGGCGGTTTTGTCGCCCAGCACAATGGTTACCCGACATCCGCCTTTCAGACATTTATCCAGCGCGCGCCGAGCGGGTCCCGGCAAATTAAAATACGGCGTAAACAAAACCAGATGATTTTTCGCCTGGGCAATCAATTCCACGACGGCACGATTGAGTTCATTGCCGCGCGCGCCCAAACCAAGCAGCGGCGTGACGCCCACCTCTCCTGAACGCAGGCTGCCGCCTGAAAAGCGATAGCGCGCGCGCGCCATGGCGCGGCGAAACTGGGCGATCGCCGGACGCAGCTCCGCCGTTTTCGGCACATTCGCGGTATTCAGCGGACGCACCGCCGGACTTTGCCGTAGCGCCTGATTCAGCAGGTCAGACATGCTTTCGGCAAGCGCGCTACTTTGGATCACATGATAGCGATCAAGACGATAGCGATCGTGACGCCGTAAATAGACATTATTGAGGCTGGCTCCACTGTAAAAGACCGTGTCGTCAATGACAAAACCTTTGAGGTGCATCACGCCCATAAACTCGCGGCGCTGAGCGGGAACGCCGTAAATTTCCACGCCCGCCCCGAAGCGCTCGGCCATCGCGCGGTAAAGCGCGGCATTGCCCGCCGTCCTCTTTTTGCCGATCAATCCGCGCTGCGCGCGATGCCAATCAACAAAAACCGCCGCCGCGAGTTCGGGACGCGCCGCCTTGGCCGCGTACAGGGCTTCGAGAATTTCCCGCCCGCCATCGTCATCTTCCAGATAAAGCGCGGCAATCAGGACGCGCTTTCGCGCAGCCGCGATTTGCGTCAACAGGGCGCGGCGAAAAGCTTCTGGACTTTCCAAAGCCGAAAAATTCTCCGCCGCAACCGGAATAGCCGGCAGCGCGTCAAGTTCCTGCCGGGGACGTATTTTTTTCCGCAAACCACGCCAGACGGCGGACAAACCCCGCGGCGCGGATAACGGTCTTGAAGTAACTTTCATGGCGCGGATTATAGCGGCGGCGCCGCGCCGCGTGATAGCTTGGCGGGAAAGTTTCTGGAAAGCGGCTCTGAAAGAAGTTATCATTTTTCCGCAATATTTATGGGTAAAAATCTCGTCGTTATCTTTTCTGGAGTCAGGCGATGATCAACGTCAAAAGCATGATGTCAGAACATGGCGCGAGTTTTCCCGGATGGGCCAAAAAGCCGCTTGAATCCGCTCTCAGGTTCTTGCTGCGCGAAAAGGATTTTGTCGAATTTGAAAACCGCTACGGGCATCTGTACGGCATTGAGTGCGCCGAGCAGGTTCTGGCTTATTTTCAGACGCGATGCCTTACGGACGCTTCCCATCTGGAAAACATCCCCGAAGAAGGCCCGGTGGTTCTGGCGGCGAATCATCCCATTGGCTCGCTGGATGGTTTGGCGCTGCTCAAAACCGTCGCCGTCGCGCGGCCTGACGTCAAAATCGTCGCCAACGGTCTGCTGGGACGTCTCAAGCCGCTCAAGGAATTGTTCATCGCGGTAGAAAATATGGGAGGCCGCGCCAGCCGTGAACAGATTGAGGAAATTCAGGAGCATCTGGGGAACGGCGGCGCGCTGATTGTTTTCCCGGCGGGCGAAGTCTCGCGCTTTGGACGGCGCGGCGTGCGCGACCGCGCCTGGAGCAGCGGCTTTCTGCGCTTTGCCATCCGCTCTGGCGCGCCGGTTGTGCCAATGCATGTGCGCGGCGGCAACTCCTTTTTCTTCTATCTGGTTTCGCTTCTTGCGCGCCCTTTGTCGACTTATTTGCTTGTGCGTGAAATGTTCAGGCAAAAAGGGAAAAGCATTGAAATTCGCATTGGGCGGCCTGTACCCGCCGTATGTCTGCAAGGAAAACGCCCGCGCCTGACCGAGCTTGCGGAGCGTTTTCGCTGTCACGTGTATCTTCTGGGCCAAGGGAAACAGGGTTGTATCGCGGACGAAGAGACGCCCGTTGCGCGGCCGGGAAGCCGCGCTATGCTAAAAACAGCGCTGGAGGCTTGCGAATGCCTGGGAAAAATGCATGACGGAAAGATGATTTATCTTTACCGAAGCGCAGACAGCCGCGCGGTTTCGCCCATTCTCCATGAGCTTGGTCGGCTGCGCGAATTGGCGTTCCGCGCGGTCGGAGAGGGAAGCGGACGCCGTCTTGATCTGGATCGCTATGACCGCGACTATTGCCATCTGGTGCTCTGGGATCCTCAGGTTTCCGAGATTATCGGCGCCTATCGCTTCACGCCCACCGCCGAGCGAGTCAAAAACAAGGGGCTGGAGGGGCTGTACAGCTACAGTCTGTTTAATTACGGCGCGGAAATGACGCACATCCTGGAGCGGGGCGTTGAATTGGGGCGCAGTTTCATTCAGCCGAAATACTGGGGCAAGCGCGGGCTGGATTATCTCTGGCAGGGGATTGGCGCCTACCTCGCGCGGCGTCCAGAATGCCGCTATTTGTTCGGCCCCGTCTCTGTTCCGGGGGACTTGCCCGAAAAGGCCCGCGACTTGCTGATTTCTTTTTATCGTTCCCATTTCAGGCCGGAAAGCGCGGTCGCGATGTCGCGGCAGCCTTATCCGCCCACGCCCGTCGCCGAAAAAATCTTCGCGCGCGATTACCAAAAAGACCTGATTTCGCTCAAAAGCATGTTAAGCGAGCTGGGATGCTCCATCCCGACGCTGTATAAGCAGTACACGGAGCTTTGCGAGCCAGGCGGCGTGCAGTTTCTGGATTTTGGCATTGACCCGAAATTCAGCGGCTGCGTGGATGGCCTTGTCGTCGTGGATATTGCGGCCATCAAACCCGCCCGCTATCAGCGCTATATCGCGCCCTATCTGGAGAGCGAGCGGCAGACCGCCAACATATAAATAAAAACGCCAGACCGAAGTCTGGCGTTTTGGTCCAACAGTCTGAAACGTATCAGCTGCAGCCAGAGGGTTTGAATTTCGCCGGGATATTGGCAACACAAGTCCAGTTGCCGCCATCATCGCGAGTCAATTCAATTGTCTTTCCTCTCAACTGCGAAGAAGACGTGCTGGAGAAGGTAGCAGTCAGCTTAACTTCCGTTTTCATGGGGTTGTTATCAACCTGCGGAACCCCCGTGACCGGAACAGATGTTGAACAAGCGGCGGAACCGTCTTGTTTGCTACCTTGAATCAGATTGGAACAAGTGTAGCCAACGCTGCACTGCCCTGCAGCCGTTCCCAGTGTCATACGGCCTTCGTTATGGCACAACTCGATGGCTGTGCGCACGGAGTTCGTTTCGCTATACACGCGGGTGGCCTGGGTGCGGGCGATGTAATCCTGATATTGCGGAATGGCGATGGCCGCCAGAATGCCGATAATGGCCACGACAATCATCAGCTCAATCAGGGTAAAGCCTTGCTGAAGCTTTTTCATGGTATTTCCTTTATTGTGGTTGAAAAAAACGCGAATCCTTTCACGCGGACAAACTCTATCATAAATCGTGCCAGATTACGAATTCCGCAGGGAAGATCGCCGGAAAACCGCATGAATACACGATTTTCCCCATGCCTATTTTTTCGCGTTCTTCCGTTTACTTTCCATTGGCATACATTATCCCTTCTTGTGTCACACCGTCTTTTGGATTTTGGCACACATTTTGTCGTGCCAAAATTCGGCATATCCTCTTCCTCCGCTCCGCCTGCGTCCCGCGGCGCGAAAAAAGGCGTTGGCATGAATCCTGCTGTAATGTTTCGTTATCTATCGGACGCGCCCTGATCATGAAACATTTATCCGCAAAGAACAAAAGCGATCCGCAGCACGGCTTCACGCTCATTGAACTGATGATTGTCGCGGCCATTATCGGCATTCTGGCGGCCATCGCCATTCCGCAATATCAGGATTACATCGCCCGCGCCCAGACCGCGCGCGTATTCGGAGAAATGAACGCCACGCGCACCGTCCTCGAAATCTGCCTGCAAAACAATCACTTCGCCCTGGGTCAGGATCAGGGGGAATGCTCTGTCGGCTACGCCTGCTCTACTCTGGTGGAGGGAGCCAAGCAGGACGCCTCCGCTTCCTGCGCGGCGGGATCGGGCGTGCCGCAGCTCCCCGATCCGCTCACCACCCGCTCCGCCATCACCGCCACGTTCAGCGCCGCGGCCGCCGCCCCGCTGCAGGGAAAAACCATGATCATGCGCCGGAAAGCGGACGGCTCCTGGCTGTGCGACGGAGCCGCCGCCAGCGCCCCGGCCAAATATCTCCCCAGCGCCTGCCGTTAGGCTTTTTTGTTTTACGCGCCTGATTTTTCCCTGTATTCTTGTCCCATGCTTGCCAAATATCCCACGTTCATGCTTGCTCCCGCCTTTTTTCGCGCGGTTCCTCGGCGCTTTTTGCGTCTCCTCGCGACTCCGTATTTTCCCCTCTGTCTGGCCGCCCTCTGCTTCGCCGCGCCGCTCTTTGCCGAAACGGGGTCGGACAATCCGCCCTCTCGTCTTGAAACGGACGCGCCAGATACTCTGGAGTCCGCCGCGCTGGAAAACGCCAGCCCTGAAACATCGGACGCGCAAACGCCCGCGCCCGCCCGCGCGGACGAGCCTCCCGCCGCCTTTCCTTCCGCCAGCGCTTTCGCGGACTGGTGGCGCAAAACCGCTTTCCGGCAGCCGCCCGCCGTTTCCGCGCCCGGCCTCGTTCAGGCGCTGCCCTGGCTCAATGCCGATACTTTCGTCAACCTCATGGGGCGCGAGCGAAAAGAGGCGGAAATGGGGCTTTTCGCCGCCATAACGCTTCTCCGCTCCATGACGCGCCATCCCGACCTTATCCCCCTCATGGAAAGCGCGCTGAAAACCGCGCGGGACGAAAGCCGCCCGGAAGCGCAAGCGCTGGAATGGCTCATTCTCGCCGCCCGGAAAACTGAAGCGCCCACGGTCTCCCTTGCGGAACTGCCGCAGGAACAATGGAAACTCGCGCTCAATCTCTGGTGGGCGGAATATCTCGCCACTCGCGCCCGCGCGCCCCTGGAGCGCCTCATTGGCGCGCTCGCCTTTTTCCCGCCCGCAAGCCAGAATCGCGCGCAAATTGACGCCGCCCTAAGCGCGCTGGACATTCTCTCTTTCGCCGCGCGGCATGATAAAAACACGCTCGCCCTCTGCAAGGAATGGCGGGAAAAAACAGAAAACGAGGCCATCGCGGACGCGCTGCGTCTCGTCATTGACGCGGCGCGCCGCGCGGCCAAAAAGAAGCGCCCCGCCGCGGGACAATAAACAAATTCCCGTCTGCGAAACAACAGCGGGAGCGCGCGTAAAAAATCCCGCAAGCCATTGTTCTTGTGCGGACCAGGCAAAATATAAGAAAATCCCCCCATGAACCCCGATACCGACAGCGCGACGCTTCTGGAACCCGAACAGGCGACGCTCACCCGCCCGCCTCCCCCGCTTTACCGGGTCGTGTTGCTCAACGACGATTACACGCCCATGAATTTTGTCGTTGAGGTTTTGCAGCGGTTTTTTGGCATGGAAACACGCCGCGCTACCGCTGTCATGCTGAAAGTGCATCATGAGGGGCGCGGGTTGTGCGGCGTGTTTCCGCGCGAGATCGCCGAGGCCAAAGTCACCCAGGTCACGCGGCACGCGCGCGGGTATCAGCATCCTTTGCGCTGCGTCATGGAGGAAGACCGATGATTGCCCAGGAACTTGAAATCAGCCTGCATCTGGCCTTTGTCGAGGCGCGCCAAAAACGGCATGAATTCATCACCATTGAACATCTGCTGCTCACGCTCCTGGACAATCCTGCGGCGGCGGCGGCCCTGACCGCCTGCGGCACGGAAATCAGCGCGCTGCGGCGCGACGTTTCCATGTTCATCACCGAGCATACGCCCGTCGCTCCGGGCGCGGGAGACATTGAAACCCAGCCTACGCTGGGCTTTCAGCGCGTCATTCAGCGCGCGATTTTGCACGCGCAGTCGTCCGGGAAAAAAGAAGTCACCGGAGCGGATGTTCTGGTCGCCATTTTCGGCGAACGCGATTCTCACGCGGTGTTTTATCTGCAAAAGCAGGGCGTCACCAGACTGGATCTGGTCAATTACATTTCCCACGGCGTCACCAAGGCCGCGCCGCCGCCGTCCGGCCACGGCGCTTCCGGCGCGGAAAGCGCCCCGGCAGGAATGGAATCCGGCGCGGAAAAAGCGCGGGAAAACCCATTGGAAAGTTTCACCATCCCGCTGAACCGGGAGGCGGCGGAAAGCCGCATTGATCCTTTAATTGGGCGCGACAAAGAAATTGAGCGCGTGATTCAGACTTTGTGCCGCCGCCGGAAAAACAATCCGCTCCTGGTCGGCGAGGCGGGCGTAGGCAAAACCGCCATTGCCGAGGGGCTGGCCTGCCGCATCGTGGCGGGCGAAGTTCCGGACATTCTGAAAGACGCTTCGGTCTATGCGCTGGATATTGGCGCGCTGCTCGCGGGAACCAAATACCGGGGCGATTTTGAGCAGCGGCTGAAAGGCGTGCTGAAGCAGCTGCGCGATTTGCCCAACGCCATTCTTTTCATTGATGAAATCCATACCCTGATCGGCGCGGGCGCCACCTCCGGCGGCACGCTGGACGCCTCCAATCTGTTGAAACCCGCGCTTTCTTCCGGACAGCTGCGTTGCATGGGCGCAACAACTTACAAGGAATACCGCGGCGTCTTTGAAAAAGACCACGCGCTCTCCCGGCGCTTTCAAAAAATTGACGTGAGCGAACCTTCAGAGACCGAAGCGCTGGAAATCCTGAAAGGATTAAAAGCGCGCTTTGAAACGCATCACGGCGTCAAATATACCCACGCCGCCCTGTCGCTCGCGGTTGAGCTTTCCATCCGCTATATCACGGATCGGCATCTGCCGGACAAGGCCATTGACGTCATTGACGAGGCGGGCGCGGCCCAGCGTATTCTGCCCAAGTCACGGCAGAAAAAGCTGATCGGCAAAAGCGAAATTGAGGACATCGTCGCGCGGATCGCGCGCGTTCCGCCCCGCCAGGTCAATAGCGATGACCGGGACGCCCTGAAATATCTGGAGCGCGACTTGAAAGCCGTCGTGTTTGGGCAAAACCAGGCTATCGAAACGCTCGCCCGCGCCATCAAAATGGCACGCTCCGGCCTGGGCGCACCGGAAAAACCGATCGGCGCGTTTTTGTTTTCCGGCCCCACGGGCGTCGGCAAAACCGAAGTCGCGCGGCAGCTTGCCTACGCGCTTGGCATTGAACTCACGCGCTTTGACATGAGCGAATACATGGAGCGCCACGCCGTGGCGCGCCTGATCGGCGCTCCGCCTGGATATGTCGGTTTTGAGCAGGGCGGATTGCTCACGGAGGCCATGAACAAAAAGCCGTATTGCGTTCTGCTTCTGGACGAAATTGAGAAAGCGCACCCGGATATTTTCAATTTGCTCCTGCAAGTCATGGATCACGGCGCCCTCACCGACAACAACGGACGGCGCGCCGATTTTCGCAACGCGATTATCATCATGACCACCAACGCGGGCGCGGCGGACCTGCAAAAAAACCGCATGGGCTTCATTGGCAGCGCGGCGGCAGGCGATGAAATGGCGGAAATCCGCCGCCTCTTTACCCCTGAATTCCGTAACCGCCTGGACGCGACGGTTTCCTTCCGCCCTCTGGATCACGACGTCATTCTGCGCGTGGCGGATAAATTCCTTATGCAGCTGGAAACCCAGCTGCATGAAAAAAAGGTAGAAGCGCACTTTACGCCGCGCCTAAAAGACATGCTGGCGCGGAAAGGCTTTGATCCCGCCATGGGCGCGCGCCCCATGGCGCGGCTGATTCAGGATACCCTGCGCGCGGCGCTGGCGGACGAGCTGCTTTTTGGCCGCCTGACGCAGGGCGGTAACGTCACCGTGGACGTTGACGCGGCAGACAATCCCTGTCTCGTATTTACGGAAGCGGCAAAGGGAAAAAACGAAGAAGCCGTTCCCGCCTGATTCTGGCCGCGCGGCGTCCGCTGTTTTACAATAAAAAGCAGAAGTCCTCTGTCAAAGTAGCGCGAATACAAAAGCCATACGCTAGAATGACGCCCATGGAAGCCGCCAATAACCTTACCCACCATTTTCTGATCGCCATGCCCGCGGTGACAGACCCTTGCTTTAACCGCGCTCTGATCTACGTCTGCGAACATACGCCGCAGGGCGCTCTGGGCGTGATCGTCAATAAACCTCTGGAACTCACGGTGGCCGGACTTTTCGAGAAAGTTGATCTGGAATTGAAAACCAAAGACGCCGCCGCCCTGCCCGTTTATTTTGGCGGGCCGGTGCAAATGGACCGCGGCTTCGTCCTGCATCGCCCGCTCGGAGAATGGCAGGCCAGCATGAAAGTAACGGATGACATCGCGCTCACCAGCTCTCGTGACATTCTCGCCGCCATCAGCCAGACCGGAGAACCCCAGGATATGCTCCTGACCTTGGGCTACGCGGGCTGGAACGCGGGTCAATTGGAAACAGAACTGACACAAAACGCCTGGCTCACCATTCCCGCCGCGCCGGAAATCATTTTCAGCAAACCGCCGGAGGCGCGGTTAACTGCCGCCATGCATATGCTGGGAATTGATTTTTCCCAGCTTTCAGACGTAGTTGGTCACGCCTGAAAATCTTTTTCGCTCATGAGCACGATTCTCGCCTTTGACTTTGGGGAAAAGCGAACGGGAGTCGCCGTTGGCGAAACAGCGCTAAAACAGGCGCATCCCCTCGCTGTGATTCAGGCAAACGACGATACCGCGCGGATAAAGGCGATAGACCGGCTCATTGCGGAATGGCGTCCTGAGCGGCTTGTTGTAGGTTTACCCACCCATGTGGATGGAACGCCGCACGCCATGAGCGCGCGTGTTCGCGCTTTTTCCGAATCCCTGCGGGCGCGCTTCTCCCTGCCGGTGGTTGAGGCGGACGAACGCCTGACTTCCCGCGACGCGCAAAGCCGTCTCCTTGAGGTCGGGCGCACAACCAGGACCATGAAGCCCATTCTGGACGCGGTAGCCGCGCAGCTGATTCTGCAAACCTGGTTCGATTTTTCTTTTCAGGAAGCGCCGTCATGACGTCCTCCCCGATCCTCTCCCCGTTGCCCGACGCCCAGGCGCAGTGCGAAAAACTCGCGGAACTGATTCGGCCAACGCTCACGCCCAACACTGCGCTCATCGGCATTTTCAGCGGCGGCGCGTGGGTGGCTGAACGGCTTGCCGCTCTGCTTTCCCTGCCGGAAGCGCCGGGAATGATTGATATTTCCTTTTACCGCGATGATTTTGCGGAAAAAGGTTTGCATTCGCAGGTGAGGCCAACCCAGATTCCGTTTGACGTCAATGATCGCCGCCTGATTCTTGTAGACGACGTGCTTTATACAGGACGCACAACTCGCGCGGCACTGAATGAGATTTTTGATTTTGGCCGCCCAGAGCGGGTAGATTTGGCAGTGCTGGCGGATCGCGGCTGCCGGGAGCTTCCCATTGCGCCGTCCTGGTGCGTCTGGAATCTTGAGCTTCCGGATCGAAAAACGGGGCTGACCCTTTGCCGCCAAACGCCGGACAATACGCTTTTTTGGAAGGTGGAATGCCATGCCTGACGCCCCCTTGCCTCCGCAGAATCACACGCCGCAATTGGATGCGCGCGGCGCTCTCGCGCACTTGTTATGTATTGAAGGTCTGCCGCGCGAAACGTTAACGCGCATTTTGGATACCGCCTCTTCCTTTCTTGGGCTTGCGGACAGAGAAGTCAAGAAAGTGCCGCTTTTGCGCGGGAAAAGCGTATTCAACCTTTTTTTTGAGAATTCCACCCGTACCCGCACTACCTTTGAAATTGCCGCCAAGCGTCTTTCCGCCGACGTGATCAATTTGGACATCAGCCGCTCCTCAACCGCCAAAGGCGAAACGCTGCTGGATACCATAGACAATCTATGCGCCATGCACGCCGATATGTTTGTCGTGCGGCACGCGGATTCTGGAGCGCCTTTTCTCATCGCCGAGCATCTGCGCCGCATGGGGTACGACGATATTCACGTCGTGAATGCCGGGGACGGTCGACACGCCCACCCCACCCAGGCGCTGCTGGACATGTACACCATCCGGCACTTCAAACAGGATTTTTCCTCGCTGACCGTCACGATTGTCGGCGATATTCTGCATTCCCGCGTCGCCCGCTCGGACATCGCGGCGCTCTCCGCGCTGGGCGCGGGGGAAATCCGCGTAGTCGCGCCGCAAACCCTTCTGCCCCGCGCCGTCGCCAGCCTGGGCGGCGCGTCCTGCGGCGCGCGCGTTTTCCATGACCTGCGAAAAGGTCTGGCAGACGCGGACGTCGTAATCATGCTGCGTCTGCAAAATGAGCGCATGAACGGGGCGCTCTTGCCTTCCGCGCGGGAATATTTTCAACACTATGGCCTGACGCCGGAAAAACTCGCGCTCGCCAAAAGCGACGCCATTGTTATGCACCCCGGCCCCATGAACCGCGGCGTGGAGATCGCCTCCGAAGTCGCGGATGGACAACAGGCCGTCATTCTCAACCAGGTAACGTTCGGGATCGCCGTGCGCATGGCGGTCATGAGTATGCTCGCGGGCCGCTGAGCGTTCGCCGGACTCCGCCGTCAAACTACGTTTCCGAAAGCCATCATGAACCTCGCCATTCGCAACGGTCATTTGGTCGACCCGAAAACCGGACTGGATCGTCCGGGCGATCTTTTTGTCTCACAGGGAAAAATTATCGCCGTCGGCGCGGAGCCGCCCGGTTTCCGCGCGGAGAAAACCATTGACGCCGCAGGACTTATTGTCGCGCCGGGACTGATTGACCTTTCCGCGCGGCCCGCGCCGCTGGCTTCCGATCTCGCTGCCGCGGTTGCGGGCGGCGTCACCACGCTGGTTTCCCCCCCGGATATGGAACCTACGCTGGACGAGCCGGAGCGAGTCCAGCGTCTGACACGGCAAGCGAACGATCTGGAACTTGCGCGGCTTCTGCCCCTGGGCGCGCTCACCCGCGGCCTCGCGGGGGAACGGCTTTCCGAAATGAACCGCCTTGCGGCCGCCAGCTGCGTGGCTTTTTCGCAGGGAAAATCGCCGTTGCCGGATACGCGCACGCTGCTTTCCGCCTTTGAGTACGCGGCGACTTTTGGCTTTCCTGTTTGGTTACAGCCGCAGGACGAATGTCTTTCCAGAGACGGCGTTGCGCATGACGGCGAAGTCGCCGCGCGTCTGGGGCTGATCGGCATTCCGGTAAGCGCGGAAACCGTCGCGCTCTCTACCCTGATCACGCTTGCCGCCGATACCGGCGTGCGTCTGCATTTGTGCTGCGTGTCCTCTGCGGCGGGAATGGAAATGGTTAAAGAAGCGCGCGCGCGCGGATTGCCCATCACATGCGACGCGAGCATTCACCATCTGCATTTTTCCGAACGCGCCATTGGTTTTTTTAACGCTGACGCCCGCTTTAATCCCCCTTTAAGAAGCGAACGCGACCGCGACGCGATCCGGAAAGGCGCTGCCGCAGGAGAAGCCGCGCTCTCTTCTGACCACACGCCGCAAAAGCAAGACGACAAGCAATTGCCTTTTGGCAGCGCGCGCCCCGGCGCGACGGGTCTGGAGCTTTTATTGTCGCTTACGCTGCGCTGGGCAAGCGAAGAAAATCTTCCTTTGCCAAAAGCGCTTGCCGCCGTCACCAGCCGCGCCGCTGATATTTTGGGACGCGAGGACCTTGGCCATTTGGGCATTGGCGCGCGCGCCGACCTTTGCCTTTTCAAAGCGGACGACGCCTGGACGGTCGCGCCGGATACACTGGTCAGCGAGAACAAGTCCACGCCTTTTCAGGGGCAAACGCTCCTTGGCAGAACCCGGTTCACGTTGGTGGACGGCAAAGTTGTTTTTGCAGCCGCTTGAAAGGCGCGTTATTTCTACAGCATAATGAATGCAACGCGGCGCGGATGAATATCCGCCCGTCGGCGCCTGAGAGAAGCGGCGCGTCATTTGCGCCGCGTAAAAAGGATTTCCCCTCATGTCACCCATTACGCAAGCCTCGCACGCCTTTCCTGCCGAGCATTTTTTAAACCGCGAGCTTTCGTTTCTCGCTTTTAATCGCCGCGTCCTGGCGCAAGCGCAAGACAAAAATTCTCCCCTCTTGGAGCGTCTGCGGTTTTTGTGCATTGTTTCCAGCAACATGGACGAGTTTTTTGAGATTCGGGTTGCGGGGCTGAAGGAACAGATTCGCGCGCGCGCCTCGCGTCTTACCGCGGATGGCAAAACGCCGCAGGAAGCCTTTCGGGTTGTCGCGCTTGCGGCGCACGCGATTGTGGAAGAGCAGTACCGGATTTTCAACGAAGAGACCCTGCCCGCGCTCGCCGCCGAAGGAATTCATTTTGTCCGGCGCACGCTATGGAATGACGCGACCCGCGCCTGGATTCGCGGTTATTTCGACCGTGAAGTCATGCCGCTTTTAACCCCGCTGGGTCTGGATCCTTCGCACCCCTTTCCGCGCCTCCTGAACAAAAGCCTGAATTTTGTGGTGGAGCTGCAAGGCAAAGACGCTTTCGGTCGCGGCTCCAACGCCGCCATTGTGCAGGCGCCGCGCCTTTTGCCGCGCGTGGTACAGCTGCCGCGAGAATTGAGCGACGCGCCTTATTCTTTTGTGTTTCTTTCTTCCATTTTGCATGAGTTTGTCGGCGAGCTTTTTGCCGGCATGAGCGTCCTGGGTTGTTATCAGTTCCGCGTGACCCGTAATTCAGACCTTTTTGTGGATGAGGAGGAAGTCACCAATCTGCGCACCAAGCTGCAAGGCGAATTGCCGCACCGGCATTTCGGCGACGCGGTGCGCCTGGAAGTCGCCAATAATTGCTCGCGCGCCATGACGGATTTTCTGCTCGCCCAGGTTGGTCTGCGCGAGGAGGACCTCTACCGCGTCAACGGCCCGGTCAATCTCGTGCGCCTGACGCAAACGCCCGATTGGATTGACCGTCCCGATCTGAAATTTCCCGCGCATGCGCCGTCGCTGCCTGACAGCCTGGGAAAGGGCGCGCTGCTTTTTCCCAGACTTCGGCAGGGCGACGTTCTTTTGCATCACCCGTACCAGTCTTTTTCGCCGGTCATTGAATTTTTGCGCGAGGCGGCAAATGATCCGCAGGTCGCCGCCATCAAAATGACGGTTTACCGTACCGGCACGGATTCAGAACTCATGCGTTCCCTGATTCGCGCCGCGCAGAACGGCAAGGAAGTTACGGTTGTAGTGGAATTGATGGCACGCTTTGACGAGGAGGCGAATATCAGCTGGGCAACCCAGCTGGAGGAAGCGGGCGCGCATGTAGTTTATGGCGTTGTCGGCTACAAGGTACATGCCAAAATGCTGTTGATTGTCCGCCGGGAAGAAGGCCAGTTGCGCCGTTATGTCCATTTGGGCACGGGAAATTATCATCCCAAGACCGCGCGGCTGTATTGCGATTTTGGGCTGATGACTGCCAATGAGGAAATCGGTGATGATATTGCGGAGGTATTCAAGCAACTCACCGGACTGGGGCGCGCCCGCGCTCTAAAACATCTCTGGCAGGCGCCTTTTACGCTGCATCCGAATATCATCGCCCATATCCGCGCCGAAACCGAAGCGGCGCGCGCCGGACGGAAAGCGCGCATTATCGCCAAAATGAACTCCCTTCTGGAGCCGGAAGTGATCCATGCGCTGTATGACGCCTCGCGCGCCGGAGCGCGCATTGATTTAATCGTTCGCGGCGTATGCGCCTTAAAGCCCGGCGTTCCCGGCCTTTCCGAAAATATTCGCGTTCGCTCGATTATCGGGCGCTTTCTGGAACATCACCGTATCTTTTATTTTTACGCCGATGGCGCGGAATCCCTTTATCTTTCCAGCGCGGACTGGATGGAGCGTAATTTTTTCCGGCGCATTGAACTCGCCTTTCCCGTTTTGGACGCGCGCCTGAAAAAGCGCGTCATTCAGGAAGGGTTGCGCCCTTACCTCGCGGACAACAGTCAGGCCTGGGAAATGAAAAGCGACGGCGAGTACGCCCGAAAAACTCCTGGACGCGCCAAACCCCGCGCCGCGCAGGAAAGTCTGCTCAAAATACTTGTCTAATAAAGCGATCCATCCCCCGCGCGCGAAGATTCAGAACAGCGGCTTCTGTTCCGTCTTTTTTTCTTCCCGTTTCGCTTTCCTGAAAGTCAACCCGCCTTGCGAGAGGTCGGGATATTCCGCGCGTTCGCGCCCCTCCAGCAAACCCTCGACGGTCAGGAGTTGCAGGCGGGGAAATTCGCCGCTCAACGCCGGAGACCTGTAAAACCCGGCTTTCGCCGCTTCCGCCAGCATGGGACGGGTGGGCGGGGCGAGCGTCACGAACAGGCCGATTTCCGCCCGCTCGCGTTCCAGTACGCCGACGAGATCGCGCACCATCGCCACGCCGCCGCCCTTGACGGAGACCACGATTTTCTTGTGCGCCTTCGGCTCGTCCTGGAAATAGATGAGACCGTCAATACCGCCGTCCGCGCCTTTCTTTTTTCCCTGATACGGCTGGGCGTTGACCAGCGAACAGGCCCACCACTGGAACTGATATTTGTCGCGCGCCGCCAGATCGCGCGCGCCTTCCATGTCCCTGGGCGTACCGAGCACGGCGAAACCGACGCCGGGAAAAGCGTCCTTCAGGCGTTTTTCGATGAGCGCGATGGCCAGATGCGTGACGTCAATGCCGATCCATTTCCGACCGAGCTTCTGCGCGGCGTGCACCGCCGTGCCGCAGCCGCAGAACGGATCGAGCACCACGTCCCCTTCGTTGCTGGACGCCTGAACGATGCGTTCGAGCAGCGCCAGCGGCTTTTGCGTGGGGTAGCCCAGATATTCGTTCGGCGGCACGGGACGGATGTCGGGCCAATCGTTTTGCAGCGGTACGCCCGGCATTTCATCGAGATAACGCTTGTAGGAAGGCGTTCCCCCGTTTTCCGGGAAATGCAGACGGCCTTCCGCGAGAAATTTTTCCATGTTTTCCCGCGAATACGCCCAGTAGCGGCCTTTGTAGGGGCGCGTTCCGCAGAATTCGTAGGACACGTCGCCCCCGGATTTTGCTGCGGTCAAATTGTCGAGCCGATAGCGGCGTCCGGTTTTTTCGTCGACATGCGTGTAGAAATTCCTGACGTAACTCTCGTCGTAAGGCGTGTAAAGCCAATTCCACGTCCATGTTTCGGACTTGGTATAAAACAGGATGACGTCCCGGATGTTTCCGGGCAGCCTGCGCCCCTGCCTCGCGTCGTTGTGCGCGCTGGAACGCCGCCAGCTGATTTCGCTGCCGAACCGGGTTTTCCCGAAAACGGCGTCCAGCACGATCTTCAGATAATGGCTGGCGATGGGATCGCAGTGCAGGTAAAGGCTTCCCGTGGGTTTCAGCACGCGATGCAGTTCCAGGAGCCGCCGCGCCATCATCACGAGATAGGCCATCATGTCGTTCTCGCCCAGAAAGCGGCGCATGGCCTGGATCATTTCGGCGACGTTCGTCTCGCC
>JAIRPW010000005.1 GCA_031256795.1 Zoogloeaceae bacterium | reverse complement strand
CCCGCCCCCCGCGCGGCGGGCCCCCCCGGCCGCCGCCCCCCGCCCCACACGCGCACCCGCGCAGCGCAAGCGGTTCGCGGTGCGCGGTTCCTGCGGGCGGTTGAATTGCGTTGCGTGGTTCATGAGCGTTTCGTATCTGGAAATTTTCGCGGGATTTTCCGCGCCTGTCTCTGGCATAAATCAGAGACAAAGAATGAAAGGCATCATAAAAAACGCGCCCGCCCGTGACAAGCGTTTTCCCCTTCCCCCGCCGCGTTATCTTCCGAAATGTTGTTTTAACCCCACAAATAAGACACTCGCAAACAACACCGGAATAAAAGCGCCGCGCGGCGCAAACACCCCCGCGGCCTAAAAATTCAACGGAAGATTGGGTTCCAACGCGGCCAGCGCCGCGCGAAAAATCTCCTGAATGCGCGAAAGCGCCAAGGCGCTCTCCGCCTCAAAGCGCAGCACGACAACCGGCGTCGTATTGGAGGCGCGCGCCAAACCAAAGCCGTCCGAAAACTCTACGCGCAAGCCGTCCAAAGTCAGGCGCGACTCCTCGCCGGGAAACGGCCCCGCCTCCCGCAAACGCGCCACCAGCCGGTGCGGCTCTCCCTCCCGCATGGCGACATTGATTTCCGGCGTGGAAACCGAGTCCGGCAAAGCCGCCAGCGCCGCGCCAATCTCCGCCTCGCGGGAAAGGATTTCCAAAAGCCGCGCCCCGGCGTACAGGGCGTCATCAAAGCCATACCAGCGCTCCCGGAAAAAAAAGTGTCCGCTCATCTCCCCCGCGAGCGGCGCGCCCATCTCTTTCAGCTTCGCCTTGATAAGCGCGTGCCCGGTATTCCACATAAGCGGCTTGCCGCCGCGCGCGCGAATCCAGGGCGCGAGCAGCCGCGAACACTTCACGTCATAAATGATCTCTCCGCCCGGCGCGCGCGACAGCACATCCGCCGCGAATAGCATCAGCAAGCGATCCGGATAAATCATCCGCCCCTCTTTCGTCACCACGCCCAGACGATCCCCATCCCCGTCAAACGCCAGCCCCAGCTCCGCGTCGCTCTCGCGCACAACCCGCGCCAGATCCGCGAGATTCTCCGGCTTGGAAGGATCCGGATGATGATTCGGAAAACGCCCATCCACTTCGCAAAAAAGCGGCGTGACCGTACAACCCAGCCGCCGGAACAGCTCCGGCGCTACCGCGCCCGCCACGCCATTCCCGCAGTCCACGACGATATGCACCGGTCTGGACAAACGCGCGCCCTCCAGCACCCGCGCAAGATACGCCTCGGCGATTTCCTCCCGCCTTATCTGCCCGCGCGCGCCCGCCGGAGACAAGCCCCGCTCAATCCGCGTCTTTAAGGCCCCAATCTTCTCCAGCGCCAGCGTTTCTCCCGCAATCACCATTTTCAGCCCGTTGTATTCCGGCGGATTATGGCTGCCCGTCACAGAAACGCAGGAATTCACCCCCAAATGCATCGCGGCAAAATACGTCAGCGGCGTAGGCACGCAGCCCAAATCCAGCGCCTCCAGACCCATCGCCGCAATGCCCTCCATGAGCGCGGCGGAAAGTTCCGGGCCGGAAAGCCGCCCGTCCCGCCCCACCGCGATCCCCCTCTGACCGCGCTCCGCAGCCAGCGCGCCCAGCGCCATGCCGATTTGCCTTACCACCTCGGCGGTCAAGGTTTTTCCGACAACGCCCCGAATATCGTAGGCCTTAAAAATTTCGGCGGATAACATCAATGATTTCCCTTTGCTTCTTCAAGATTTCGGAATGTCCGCGTCTTTTCGCGCATGCGCGCGCGGATGCGCCGCGTCATACACCTGACTCAAACGCTGAAAATCCAAATGGGTATACACCTGCGTAGACACAATGCTGGAATGCCCCAGCATTTCCTGCACGGCACGCAATTCCCCGCTGGACTGCAACACATGCGACGCGAAAGAATGCCGCAGCACGTGCGGATGCACACGGGTTCCCACCGCGCACGCGGCAGCGCGCTGTTTCAGGCGGATCTGCAACATGCGGATGGAAAGACGGGTTCCCCGCTGGCTGACAAACAACGCCAGCTCCCCCTCGCGCGCCAACCCCGCGCGCGCCGCAAGCCAGACCTCCAGCGCCTCCCTCGCCGCCTTCCCCACCGGAACCAGCCGGGTCTTGCCGCGCTTGCCGCTAACGCGCACCTCGCCTTCCCCGCGCATCATGGCCGCGTCCGCAAGATTCAGTTTGATCAGCTCCTCCACGCGCAAACCGGACGAATACAGCAGCTCCAGAATCGCCTGATCCCGCGCCGCAAGCGCCGCGCGCAGCGGAGTATCCGCCGCCGAATCTGCGGGCGCGTCGCACAAAGCCGCGCACTCTTCCACAGACAGCGCGGCCGGCAAACGCTTCGCCGACTTGGGCGGGCGGACGTCCAGCAAAGGATCATGATCCATTTCCCTTTTTTGCCGCAGCCAGCGAAAAAAACCGCGCCAGCCCGACAAAAAACGCGCCAAAGAACGTCCGGACAAACCCGATCCATGCAGCCGCGCCAGCAGCCGCCTCAGCGCGGCAGGCTCCAGCGCGGAAAAAGGCCGGTCGCCCGCCAGCCGAAGCAAATGCTCCAAATCCCGCGCGTACGCTTCCAGCGTGTGCGGCGACATTCGCCGCTGTCCGGAAAGCACCGCGAGATACGCGGAAACCCGCGCCCTGTTCTCCTCTTCCTGCGGCATCGCCCGCGCCTATCGTAGTGTTCGCGTAAAAATCACGCATCCGCCAGAGCGGCGGCAAGCGCGGCAGAGACCATCTCCCCCAGACGCCGCAAATACACCGTACCCATTCCCGCGTAAAAGCGATCCGGCGCGTCGCTGCCCAACCCCAGCAGCCCCAGTCCCGCTTTCCTGTTCCGCCCCTCCGCAACCGCAAGGCGAATCAGGGCAAGCGAGCGAATCTCCGGCAAAAGCCCGGCAACCGCGCCCGCGCCAAACAACCGCGCGACATCCGCCCCATCGCCGCCGCCGCAATAGGGCTGCTCCAGGTTTTCCGCCCGCGCAAGCAATTCTTCCTCAAGAGGCAAAAACCCCTCCAACGGCGCGCCATCCGCAAACCGCCAGGACAGCGAAACATACGGAACGGAAAAATCTTCTTTCAAATGCCGCGTCACAAGAGACGTAAGCGCCGAAAGACTTTTCCCGCCCAACAAAGCGACAGACAGCCGCTGCATTTTTTCGCTGAGAATGTCGTTGGCCTCGCCGTAGGAAGTCAATTCAGTCAAGCGGCTTTCCAGCTCGCGGTTTTTGTCGCGCAGCGCGATCAGCTGCCGCTCCGTCAGCGAAATGGCGCGCCCGCCATAGGGATGCGGAATCAAAATGCTGGAAAGCCGCCCCGCGTATTGCTCAAAAAACTGCGGACTCTCTTCCAGATACCGCATCACTTCCGCCGCAGAAAATTGGACGGCGTTTGCAGACGACGCGGAAACAGGCGTTTTTTCGCTCATGAATGCAGCTCTCCCCTAAAAACCGTAACGGCAGGGCCGGTCATCCATACCGGACGCCCCATCCCCTCCCAGACAATCGAAAGCGCTCCGCCCGGAGCCGCCACTTTGACCTTTCCGCCCAGCAGACCCAGGCGCACCCCCGCCACCACAGCGGCGCAGGCGCCCGTGCCGCAGGCAAGCGTTTCCCCCGTGCCGCGCTCAAAAACACGCAGCCGGATATGGCCGGAATCCACGATCTGCATAAACCCTACATTGATTCTGGCCGGAAAAAGCGGATGCGTCTCAATTTCCCCGCCCCACTGCGCAACCGGCGCTGAATCCACTGAATCCACCCGCAGCACCGCGTGCGGATTGCCCATGGACAAAACGCTCGCCGAAAGGCGCGTCCCGTCCCGCAAAACGATCGGATACGTTTGCGCCTCCCGTTCAACATCCAAAGGAATTTCATTCGGCGCGAAGCGCGGCGCGCCCATATCCACCGTAACCTGTCCATCCGCTTCCAGCGCGGGCGCAATCACGCCGCGCAAGGTTTCCACGCGGATGCGGGTTTTGTCGGTCAGGCCGTTTTCATGCACGAAACGAACAAAACAGCGCGCGCCATTGCCGCATTGCTCCACCTCGCCGCCATCCGCGTTAAAAATGCGATAGCGAAAATCCGCCTCCCGCGTCTGACTGGCCTCCACCAGCAAAAGCTGGTCAAAACCGACGCCCAGACGCCGATCCGCCAGACGGCGCACCCATTCCGGCGTCACGCGCACCGTTTGCGTCACGCCGTCAATGACCATGAAATCATTGCCCAGCCCGTGCATTTTGGAAAAACGAAGCCCCATACCCAGCCCGCAAAAACCGCAAAAGAAAACAGGCGGGATTATAAGACAACGGCAAAAACATTACGTCCGCGCCCAAAAAAACCGCGTCGGCACAAACGCGAGCATTCCCGCGCGGGCGCGTATAATCTCCGCTCATGAATGAGACCGCCCCCTTTCCCGCCGCTCCCCCTTCCCTGGAAAAAACCGACGCCGCGGAAGATATTCCCTTTTCCGCGCTGGGATTGAGCGCGGAATTTTTACGCGCCATCGCCGACTCCGGCTACGAAAAGCCCACCCCCATTCAGGCGCGCGCCATCCCGGTCATCCTCGCGGGCAAAGACCTGATGGGCGGCGCGCAAACCGGCACAGGAAAAACCGCGGCCTTTACCCTGCCCATGCTGCAACGGATGCTGCCATTCGCCAATACCAGCCCCTCTCCGGCACGGCATCCTGTGCGCGCGCTGATTCTGACGCCGACGCGCGAGCTGGCGCTGCAAGTGTTTGAATCCGTCAAAACTTACGGCAAATACACGCCGCTGCGCGCCCTGTGCGCCTTCGGCGGCGTAGACATCAAGCCGCAGCTCGCGGAATTGCGCCAGGGCGTGGAAATTCTGGTGGCGACGCCGGGACGTCTGCTTGACCATATTGAACAAAAAAGCGTGCGCTTTTCCGCCGTGCAAACCCTGGTGCTGGACGAGGCCGACCGAATGCTGGACATGGGCTTTATCCCGGACATTAAACGCATTTTGAACCTTCTGCCCGCCGAGCGGCAAAGTCTCCTGTTTTCCGCGACATTTTCCAGCGAGATCAAACGGCTCGCCGACTCCATGCTGCGCACGCCGGTTTTGATTGAGGTCGCGCGCAGAAACCAGGTCTCAGAAACAATTTTGCACCGCGTTTATTCGGTGTCTGAACGGGATAAGCGCGCCCTGCTCACGCATCTGCTGGCTTCAGAAGCCATCCGGCAGTGCCTTGTGTTTACGCGCACCAAGCAGGGCTGTTCCCGCCTCGCCCGCGAATTGCAGCGCGCCGGATTTTCCGCCGACGCCATTCACGGCGACAAAACCCAGCATGAGCGCCTGAAAACGCTTGACGCTTTCAAATCTGGCGAAACCCGTATTCTCGTCGCCACCGACGTCGCGGCGCGCGGCTTGGACATTGATGACCTGCCCTACGTCATCAACTACGAACTGCCGCATGTCCCGGAAGATTACGTGCACCGCATCGGGCGCACCGGGCGCGCCGGACATCAGGGACAGGCGCTTTCGCTTGTTTCGGCGGCGGAAGCGCCCTATCTCGCCGACATTGAGCGCCTGATTAAGCGCAAAATTGAACAAATTGTGCTTCCCAATTTCGAGCCGGACGCGGATGTTCTCTATCCCGCGCGCGACCGCGGCGCGGCGCGCGCAAAAGCGCCGCTCGCGGCGCCCTACCCCGCCGTCCGGCGCGCGGCAAGTCCAATCGCCGCCGACGGTTTTGATTTTTCCCGCCCCTACGAGCCAAAACAACCGCCGCGCGGCGATGCGCCGGAAGAAAAATCCGCCGCGCTCACGGCCTTCCCAAAAGCGCCCGTCCCGCGCAATCCCATGAAGCCCGCGGCGGCAATTCTATGCCGCCTGGTGACCAGCGCCCAAAAGGAGGCGACGCCCTCCCCGCCCGCCGCCGCAAACCTTGCGCCGGAAACGCAGACAAAATCCTCGCCGCAATAACGCGCTTTCCCCTCGTGACTGCCCGCAGAGGTTTTCCGCAAAGTCCACCCTCGGCTTTTACGGCACGGCGCTGGTCACAACAAATTTTTCAGCGCATACAAAGCGTCCAGCGCTTCTTTGGGAGAAAGTTTGTCTGGAGCCAAATCGGCCAGCATGTCCAGCGCGGGATGCGTCTCCATCGTATCGGACGCGGGAAAAAGGCGCGGATGACTGGAAAAAAGATCGGGCTGCAACGGATTTTCGCTTGCCTTTTCTTCCAGGCGCAACAACTCTTTTTTCGCGGCGCGTAAAACGGCATAGGGCATTCCGGCCAGAGCGGCGACCTGAATGCCGTAGCTTTGATTGGCGGGACCCTCTTCCAAAGCGTGCAGAAAAACGACGCGATCGTTATGCTCCACCGCGTCCAGATGCGCGTTCGCCGCCCAGGGATGGTCTTCCGCAAGGCGCGTCAATTCAAAGTAATGGGTTGCGAAAAGAGCGAGACTTTTGTTCTTTTCGCCCAAATGGCGGCAGATGGCAAAAGCAAGCGCCAGACCGTCAAAAGTGGAGGTGCCGCGCCCGATCTCATCCATAAGCACCAGGGAACGCTCCGTAGCCTGGTGCAAAATGGCGGACGCCTCCGTCATTTCTACCATGAAGGTGGAGCGGCCAGAGGCCAGATCGTCAGAAGCGCCGATGCGGGTAAAAATACGGTCAATGGGGCCAATCACCGCGCGGCTCGCGGGCACAAAGCTGCCGATATGCGCCAGCAGAACAATCAGCGCGGTTTGCCGCATCACGGTGGATTTTCCCCCCATATTGGGGCCTGTCAGGACGATCATTCGCCGCGCGTCGTGCAGAGCGAGGCTATTGGCGATAAAAGCTCCGCCCGCCGCCTTGATCTCATTTTCCACCACAGGATGCCGCCCCTTCTCAATCAGCAGACCCGGCAGAGCGGAAAACTCCGGGCAGCGCCAATCGTGAAGGCGCGCGGCCTGCGCAAAGGCGGCAAAAAGATCCAGCTGCGCCAGCGCGCCGGCACATTTTTTCAACGGGGACAAAACAGCCAGCAGCGCGAGAATCACTTCTTCAAACAGCGCCTTTTCCCGCGCGAGCGCGCGCTCCTGCGCGGAAAGCGCCTTGTCCTCAAAGGACTTCAGCTCCGGAGTAATGTAACGTTCCGCGTTTTTCAGGGTTTGCCGGCGCCGATACTCCCCGGGGACGCGATCCGTATTGGCGTGCGTGACTTCAATATAGAAGCCATGCACTTTGTTGTACTCCACTTTCAGGCTGCTAATGCCCGTGCGCGCTCGCTCGCGGTTTTCCAGTTCCATGAGAAAAGCGCCGCAGTTATTCTGAATCGCGCGTAATTCATCCAGTTCCGCGTCAAACCCCGGCGCGATTACGCCCCCGTCGCGCAATTGCGCTGCGGGTTCCTCGGCAATGGCGCGGGAAAGCAGTTCCAGAGCTTCCGGCGGCACGGCAAGGTCTGCGGTCAATGCGGCAAGACACGGGCTTTCGCGGTCGGACAGCGTGGACATGACCGCGGCGGCGACGTCCGGCAGATCGTTTAGCGTATCGCGCAGCGCGGAGAGATCGCGCGGGCGGGCGTTCTTCAGCGCGATGCGCCCGGTAATGCGCTCAATGTCCGCGCAGCCTTTCAAAAGCGCGCGCACCGCGTCCGCGCCGCCCGCGCGGCTTTCCAGAAGCGCCGCTACCGCGCCCTGCCGCGCGATCGGCAGCGCCGGATCGCGCAAAGGGTGATGCAATACATGACGCAAGAGCCGCCCGCCCATGCCGGTTACGCAATGATCCAGCAAGGAACACAGCGTAGGCGCGGCCTGGCCGCGCAGGGTTTCCGTAATTTCCAGATTGCGCCGGGTCGCGACGTCCATGCCCAGATAATCGCTTTCTTCCTCAACGGCGAGCCGCTCGATATGCGGCAGGGCGCTGGCTTGCGTCGTTTCCGCGTATTGCAGAAGCGCGCCTGCGGCCGAGACAGCGATCGTTAAATGCTCCGCGCCGAAAACGGCAAGCGAATGCGCGTGAAAATGGTTGAGCAGCAAAAGCCGGGCGTTTTTAAAGGCAAAATGCCAGTCCGGGCGGCGGGCGCGGGCAACGCCGGCGGGAAGCGCGGATACGGCGTCCTGCCAGGAGTCTGGAACAAGAATTTCTGCCGGACGAATGCGCTCCAGCGCGGAAGGCAGGGCAGAAGCGGGAATTTCCGCAAGCGTAAACGTGCCGCCGGCAAGATTCAGCCATGCCAGACCCACCCGCGCTTTTCCCGGATCGGCGGACATTTTTTCGGGAAAGGCCAGAGCGAGCAGCAAGGCGTCCTTGCGCTCTTCCATTAACCCAGAGTCCGTGAGCGTTCCGGGAGTCACCACGCGGGAAACAACGCGATCCATCGGCCCTTTGCCAGAGGGATCGCCTGACTGTTCACAAACGACGACCGACTCACCGAAGCGAAGAAGGCGCGCCAGATAATTTTCCAGCGCCTGATGCGGAATGCCCGCCATTTTAATGGGCAACCCCGCCGACTGGCCGCGCGTGGTCAGCGTAATGTCCAAAAGCCGCGCCGCCTTTTCCGCGTCGTCAAAGAACATCTCATAAAAATCGCCCATGCGATAGAAAAGGAGATTGTCTGGATACTGACGCTTCAGTTTCAAATACTGCTGCATCATCGGCGTATGACGCGCGATTTCCTGGTCAGAGAGCCGAAAAAGAAGAGGAGCGTGGGCGGCAAGCATAATGACGGCAGACGAAAAGATACTTCAGGAGGCTACGACTCCCGCCGCATCTGCGGGAAAAGAATCACGTCGCGGATGGCCGGACTGTCGGTCAAAAGCATGACAAGGCGGTCAATACCCACTCCGCAGCCCCCCGTGGGCGGCATCCCATATTCCAGCGCGCGGATATAGTCCGCGTCGTAATACATCGCCTCTTCGTCGCCCGCGTCCTTGGCCGCAGCCTGCGCCTGAAAGCGGCGCGCCTGATCCTCCGGATCGTTGAGTTCCGAAAAGCCATTGGCAATCTCGCGTCCGGCAATGAAAAGCTCAAAACGCTCCGTCAGTTCAGGATTTTTGTCGGAAGCGCGCGCGAGCGGCGAAGTTTCGACCGGATACTCCGTAATGAAAGTTGGTTCCCAAATATCCGCTTCCGCGACCGCCTCAAACAGCTGCAATTGCAGCGCGCCCAAGCCTCCGGGCTTGACCTCCTCCTGCGCCGCGCGAATCGCGCGCCGCAGGAATTCCGCGTCCATGAGCTGCGCGTCCGTATAGTCCGGGCGGCGCGACTGAATGGCCTCAAGAATGCTGAGCCTTCGGAATGGACGAGAGAAATCCAGCGCGCGCCCCTGATAGACAAAGGTTTCCGTTTGCAGCGCCTCGCGCGCGGCATGGCGCAGCAAGCCTTCGGTAAAATTCATCAGGCTCTGGTAATCCGCGTAAGCCTCGTAGAATTCCATCATGGTGAATTCAGGATTGTGGCGCGGAGAAAGCCCCTCGTTTCTGAAATTGCGATTGATTTCAAATACTTTCTCAAACCCGCCGACGACCAGGCGCTTCAAATAAAGCTCGGGGGCGACACGCAAAAACATCTCCATGTCCAGCGCGTTGTGGTGGGTCACAAAAGGCCGCGCCGCCGCGCCGCCAGGAATAGGGTGCAGCATGGGCGTTTCCGCCTCCATGAACGCGTGTTCGCGCATATAGTGGCGGATACCTTGCAGGACACGGCTTCGCGCGGCAAAAATCTGCCGCGTTTCCTCATTGATAATGAGATCAACATAGCGCTGGCGATACTTTTGCTCCACGTCGGAAAGACCATGAAACTTATCCGGAAGCGGACGCAGCGCTTTGGTCAGCAGACGGATTTCCGCAGCCCTGATGGACAATTCGCCAGTTTTCGTCTTCATCAGCGTTCCAGAAACGCCAAGGATGTCGCCAATATCGCCGCGCTTGAAATCCTCGTAAGCCGTCTCCCCCACGTCGTTGCGGCTGACATAGACCTGAATGCGCCCGGACAAGTCTTGCAGAGAGGCAAAAGACGCCTTGCCCATCACGCGCCGCAGCATAACGCGCCCCGCCACGCGCACAAAAACCGGCAAATCTTCCAGCGCCTCTGGCGCTTTGCAGTCATACAGCTCATGCAGTCGCCCGGCGGTGTTGTCGCGTTTCCAGTCGTTCGGATACGCCTGACCGCGCGCGCGCCACTCGGCCAGCTTCTGCCGACGTTCAGCCATCAGTTTATTTTCGTCCGGCAAGGCGGAAACCGGTTCTTGAGCGGGAGACAGTTGAGACATGGCAATATTCCTTGCGGTGTATTTGGGGGATGAATCGCGGGAAAAACGCGGCGCGGCGTTTATACCCCCTGTTTTAGGCTTGCTTCAATGAATGGGTCAAGATCGCCGTCCAGAACCGCCTGCGTATTGCCGGACTCATAGCCGGTGCGCAGGTCCTTGATACGCGATTGATCAAGAACGTAGGAACGGATTTGACGCCCCCAGCCGATGTCAGACTTGGCGTCTTCCAGCTTTTGCTGCTCGGCCTGCTGCTTGCGCAGCTCATGTTCATACAGGCGGGCGCGCAGCATTTTCCAAGCTTCCTCCCGGTTTCTATGCTGCGATCGGTCATTTTGGCACTGCACGACGATATTGGTCGGCACGTGGGTAAGGCGCACCGCTGAATCCGTTTTATTGATGTGCTGCCCGCCCGCCCCGGAGGCGCGAAAAGTATCTACGCGCACTTCCGCCGGATTGATCTCCACCTCGATAGACTCATCTACTTCCGGGTAAACGAATACCGAGGAAAAGCTGGTATGACGCTTGGCGTTGGCGTCAAAGGGCGATTTACGCACCAGGCGATGAATGCCGGTTTCCGTGCGCAGCGTGCCATAGGCATAGTCTCCAGAGAGCTTGACCGTCGCGCTTTTGACGCCCGCCACATCGCCTTCGGATTCCTCCAGAAGCTCCACGCCGAACCCTTTGCGCTCGCCGAACCGAAGATACATGCGCAGCAACATGGCCGCCCAGTCTTGCGCTTCCGTGCCGCCGGCTCCGGACTGAATTTCCAGAAAACAGGAATTGGCGTCTTGCGGATGATGAAACATGCGCCGGAATTCCAGCGTCTTGACCTGCGCCTCGACGGGCGCGACGTCCGCCTCAAGGCTGAGGAGCGTCGCGTCATCGTCTTCTGATACCGCCATCTCAAAGAGTTCGCGCGTATCTTTCAGGGATTGCGCGACAGATTCCAGCGTGTGCGTTACGCTTTCCAGGGCGCGTTTCTCGCGCCCCAACTCCTGGGCGCGCTGCGGATCATTCCAGACGGCGGGGTCTTCCAGTTCCAGGCAGACGACCGTCAGGCGTTCCCGTTTTTGCTCGTAGTCAAAGATACCTCCGCAGCTGCGCGGCGCGCGCCGCGAGGTCTTCGAGATGATTTCCAATACGATTTATCTGTTCTGCTTCCATGGCGCGCGCCTCCTGAAATATTTGCGAAATTCAAAAACGGGGCGGCAAAAACGCCGCCATGAATCCCCGCGAAAAAGCAGGATTATAGCTGAACAGCCGAATCTCCACTGTCCGCCTTTCTTTTCCCTGGTCTTCAAGAATTTCCGGACAATCACGAATCCGGCTGTTCTATTTTTGGAGGCGGCGCGAAAATTTGAATTCGCTACAATGCCGTCATGCGCGTTTTCTCTTTTTTTCCGCCGCCGCCGCGCGGCGAGGCCTTTGGCGTTTGGCTGGCGTTTCTGGCCGCGTTCGGCTTTTCCATGAAGGCCATTTTTGTCAAGCTGGCGTATGTCTGGCCGGTTGACGCGATTGTCCTGCTGTTTTTGCGCATGGGAATTTCCTTGCCTGTTTTTGCCGTGATCGCCTGGAAATGCCGCAAAGATACTCCCGCTCTTTCGCGCCGGGACTGGGGGGCGCTCGTCATTCTGGGAGTCCTGGGATATTACGGTTCTTCTATTTTGGATTTTGTCGCCTTGCGTTATATCAGCGCCGCGCTGGAACGCCTGGTGCTTTATACCTATCCGACCCTGACGCTGCTGATTGCCTGGGCGCTGTACCGGCGCGCTCCCGCCGGGCGGGAATTTTTTTCTTTGGCGCTCACTTATCTGGGAATCGGCCTCGCTTTCGCGCATGACCTGAATTTGGCGGAGGAGGGGCAAAAAATTTGGCTGGGCGCGGCGCTGGTATTCGCCTCCAGCTTGACGTACGCGCTCTATCTGACGGGCAGCGCGCATTTGATCGCGCGTTTGGGCAGCCGCCGTTTTACCGCTCTGGTGATGACGGCTTCCGCGATCGGCGTCATTCTGCATTTTTTGTCGCGCCAGCCCCTGACGGAATTGCCGACGGCGCTCGCGCTGCCCTGGCAGGTATATGCCCTGTGCGGCGCGATGGCGGTATTTTCAACTCTGTTGCCGGTATTTATGCTCTCCGCCGCCGTGATGAGCATTGGGGCGCCGCGCGCGGCGCTGATCGGAAGCGTGGGGCCGCTGGTAACCATTTTTCTGGGTTGGCGGTGGCTGGACGAGCGCTTATCTATTCATCAGGCCATCGGCGCGGCGCTGGTTTTATCCGGGGTGTTGCTGGTAAGCCTGAAAAAACGAAAAGCGCCAGAATAAACCGCGCCTCTTTTCCCGCGCCCTTCCCGCAAGGCGATTCCTATTTTTTCCAGAACGCGGGAGTCAGAACGACGAGCAGCGTAAAGATTTCCAGGCGTCCCAGCAGCATGGCGAAAGTGCAAATCCAGGCCTGAGGCAAACTCAGCGTGCTGTAATCCCCCATCGGGCCTACCTGCGCGCCCAAACCCGGCCCCGTGTTATTGAGCGAAGCAACGGCTGCGGAAAAAGCCGTGAGAATCTCCATGCCGGAAAAGCTCAGTGCCAGAGTCAATACCACGAGGCTGACCATATAAATAAAACTGAACGCCAGAACGGCAAACAGCATATTGTCCGGGACGGAATGCCCCCCCAGCTTTACCGGATGCACGGCGGACGGGTGCATCGCCCGCAGCAATTCCCGGTACACCTGCTTGTACAAAAGCACGGCGCGCATCATCTTGACGCCGCCGCCCGTTGATCCGGAACAGGAAACAAAGCTGCATAAAAACAAAATCCACAGCGGCGCGAAAAACGGCCACAGACTGTAGTCCACACTGGAAAATCCCGCCGTAGTCGCAATGGCGATCAGATTAAACGCGACATGGCGCAAGGTCAGCGTGCTGCTTTCATAGACATGGAAGTACCACAAATAAAACGTAATGCCCAAAACGCTAACGGCGATTACCCCCAAGAACCAGAGAATCTCCGGATCGCGCAAGTAGGTGCGCAGGTCTCCAGAGGCCAGCGCCACGTAATGCGTTGAGAAATTCATCCCGGCAATCAGCATGAACGCGATAGCGACGCCTTCAATCAGCGGCGAGTTCCAATAGGCGAAACCGCTTGTATGTGTGGAAAACCCGCCAAGAGATACCGTGGAAAAAGCATGGCACAGCGCGTCAAAACCGCTCATCCCCGCCCAGTAATAGGCCAGACCGCAGACCGTGGTGATACTGACATACACCATCCATAGTCCCTTGGCGGTTTGGGTAATGCGCGGCGTAAGTTTGGTATCTTTCATCGGGCTGGGAATTTCCGCCTTGAACATCTGTCGTCCGCCGATCCCCAACATGGGCAGAATCGCAACCGCCAGCACAATCAGCCCCATGCCGCCCAGCCAAATAATCAGGCAGCGCCAGAGATTGATGGACAAAGGTAAATCGTCAATATCGGGCAGCGCGGTGGCGCCCGTGGCGGTCAGGCCGGAAACCGCCTCAAAATAGGCGTGGGAAAAACTGACGTCCAACTGCGTGTACAGCGGAATGGCGGCGAAAAACGGCAGCGTCGACCAGGAAAGCGCCACCAGCAAAAAGCCATCGCGCACATTTAACTCGCGCTTGTGCCGCCGCGTGATATACCAAAGCGCAACGCCGCTGGAAAACGTCACGAAAAAAGCAAGGTCATACGCCGTTTCCGCGCCATCGCGCAAAAAATGCGCGGCCACAAGAGGCACGAGAAGCGCAAGCGAGAAAAGCGCCAGCAACATTCCCAGAGCGCGAATGACGGGGAAAAAACGTTCCATAGTTCAGTGCATCCGCACGGTCAGAAAACCGCGCATCGTCAAAAGAAATGCAGACCTACCTGGAAAATCTGCTCAACCTTTTTGACCAGCTTTCTCTTGGCGCAAAAAATGATGACATGATCTCCCGACTGGATGACCGAATCGGGGTGCGCGATTTCCACGCGCCCCAGCCGCCGGTCCACCGTACCGTCATCGCGGATCTCAATGGGCGTGACGTGTTCAAAATCGCGCACCATAGCGGCAACGGTTACGCCCGGCGGCCAATCAATTTCACCGACCTTCCGCCCGACGACACGGGAATTGCTTTTTTCCCCATGCGCGACCATTTCCAGCGCTTCCGCCGCGCCGCGCCGCAGCGAATGCACCGCCGCCACATCGCCTTTCCGCACCCGCGCAAGCAATTCGCCGATGGAAATATGCGCGGGAGAAATGCCAATATCAATCGGCCCGCCCTGCATCATATCGGCGTAGGTTCCCCGATTGATCAGCGCCACAACCCGCTCGCAGCCCATCCGTTTGGCGAGCGAAGCGGTCATGATGTTATCCTCGTCGGCGTTGGTAAGCGCGAGGAACAAATCCATTTCCGCGACATTTTCCTGCTCCAGCAGAGCTTCGTCCGTCGCGCTGCCGCACAATACCAGGGAATCCTTCAGCAAACCGGCGATGGTTTCCGCGCGGTTTTTATTGGCTTCAAGCACCTTGACTTCATAATGCTCCTCCAGCGCGGCGGCAACCTTGAGACCAATATTGCCGCCGCCCGCAATCATGATGCGGCGCACCGGATTGGCGTGCCGCCGAATTTCCCGCAAAACCTGGCGGATATGCTCGGCGGCGGCCAGCACAAAAACCTCATCGCCCGGCTGAATACACACTTCTCCGCCGGGAATAATGGGTTTTTCATGACGGAAAATGGCGACAACGCGAGCGTCAATTCCCAGAGGCAGGTGATGACGCAATTCCTTGATCGGACGGGATACCAAAAAACCGCCTTCGTAAGCGCGAACGCCAATCAGCGATACGCGCCCGCCCGCAAAATCCAGCACCTGCAACGCCTCCGGAAACTCCACCAGACGCTTGATGTAATCCGTGACGGTTTGCTCCGGGCATAAAGTGAAATCCACCGCGAAATTCTCCGGGGCGAGCAGACGCTCGTCTTCCAGAAAGTCCCGCGAGCGCAGGCGGGCGACCCGCGTAGGCGTGTTAAACAAACTTTTCGCGATTTTGCAGGCGACCAGATTGGTTTGGTCACTCTGGGTCAGCGCGATAATGAGATCGGCGTCTTCCGCTCCCGCGCTTTTTAATACGGACGGATATGCCGCGTTGCCGACGACAGTGCGCAAATCCAGCCGATCTTGCAGGGCCGCCAAACACGCGCCGTCGCAGTCCACCATGGTAATGTCGTTTTCTTCCGAAATCAGGCTTTCCGCCACGCTGCTGCCGACCTGTCCGGCGCCAAGAAGAATGATTTTCATTGCGGGTTTTCTCTTTGTACGGCTTGGCTCTGGCGGCTGCCCTGGCTTTCCGCCCGACCGGGAAGGATCAGGATTTTTCTGACCTGGCGGCCTCGTTTCGTCTGCCGATGACCATGCCCAGCTGCTTGAGTTTGCGGTAGAGGTGCGTGCGTTCCAGACCAGAACGTTCGGAAACGCGCGTCATATTGCCGCGTTCATGTTTCAAAAGATATTCAAAATAGCATTTCTCAAAGGCTTCCCGCGCGTTTCGCAAGGGATGCGTGAACAATACCTCCATATCTTCCGGCAAACGCTGGCACGCGGGCGGCGAGACGGGGAAAAACCGAATCACATCCTCCTCGCTGATTTCCTCGTCCAATGCGCCGAGCGCAAGATTGCGAATCAGGGATTCCAGGCGGTACCAGGAGGAAAAAACCGCGTTGTCCCCCGTATTTTGCAAACCCCAGCGGGTGCGCAGAACATTGAGCGCGGCGCTGGAAAACCGGCGCAGCGGCACTTTTTGCCGCTCGATCATCAAGGAAAGAAAGAGCGCGCAAATTTCCGGAAGATCGTCATTATGCTGCTCCAGGGCGGGTAGCATAAGGCTGATCTCCGTGGCGCGCTTCAAAAGCTGGGAAGACCAGCCGCGCTCCGCCAGCGCGTCCAGTGACAGAGAACTGGCGGTCACGATAAAAAGCTTATTGCCTGCGGCGCCTTCCAGCGCGAAGGCCAGATTCATCTGCTGCAACTTGCTCAAAGCGGCCAAATCATTGACGTATACGATTCCGCCCGCTGTTTTTTGCAGCGTTTCCTGACTAAGCGTTCCCGTGAAAGCGCTAAGGTTCAGCCAGGGCGCGCGCGGACGTTGCAGGGTGCGCGCGCATAAATCCACAATCAGCCCCGTGCCGCCCAGAATAAAAAGCGCGTCACTCTTCGCGGAGGACTGCTCCAAACGCTTTCTGAGATCGCGGAACAGCGGCGCGTGCGTCAGCGCGTGCAAGGTAACCGTTGGCTGCTGGCCAATCGGCTCATGTTTCAGCGCCTTTTGCACCGCGTCCAGTAATTTTTGCAGAGAGATTGGTTTTTCCAGAAAATCCACCGCGCCGATGCGCGTGGCTTCAATCGCGGTATCAATCGTGCCGTGCCCGGACATCATGACCACCGGCATGGTGAGCTGTCCGCTGATGCTCCATTCCTTCAGAAGCGAGATTCCGTCCGTATCCGGCATCCAGATGTCCAGCAGTACCGCGTCGGGGCAGCGCGCCTCGCGCTCTTTTCGCGCCTCAGCCGCGTTTTCCGCAAGCCGCACGTTATGGCCCTCATCCGTCAAAATCTCCGAGAGCAATTCCCGTATCCCCGGCTCGTCATCCACAATCAATATGTCCGCCATAGGTTTTTCCTGAAGATGTTATTGATCCCCGCCCGCCTCGTCGCGCGCGTCCCAATCCGCGAGAGGCAGAAGAATAAAGAGCGCCGCCCCGCCTTCGGGAAGATTGCGCGCAGTGATTTCACCATGGTGTTCAGCGATGATTTTCTTGACAATGGGCAGCCCCAATCCGGTTCCGCGCGACTTGGTCGTGATGTACGGCTCAAAAATGCGCGGCAGGATTTCGCCGGGGAAACCCGCGCCATTGTCACAGATTTGCAGAACTATGCCATTACTTTTTTGCTCGGTGGAAATCACGATTTCTGGATGGGGGTGCTGATCCAGCGCCTCTTCTCCGTTGCGCAGCAAATTGTGAATGACTTGTCGAAGCTGATTGGCGTCGCCCGCGACCAAAGGCAAATCGGAGGCAAGCTGCGGGAAAAAACGCACCGGACTGTGTTCGTAGAGAATCAGCACCTCGCGGATCAGCGCGTTCAGATTCAGCGGCGAAAGCGCGGGCGGCGGCAAACGGGAGTAATGGCGGAAGTCATCCACCATTCGCTTCAATGCCTGTACTTCCCGGACAATCGTTTCTATCGCGCGGTTCAAAATACCGCGCCGCGCCTCATCCAGATGTTCGGCGAGTTTGAGCTGCAAACGCTCCGCAGACAACTGGATGGGCGTGAGCGGATTCTTGATTTCGTGCGCGAGCCGCTGCGCCACCTCGCCCCAGGCGGCGTTTTTTTGCGCCGCGATGAGCTGGGTTACGTCATCAAAAATCACTACATGACCGCTCCCGGAAATATCTGGAAGACGCGCGCCGCGCAGCAAAAGGTGACGCGGCGCGGCATTCTGGACGGGGGCGCCGACGGCGGGAATTTCTTCCGGCATGGGCGTAAGGGTAAATTCCTCCTGCCATTTTTCAGGAGCGCGATCCTGACTGGTTTTGCGGATACGCGCGGCCAGCATGGCCCCCAGCGCCTGAAAGCGCGGCCAGTTCTCCGGGGAACGATTTAGAAGCTCTGTCATTTCATCGCCCAGAATGACGGCAGCGCCGCGGTTTACGCTCACCAGCGCCAGGTCCGCGTCAAAAACCAGCACTCCGGCGGAGAGGTTGGCAAGAATGGATTCCAGATACGCGCGCGCGCCTTCCAGCTTGCCGCGGTGCCGCTCCGTTTCCTGCTGCGCTTTAATCAGCTGCCGGGTCATTTGGTTGAAGGACTGGGTGAGCGCGCCCAATTCATCGTTGGCCGCAATGATGCGGCGCGGGGAAAAATCCCCGCGCGCAACCGCTTCTGTTCCTTCCGCGAGAATGGAAAGCGGCGCGGACAGCCGCCTCGCCAGCACAAACGCCAGCGCAAACCCCACAAAAAGCGCCGCCAAAACGGTAAGCGTCAAAGTCAGCGCGTAAATTTTGGTCAAATTCGCGCGCATCAGCTGCAATTCCTGATAATCACGATAGACGGACTGCACCGCTTCCGCGTTATGGTTGAGCGTATCCGGCACACGCTGCGCCAATTGCAGAATACGCGGCTTTTCAAAAAACCGAAGGGAAGGAACGGGGATCAGCGTGCGCAATTGCAAGCCGCGCGCCGCGTCCTCCGCGCCCTCCCCGCCATTCGCGTCCAAATCGTCAATCAGAACCAGGGGATTCGCGCGGTCCTCCATAAAAGCCGCAGCGCTGCCTTGCTGCGCGCCGCGCAATTCCTGCTGACTGGGCAGGGGCGGAAGCGGACGCGAGAAATCGCGCTGGGCGCTAGCCAACAGCTGACCGTCCGGCGAAAAGAGCGCGATCGAGTCCACGGCAATCTGCTCGCGCAAACGAGAAACCTGCGTCCGCAGAGAGACTGCGGGATGCTCCGCGATTTCGCGCGCGGCAAATCCAGCTTTTTGCGCCAGCTCGCCCTGCAAATAGCCAAGCGCCGCGCGTCCCAGGGTCAATCCGGATTCCAGCGCCTTTTCCACGCGCACGTTAAACCAGCTTTCAATGGAACGGGTAATGAATTGAATGGAAACGCCATAGACCAGCATCCCCGGAATAATCGTCACGAGACTAAACATCAAAATCAGGCGCAATTTCAGACGCGAACCGAAAATTCCGGCGCGCAAATCACGGGACAGCCGCCAAGCCTGCCGCCCCAGCAAAACAAGAAGCGCGAGAAGGAAAAGCGCGTTGACCAGCAGGATCAGCGGATAGCGCTTGTTCATCATGTCCGCCGAGGTAGACGCCAGCATCAGAAACCAGAGCGCCGCGCCGCCGAGCGCGAGCAGGACGCTGCCAATCAAAAACGGACGCTTCATGGCGCGGCCTTTTCCGCAGAGACCGGAAGTTCTATCTGCCAGGAAATCCAGCCTGAATCCAGATTCCATTCCTTGTTGCCGACAGAGGAAACAACCTGAAAAAGCGTAGGCAGCTGCGTGCCGTCCAGACTAAAGCGCAGCCGCGCCGTGAGCGGAACGCCGGTCGGCAAAGTGTTTTCCGCAACCGCCCAGCCGCGAAGGCGCGCAATAATAAAGAGGGCGGAAGAAAGCGTCGGGAATGTCTGGTGCAGAGAATCCGAAGTCAGCCGATACTGCTGGGTGAGCGCGTGATACGACAGTTTCCAGACCTGCCGTTTTCGCGCCAATATTTCGTTTTTCCAGTACCAGCGCGGACGCTCCAGCGTAAATTCCCACACGAACGTCAGCGGAATGCCCTTGCGGACGACGTCTTCCAGACGCTCGCTGACGTCCAGCCGCGCCTGGGCAAAAAGCTCCAGATTCTCCGGCTGCGTTTCTTTGTCGGCGGCAGCGCGCGCTTCCAGGCGGACGCCGGTCAATTCCACATCCGCCGCCCGCGCCGCGCCGCCAGAAAACGCCAAAAGGCAAAAGAAAACGACCGACAGGCAAAAGGCGCGTTCAGGCCGTTTTTTGCAAAAGCGCATAGTAAAAGCCATCATGTTCCGTATCGGGCAGCCATTGTTCTGCATGGACAAGGCGCGCCAAAGGGGCTGCGCGCAAGAAACGCCGGATTTGCCGCTCGTTTTCCTCCGGGAAAACCGAGCAAGTCGCGTACAGCAATTTGCCGCGCGGCACAAGTTTTTCCCACAGGGCCGCGAGAATCCGCGCCTGCTTTTTCGCAAAACGCGGTAAATCCGCTTCCTGCCGCAGCCATTTTACGTCAGGCGCGCGGCTGACTACGCCGCTGGCGCTGCAAGGCACATCCGCCAGAATAGCGTCGAAACGCGCGCCGCCCTCTCCGGCGGCCGTCGCGTCCACGACGCGCACTTTGGCGGAAAGTCCCAGACGAGCGAGATTGTCCCTGATTTTTTCGCAGCGCGCGGCGTCAATATCCCACGCGGTCAGACATAAATTCTTTCCGCGCTCCAAAAGATGCGTAGTTTTTCCGCCGGGCGCGGCGCAGGCGTCCAGCACCCTGGCTTCCGGTTCAGGATCCAGCAGCTCCGCCGCTCGCTGCGCCCCCAGGTCTTGCACATATACCCAGCCTTCGGCAAAACCCGGCAGGGAGTCCACCGGACAAGCGCGGGCAAGCAACAGGGCGTTCTCTCCGCGCGCGCCCGCCTCGATCCCCTGACGCGCCAAATGTTCCTGATACTCGCGCCGCGCTATTTTGCGCGAATTAACGCGCAGACACATCGGCGGCAAACGGTTCCCGGCGGCAAGAATCCGCGCCCACTGCTCCGGGTAGGCGACCCGCACCCGCCGTATCCACCAGTCTGGATACCAGAGGCGCGCCGCTTCTGAAAGCGTGTCTTTCCATTCCTCCCAGGAACGTCGCTGGCGTAAAAACGCGCGCAGAACGCCATTCACCAGACTTTTATAGCGCCCGGAGCATAAATGTTCCGCCGCCGTAACCGCCTGGTTAACAACGGTATGCGCGTCCTCGCGCGTTTCCAGCCGGTAGAGCGCGGCAAGAAGCAAGGCATGAATATCGGGGTAGGGCGGATTCCGCAAAAACGGCGCGAGCAAGGCGTCTCCCTGACCATAGCGACGCAGCGCGCCATACACGAGGTCGGTCACAGCGGCGCGCGCGATTGCGGGCAGGCCGTCGACAAACCCTTCCGCGAAACTCTTGCCTGTCAGTACCGCGCCGATTTCTCGCGCGGCACACCAAAACGCATAGGCCATGCTGTCTGGCGGAAGATTCGGCACGGGCGGGCTACGGGAAAAAGACACGGGAAAAATAGAAAGGGCCGGAAACGGACAAATCAAAAATCCGCCGTATTCGGATGCGGCCCAATGCGATGCTCCGGCGCGTCCAGCCGGGAAATCGCCGCTTTGTCCTCTTCGTCCAGCGCAAAGTCAAAGACCGCGAAATTTTCCTGAATCCGCGCGGGATGTATTGACTTCGGAATCACCAGCAAGTCCTCTTCCAAATGCCAGCGCACCAAAATTTGCGCGGGGGAGCGCTTGTGCTTCTGCGCAATCCCGGTAATCACCGCGTGGCGGAGCAACCCGCCCTGCCCCAAAGGACTCCAGGATTGAGTCAGGATTCCATGCCGCGCATGCGTCGCGCGAAGTTCTGTCTGGGCAAAATCCGGGTGCAGTTCAATCTGATTGACAGCGGGAACAACCCCGGTTTCCGCAATGATGCGGGCAAGATGCTCCGGCTCAAAATTGGATACGCCGATCGCGCGGACACGCCCTTCCTCCCGCAGACGGACCAGCGCTTTCCAGCTGTCCAGATAACGGTTGTTCCGGGGCGATGGCCAGTGAATCAGATAGAGGTCCAGGTACTCCAAACCCAGCCGCCGCAAACTTTTTTCGCAGGCGAGAAGAGCGCTGTCATACCCTTGATCACTGTTCCAGAGCTTGGTGGTAACAAAGACCTGGGCGCGCGCAAGATTCGCCGCGTCCAAACCTTGTCTTACCCCCTCCCCCACGCCGCGTTCGTTTTCATAGACGCTCGCGGTGTCAATCAGCCGATAGCCGCAAAGAATCGCGGCGCGCACGCATTCCGCCGCCACATTATCCGGAGTCTGCCATGTACCCAAACCCAGCTGCGGAATTTTTACGCCCTGGGCAAGCGTTCGTTCAGGGGAGATCACAAGAGGTTTCCTTATAAAACGGGAATTCTACCGCGCGAAGCCTTCCCTGCGCCGGAAAAACCAGTCCGATAATTCGGGAACGGAATGAAGAAGCGCCATCGGCGCGTATTCCGCCAGCGCTTCACGCGGATGCGCTCCATAGGTGACAGCCAGCGCCGCGCATCCGGCGCGTTTCGCCATTTCCAGATCATGCGTAGTATCGCCAATCATGAGCGTATGCCGCGGATCGCCGCCCAGCTCTTCCATGAGTTCATGAAGCATCTGCGGGTCAGGTTTGGAAGCGCATTCGTCCGCGCAGCGGGTAGCCGAAAAACGCGCGTTCAGACCCGTCTGTTCCAGCGCGCGCGCAAGGCCGAGACGACTTTTCCCCGTAGCGACCGCCAGCGTGAGGCCCGCCTCCGCGAGCGCGTCAAGCAGAGGCGCAATGCCGGGAAAAAGCGTAATGTCGTGATCGGCGCGCAAATAATGATGGCGATAGCGCTCCATGATCTTCGGGTACAGACTGGGAGGCAGATTGGGCGTCGCCGCTTGCAGGGCTTCTGTCAGCCCCAAACCAATGACTTTTCGCGCCGCCGCGTCTGTTGGCGGCTCCATGCCCAGGTCGCGGCTAGCCGCCTGAATGGCGCGCGTAATCGCGCCTGCGGAGTCCATCAGGGTTCCGTCCCAATCAAAAACGATCAGAGTAAATGGACAGGGAGGGCGTCGCGCGCTCATGCGTTTTTCCCGTCCGTATCCGAAGGCGCGCGGCTTAAACACCAGGCCAGCGCGGCAAACCAGCCAAGAAGCGTCCAGCCTGCCGCAGCGTCAATCAGGAAAATCGTCCAGCGTTTTTCATGGCGCATTTGCAAGGCCAAAAGTCCCGGCAGAAGATAGGTAACCCAGGCCATTGCGGCAAACAGCGCCGTAGTGAGAAAACTGATAGGGTTGACGGTTTTCGGCATGTAGGAATGCAGAAACGCGCCGATAAAAGGCAGAGTAGTCAGAAAAAACTCAGGCAAAAAAGGAAGCGCGGCGGATAAAAAACTAAGCGCGGCGACGCCCCAGAGGCAACGCTTGACCTCAATGGAAAAGTTCGCTGCGTTTTCGGCGGGGGGACAGGGTTTCATAAAGTCTCGGTTTCTGCGGATATGGACGCCGTATTGTGCCAGATTGCGTGTTGTTTGCCGAAAGCGGTCTCTTCACGGTTCCCGGTCGCGTCCAGGACATGGATGAAACGCAAAAGCGCCTCAGGCAGAGGAGCGCAGAGCTTCAACCGCCGTCCGGCTTCCTGCGGATGCGGCAGGTCCATGGAGAAGGCGTGCAGCGCCATTCGTTTCAGGCCCTCTTTTTGCAGGGCGCGGTTGAGCGCAAAGTCTCCGTACTTCTCATCGCCCAGGATCGGGAATCCCAGGTGCGCTAAATGTACGCGCAGCTGATGCGTGCGCCCGGTTTTCAACTGTCCTTCCAATAAAGAAAAACGCTCCCAGCGCGCAATCAGGCGGAACAGCGTATGCGCGTCCTTGCCCATTTTTTCATCTACGCGCACCCGCCGCTCGCCAGATTCCGTAAGATATTTGTAAAGCGGCAAACGGACTTTCCGCAGCGCTTCCTGCCAGCGCCCCTGGACGAGTATCAAATACCGTTTGTCCGCAGCGCCCGCGCCGCCGCCAGAGCGGAACATTTCATGCAGCGCGACGAGCGCCGCGCGCTTTTTGGCGATCAGCAGAATTCCTGAAGTATCTTTGTCCAAACGATGCGCGAGTTCCAGAAAACGCGCCGCAGGACGCCGGGCGCGCAAAAGCTCAATGACGCCCAGGCTGACGCCGCTTCCGCCGTGCGCGGCCAAACCAGAGGGCTTGTCAATCGCAAGCAGCGCCTCGTCTTCAAAACATACCGGCAGCGTAAAGTTCGGCGCGTCCGCGATTTTGACGGCGGATTTTGCCGCTGTTTGCAATGGCGGCAGACGCAGCATATCGCCCGCGCGCAAACGATAACTTGCGTCCGCGCGCTTTTTGTTAACGCGGACTTCACCGTTGCGCACGACTTTATAGAGATGACTTTTAGGAACGCCTTTACAAAGACAGACAAGAAAGTTATCCAGACGCTGCCCGGATTCTTCCGCGTCAATCTTGCGCCAGGTAACGGAATTTTTTTTCGTCTCAGACATTTTTCCCTTTATATGCTCTATACTTGCCATTCGGTTTGCGCCGCAAACAGCAAGCATACGCCGCGCCGCCACGAGAGGGAATGGCGCGTTTTTGTTGCGCTTTCGCTTCTGTCGCGCCGTGCTGCTGCTATTCCGCAGAATAGCGCGAAGTAAAGGCGATTTACGCTTGCGGAGCAAGGTCTGGCCGCGCGATTTCTCGGATATGCCCGCTATTTTGCCAGGGTTCAATGGAAAGAACGTATTCGGAATCCGCCGCGCCGCAGGTTGCAGATCGAATTGGTTAAGCTCGCTCACCACAAGTAGCGATGGTATTTTATTCGCGCATTTGACACACCGCGCGGACACTCACGCAGACGGTTTATGTCTGGCGGATTTCGCGTTTGCGGAGCAATGCTCTGTAACGCCGGTCTTGTCCAGGCGTTTATTCAGGATTTCGCAAAAGGCGCTTTGCGCCGCGTTTTTTCGCAAACGGTCACTATGATTTCCCAGGTTTTCTGATCGCTCGTCGCCGCGTGGGTGCTTCGCCCGTCATGCGCCGGAGCACGCAATGAAACGAATGTTATTCAACGCGACACAGGCTGAAGAGCTGCGCGTCGCTATTGTTGACGGACAAAAACTGGTTGATCTTGACATTGAATCAGCCAACAAGGAACAAAGAAAAAGCAATATTTACAAGGGATTGATCACGCGGATTGAGCCGTCTTTGGAGGCGGCTTTCGTGGATTACGGCGAGGAGCGGCACGGTTTTCTGCCTTTTAAGGCGGTTTCACGCAGCTACTTTCAGCACGGCGCGGAGCGCGGCAGAATTCAGGACGCCTTGCGCGAGGGGCAGGAGATTATCGTTCAGGTAGATAAGGACGAGCGCGGGAACAAGGGCGCGGCGCTGACCACGTTTATTTCACTGGCGGGGCGCTATTTGGTGCTGATGCCCAATAATCCGCGCGGCGGCGGCATTTCCCGGCGCGTAGACGGGGAGGATCGCGCCGAGCTTCGGGAGATTATGGATTCTCTGGAAGTCCCGGATGGCATGAGTTTGATTACGCGCACCGCGGCCATTGGCCGACAGGTAGAAGAGCTGCAATGGGATCTGAATTATCTGCTGCAATTATGGCGGGCGATCGAGGAAGTCGCCGCCGTTGAGCGCGCGCCGCGCCTGATTTATCAGGAGGACAGCCTCGTCATTCGCGCCATTCGTGACTATTTTCAGCCGGAAATCGGCGAAATTCTGATTGATACCGACAGCATTTTTCAGCAGGCGCGGGATTTCATGAGCTTCGTTGTCCCGGACAACGTACACCGCGTGAAACGTTATTGGGATGATGTGCCGCTGTTTTCCCGCTTCCAGATTGAGCATCAGATTGAAACCGCGTTTGGCCGTCAGGTCAATTTGCCGTCTGGCGGCGCGATTGTCATTGACCATACCGAGGCGCTGGTAACGGTCGACGTGAATTCGGGGCGCGCCACGCGCGGCGCCGATATTGAGGAAACCGCGCTGAAAACCAATCTGGAGGCGGCGGAGGAAATCGCCCGGCAGCTGCGCTTGCGCGATCTGGGCGGACTGATCGTCATTGACTTTATTGATATGGAGCCGATGAAACATCAGCGCGAGGTAGAAAATTTCCTGAAGGACGCGCTCAAGTTTGACCGCGCCCGCGTTCAGGTCGGGAAAATTAGCCGTTTCGGCCTGATGGAGCTTTCCCGGCAGCGCATTCGTCCCGCTCTGGCGGAAATGAGCTATATCCCTTGCCCGCGCTGTAGCGGCACGGGGCATATCCGTTCCACGGAGTCCGCCGCTTTGCACATTCTGCGGATTCTTGAGGAAGAATCCATGAAGGAAGGCACGGCGGCGGTTCATGCGCAGATTCCGGTAGAGGTAGCTACGTTCCTGCTGAACGAAAAGCGGCAGGACATTCAGGCGATTGAGCTGCGTCACAAGGTTTCCTTGCTGCTCATTCCGAATGTGCATCTGGATACGCCGACGCACAGCATTACGCGCCTGAAGCATGATGAGTTAAATCAGGAAGATCGAAGCGAGCCGTCGTATCGTTTGATTGAAACGCCCAGCGAGGAAAAGCCCAGCGCCCCGACGGGGCGCGCGGAAGGAGAGCGTTTGCGGCAGGAAGCGGCTATCCGCAATCTTTCCCCTGAACGACCGGCGCCGGTAATGAAAAGCGCGGGGAAAACAGAAGACGCGCCCGGATTTTTCGCGCGGATTGTTTCCCTTTTCCGAGGAAAGCCCACTGTTGCCGAAGTCAAACCAAGCGAAAAACGCAGCGCGCGGGGAGGGCGCGGCAGCGAGCGCAACTATCGCAGCAACGGCGGCAGCCGACGCGGCGCGGAAAGAAATGAGCGCGAGAGTAACGAACGCGCCCCAGAGCAGCGGGAACGGAATGACCGCGCGCGGACGCCGCGCAATGCCGCGCCTGAAGAACGCGAGGCGCGGGAAACGCGCAGACCGCGCGGAGAGCGCGAGGGCAATCGTGAAATGGAACGCCGCGAGGCGCGCGCGCAGGCCGCGCAAGCCAAGGGTGTGCCCGCGCAGTCTGCGGCGAATGGCGCGGCGGACGTCGTAGCCGCGCAGCAAGCAGGCGCGCTGCCGCCGGAGAATGGCAGGGAAGGCGGCGCCAGAAGAGGGCGCGGACGACGCGGGCGCGGCGGGCGCGGCGCTTCCGGCAACGCGGAGTCCCAAAACGCGCAGCGTCTGAGCGCGGAAGCGGAGAACGCCGTCGCGCGCGCGGAGGAGACTTCGCCGCTTCCGACGCAAACGGCTGCTGATTCGCCGCTGACGCCCCCCCCGGCGCAAACAAATGTTCTGCCTTCGTCCGTTGACGCGGCGCAGACGATTCCGGCGCAGGAAGAAAAAGTTATGGAGCAGCCGCAGCTGGAATTGAGCGTGGCCGCGCCGGAAAAGCGGGAGATTCCTTCGCCCGCCGCGACGTTTGTCGTAGAGGAAAGAAAAGCGGTCGCAGCGGAAGAAACGCCGCCGCGGGCGGAGGCGGCGGAATCCGCGCCCGCTGAATTGTTTCCGGCGGCGCAAGACGTAAAGACGCCTCTTGCCTCGCCCCAGGTTCTGAAAGAAGAATTGGAAAAAAGCGGCTTGGTTCTTGTGCAGACTGACCCTGAGGTCTTGGCGTCCGCGCCTGCGGCGGCGGATACCGCCATTCCGCTGGGACGCTCCTCGCGGCGCGCCCGGCAAAGCGCCGCCGCGCATACTGAAACGCCGCTGGTGCTGGTGGAAACTCGCGCGCCGCAGTCGTAAAACGAGGGTCTGTAGCCGGGGCGCGCGATCACACAAACAAAACGGGGAGGGCTTGCTCTTCCCGTTTTTCGTTCTGCGAGAGGAAATATGCGTTTTTGTATTGAAAGCCGGGATCAGGCGGCGCGGAGCGGAACGCTGACGCTGGCGCATGGGATGGTGGAAACTCCCGCGTTTATGCCGGTCGGCACCTATGGATCGGTCAAAGCCATGATGCCCGCCGCGCTTTGGGAAACGGGCGCGCGCATTTGCCTGGGGAACACCTTTCATCTTTGGCTGCGTCCGGGAATGGAGGTAATTCGGAGTTGTGGCGGTTTGCGCCGTTTCATGGGCTGGGAGGGCGCGATCCTGACGGACTCCGGGGGATTCCAGGTATTTTCGCTGGGGGCGTTGCGCAAAATCAGCGCGGAAGGCGTGCGCTTTTCCTCGCCGGTTGATGGCGCGAAATGTTTTTTGACGCCTGAATTGTCCATGGAAATCCAGCGTGACCTGGACTCGGACGTCGTGATGATTTTCGACGAATGCACGCCCTACCCCGCGGATTTTGACACGGCGGCGGCCTCCATGCGCCTGTCTTTGGATTGGGCGCGGCGCTCAAAAGCGCGGCATGAGGCGCTGGAAAACAGCAACGCGCTTTTCGGCATCGTGCAGGGCGGAATGTTTCCCGCGCTGCGCGACGAGTCGCTTGCGGGGCTGACTTCCATTGGCTTTGACGGGATGGCCATTGGGGGGTTGTCTGTGGGAGAGCCGAAGGAAGAAATGCTGCGGATGCTTGCGCATGTCGCGCCGCGTCTTCCGGAGGAAAAGCCGCGCTATCTGATGGGGGTGGGGACTCCGGAAGATTTGGTCGCGGCGGTGGGAATGGGGATAGATATGTTTGATTGCGTGATGCCTACGCGCAACGCGCGTAACGGCCATCTTTTCACGCGCTACGGCGATATTCGCGTCAAGAACGCGCGCTACCGGGCGGACGAGCGTCCGCTGGACGCGGACTGCGGCTGCTATGCCTGCCGTCATTTCAGCCGCGCGTATTTGCGGCATCTTTTTCAGGCAAAAGAAGCGCTGGGTGCGATTTTAAATACGACGCACAATCTTTTTTACTATCAGACGCTGATGGCGGATATGCGCGCCGCGATTCGCGCGGGAAACTTTACGGAATTTACGCGGCGTTTTTATGAGGAACGCGCGCGCGGCGCGGAGTGAGCATTCTGGGGTTTCGGGCGCTTGGCAAGCGCCCCTACCGTTCTGGCGCGATCGTGCCGCCGCACGCAAAGCGTTACACGCAAAAAAGGGGCGGGTGTAAAACCCGCCCCTGCATGATTTTGTGAAACGTTTTGCGTCAGAACTCGTACTTCACCCTGACGCTGCCCGTCACCCCTTCGCGCCGGCCGGCGTAGCCTTGTACGCCCAGCTCCAGCGAGAGCGGCGAGGCCGCGCCAGGTTTGAGGACGAGGCCGAGTTCCGCCGCGCCCGTGTCGCCTTTCAGTTTCGGCGCGTCGATGTCGTAGCCGTTGGTCTTGGCTTTGGCCTTGCCGTCGAATTCATGCTCCCACGCCAGCCCGGCGTAGTGGGTGAGGCGGTCATTTACGGCGTAGGAAAAACGTCCGCCGAGTCTTACGCGCGCGGAATCCGCATCCTCAAACTTCACTTCTTCGCCGGTGGAGAGCCTTACCGAGTCGCCTTCCTGCCGTGTCCAGAAGGCTTTGCCGTAGAGGTCGAGCGCGGATTGTTCCGTTAGCTTCCAGACATAGCCCGCGCCCAGATGCGCGCTGGCGTAGGCGGATTCGGCGCTGTATTTCGCTTTTCTGCCTTGGGAGTCGCGCAGGTCTGCACTGCTGTAGTCGTTGTCAATCTTCCCGGCGCGGGCGCTCGCTTCGGCATACCAGTTTCCGGTTTTGCTGGCGGCGGCGTCGAAGCGGCCGAGAATCCCGGCTCCGTATTGTTTCAAATCGCCTTTACCGCGGACTTTGGCGGCAGTGGCGAACGAGTTGTAGGTATCGTAATTGCCGTTGCCGTACTCGAAAAAGCCGCCGAGGGTGACGCGCCCCGCGCTCAAGGCTTTGCCCCACGAAAGCCCGGCCATGAGCGAATAGCCGTCGACATCCGCGTGCGAACCCGTCTTGTAGCGGCTCTTGCCGCCGGAGATTGCGGCGAACGTTCCGCGTCCCAGGCCCGCTTTTACCGCTTGCGCTGCCGCCGCGAGACCTTTATTAGCGACAAAATCCGCGCCCTGATTCAAAAACGCCGCGCCGGACAAAAAGCCTTCGGAGAGGGATTTAGCCTGCTCGCTTGCTCCGGCTTTGGTCACGATTGCGAGAAGCTGATTGGCGTCGGCAAGGATACGGAATCCATACCCCAGCGTCACGCCCTGCGTCCCCAAGCCTTTGGCCGCTGCGTTAAGGTCGGCGTTCGTGACTAGCGTCCTGGCGTCAATCAGAAGGACCCGATCTCCCGCCTTGAGCGGCGAGGACGCGCCGTCAATGCCCACGCTGACTACGGAAGAACGGCTGCCCTGCGCCGAGGAGTAGCCGTCGGTCAGATTTGCCGTTTGTTCTACGATAAGAACCGCCTGGTTCGCCGCGAGCGCCGCGGGCAGATAAAAATTGAGCTTCTCGAAATTGGCGAGCTGCCGCACCTTCAGGTTGGAGGTTTTAACGTTCAGCGTGTTGCCGGTAAAACGATCTCCGCCACCGAACCCCTGAGCGCCGAACAGAACGCCTGTTGCCAGATTCGGGTTTCCGCTAACGGTCACGGTGTTTCCGGTGGCTGTGGAGGCGCCCCCGCCAAACACGCCAGCGATCTTGCCGCCGCTGATGTTGACGCTGTTGCCATTGGCGACGCCGTTCTGGGCATACCCGCCATACACAGAACTGCCGATCGTGCCGCCGCTGATATTGACGGTATTGCCGGAGGCTGTTTTGTTAGCGGAAGAACCATCGGCATACCCGCCAGTCACAATGTCACCGATCGTGCCGCCGCTGATATTGACGGTATTACCGCTGGCAGTGATGATACCGCCGCCTCTGGCGTCCCCGCCGTGTATAAAACCTAGCACTGCCCCGCCTTCACGGACAACTACGGTATTGCCGTTAGCGCTGCTGTCACCCCCAGAGTTAGCATATCCGCCATATACAGAATTAGCCACCTGGCCGCCGATGACAGCGGCGGCATTGCCGTTGGCGGCAGCGATACCACCGTTAGTATTGGCATACCCGCCATATAGGGCGCCCCCTACTCTGCCGCCAGCGCTGACGAAAGCGGCGTTACCATTGGCTGCGCCACTATTCTCAGAGGCGTACCCGCCATATACATCGAGAAACGTCCCGCCATCAACGATAGAGACTACATTCCCCGTAACGGCGTCCGCGTCATTTCGGTTGACGCCGCCGTATACCCTTATAACGTTCGCGCCGCCCTCCAGAGTAACCGTGTTGCCCGCGAGACTGGCGCTTTTACCGCTGTCACTGCCGCTTGGCCCCAGGCCGTCGGCGCCATCAATGGTTTGCAGCGTGCCGGATATTCCGTCATAGGTGACGGTACTGCCGTTATAAACAACGGTTTCCGCCAGGGCTGACGATAACGTTCCCGCGAAAAAGGCTAGCGCAAGAACGAAGGATTTTGCGGGGGGGGGGGGGGGGGGGGGGGGTAAGGGCCCGCCGGTGTGTGGGGGCGTGGGGGCGGGGGGCGGAAAAAAGGGGCACCACAACCGTCAATAC
>JAIRPW010000023.1 GCA_031256795.1 Zoogloeaceae bacterium | reverse complement strand
TACTTCCTCGACAACACCGTCGTAATCGCCGCCGTCAGCGTCGTCTTACCATGATCCACGTGCCCAATCGTCCCCACATTCACATGCGGCTTCGTACGCGAAAATTTCTCTTTGGCCATGTCAACACTCCTGGTAAAAACCAAACCGTTAAAAAGGAATTCTGTTCATCTTCCGCTGACTCTTCAGCCAGCCTGCGGCGGGAAAGGAAAACTGATGGTGCCCATGGGCAGGATCGAACTGCCGACCTCTCCCTTACCAAGGGAGTGCTCTACCACTGAGCCACATGGGCACATTCTCCTGGAGCGGGCGAAGGGAATCGAACCCTCGTCTTAAGCTTGGAAGGCTTCGGCTCTACCATTGAGCTACGCCCGCGTTTTCCCCTTATTCCATCCGGGCTGGTGGAGGGGGAAGGATTCGAACCTTCGAAGGCAGAGCCGACAGATTTACAGTCTGTTCCCTTTGACCGCTCGGGAACCCCTCCAGACAAGAGGGCGGATTATCCAGAGCGGACGCGCTCCTGTCAACATTTCTTTCCGCTTTTCCCATCGCACGCCCCCAAAATAGTTGACACGCGCGCAAAGTCTATGCGCCGTTCCGGCCTTTGATCCACGCCCAGGCGCGCCGTAAAAACTCTGGAACAACGCTGAAAATGTAAATGCTCATCCCTCCATGCAGGATCGCCGCGCACATGAAAAGCGCGGAAACGCTACTCATTCCCAGAGCGCCGCTCATCCCCCTGCCCAAATCCGTACCCAAAAAAACACTGGCGAAAAGCGCGCTGATCACCATAAAAACCGCGTTCAGAACATTATTGGCGGCAATAATGCGGGCGCGGAAATTTTCCTCACTGCGCCGCTGCACCAGCGCGTAAAGCGGCACGCAGTAGATACCGCCGCAAAAGCCAAGGAAAAAGAGCGTAATCAGCGCGCGCCAAACCATTTTGTCTTGCAGCAAGATTCCCGGCGGTAAAACCGCGCCGTTTGCCGCATCCGGCGCGATAAGCGCCAAATTCATGCCCGCAAGCGCCATCCCCAACGCGCCCAAGGGAACCAGCCCCGGCTCAACCAGCTTCCCACAGCGCCGGGTCAGACGATCGCACAGCAGCGAACCCGCGCCAACGCCTATGGAAAAAATCGCCAGGAGCGCCGTCACCAAGAATTCGTCCCCGCGCAGCACGTCCCGCGTATATACGGGAAACTGCGTGAGAAGCAGCGAACCATAGCCCCAAAACCACGAAATCCCCAAAATGGAAAGAAATACGCTCCGCCCGCCGCGCGCAAAATTCAGAACGCGCCAGGTTTCCGACAGCGGATTCATGTTCACCACAATTTCAGGCGCGGGCGCGGGCGCGTCAGGAATGCGCCGACTCGCCCAGTAACCGATGATCGCCGCGGCAAAGCACGCCGCAATGATCCAAACCATCCCGCCGCGCGCGGTAATCAAAAAACCACCGGCAACCGTCCCCAGCAAAATGGCGATAAAGGTACCCGCCTCTACCAGCGCGTTTCCGCCCACGAGTTCCCCTTCGGTAAGATGCTGCGGCAGAATCGCGTACTTCACGGGGCCAAAAAGCGTTGATTGCAGTCCGAGCAGAAAAAGCGCCAACAGCAAGATCGTCAGGCTTTTGCCGTAAAACCCCAGGGCGGCAAGCGCGACAATGGCGATTTCCAGCGCCTTGGCCAGACGCGCCAAGCGCGCCTTGTCAAATTTATCCGCCAGCTGCCCAGACGTCGCCGAGAACAGAAAAAACGGCAGGATGAAAAGCCCCGCCGCCAGATTCGTGAGCACTTCCGCTTTCATGGACGACCATGAAGCCGCGCCAAAGGTAAAGAGCATGAGAAGCGCGGACTTATAGGCGTTGTCATTAAACGCGCCAAAAAACTGCGTCGTGAACAACGGCCAGAAACGGCGCTCGCGGAATAACGCAAACTGAGAACGATGCGCTATTTGATTCGGCAAAATCTCAGACATACGCGCGTCTTTCAAAAAAAGAGCGCGTGGCGAAAACCCGCGCCGGGAAAGATTGTCCTTTCCAGGAAAGCGCGCGCTTGAGCGCCAAATCAAAATAGAGCGCGTTGTGTTTTCTCAGCGTTTCCAGATCGGCAACGGCATTCTCCGACAAGAATCCAGAGGTCGCGAGATTCGTCAGCGAAACGATAGGCAGCACGCCGGGCAAAGGATAATCCGAGCCATTCAGTAGCCGGTCATGCCAGTCCGCGCGCGTCAAAAGCGCGCGAATGACCTCGGCGCTGCGGTTGCTGAGCGTAATCGCGGAAATATCGCCGAAAAGCCGCCCTTTCCATTGAGAATCATCCATTAAGCGAGCAAAAAGCGCGAAACTCGTAGTCGCCGTTCCGGGTTGATCCCAATCCTCGTCATTGCCGAAACTCGCGCAATGCGCGACGACGATACGCACGCCCCGTTCCAGCGCGCGCCGCAACCGCAGCGGATTGCCGAAACGCTCCATGCCGCCGGCGATGGTGGCTTTTTCCGCGCCGCAATGGGTGATCAGCGGTAAATCCAATCGCGCCAGCGCCCTGAAAAAAGCGTCGCAACGCGCCGAAGCCGGATCAATATTCTGCGTCGCCGGAAGCCATTTTACGGCGAGCGCGCCGTCTGCCGCCGCGGCTTCCAAACGCTCTACCGCGTCTGGCCGGTACGGATGAACGGAAGCCGCCCACGCAAATACATGCGGATGCGCCGCCGCTACCTCGCGCGCGTATTCGTTGGGTACATAGAACGTGCTTTTTTCTGGCTGCGGCACGCCATCCTCATCGCAATGCCAATCAAAAGCCAGAAGCAGCGCCTTGAATCCGGCGCGGGTGTTTTCCGCCATTTCGACAAGACGCGCCACGTATCTTTCATCTACGCTTTCGGATTCGCGCGCGGCACAGCCCGCGTTGATGTAAAAAAGGCGCTGGGCGTAAAACAATGGACGCCAGAAGCTGTCAAGCTTGCTCCCTACCCGCAGACCTTTGCCGCTGTCGCCCAGACCCGCAAGATGCGCGTGCATATCCCATACCTCCGCAGGATCAAGACCTTCCCACGCGCGCGCCAGCACAGGGCTGTCCTGGAGCGCTTCAGGAAGCTCCGGGGATAAACAGGGATTTTTCAGCCTGTCCCGCGCGGTTTTTACCAGCCCGCCCAGCGCCAGCGCGCCCGCCGCCAGACCGCCGGCGGCCAGGGACAAAAACCGGCGGCGGGAAGGGCTCGCGCCGCAAAAAATGTGCTTTCCCATCGTTTGCCTCAAAGCGCTTCCGCCATGCGCGTTAAGGCTGCATAGTCGGTTTTTCCGGTTCCCAGCAATGGCAGCGCCTCAACGCGGATGATCGCGCGCGGAACCGCAAGTTCGGCAAGCCCCGCTTCCCGCGCGGCCTTTTGCAGCATGGCGCGATTCAGCGCTGTATCCGTCGTAAACAGTATCAGCGCTTCGCCTTTTCCCGCGTCTGGCCGGGCGGAAACGGCGTGCAGCGCGGCAGGGGAAACCTGCCGCGCCAGATTTTCCACGGCTTCCAGACTCACCATTTCCCCCGCGACTTTGGCGAAGCGCTTGATTCGCCCAACGATGTGCGCGAAACCATCCTCGTCAATTGCAACGACGTCGCCGGTATCGTACCAGCCCGCGCCCAGTTCAGATTCGGGAGCTTGCAGTACGCCGGGGCGATCAGACTTGAGGTAGCCGCTCATGATATTCACGCCGCGCACATGCAAAACGCCGCCGCGCGCGACGCCGGGGACAGGAACCAATTGATAGTCAATTCCCGGCAGCAGCTGTCCCACGCTGCCTCGCCGATAGGCCATCGGCGTATTCACCGCCATGACCGGCGCGGTCTCCGTCGCGCCGTAGCCTTCGAGAATACGGACGCCGAATTTTTCAAACCATTGCTCGCGCACAGCGTCGGCAAGCCTTTCCGCTCCGGCGACAACGTAGCGCAGACGATAGAAATCATAGGGATGCGCGAAACGCGCGTAGTTCCCCAGGAATGTACTGGTTCCGAACATGACCGTGCAGCCCCGGTCGTAGGCCAGTTCCGGGATCACGCGGTAATGCAGCGGCGACGGATACAGAAAAAGGCTTGCGCCGGAAAATACCGGCAAAAACGTGCCCGCCGTCAAGCCGAAAGAGTGAAAAATGGGCAGGACATTGAGCACCCGGTCATCCACGGAAATATCAATGATGGCATGTATCTGCGCGATATTGCCCAGAATCGCCCGGTGCGAAAGCACCACGCCCTTGGGTTTTCCTTCCGAGCCTGAGGTAAAAAGCACCACGGCAGGCTCTTCCGGTTTCGCTTTAAGCGCTACGGAGCGCGGACGCCACAACGCCCAGAGCATCAGCCAAAGTTTGTCCGAAAAGCGGATTTCCCCGCGAAAATCTTCCAGATACAAAATGCGCTCAATGCCTTTCAGGGCGTCTATGCGACCGGAGAGCCTGGCCTGCTCCACAAAAGCGCGGGAAGTGACGAGTACGCGGATTGCCGCCGCGTCGCGCGCGGCCTGCATCCCCTCTTGACCCGCCGTGTAATTGAAGAGCGCCGGAACGCGGCGCAGCGCGGAAAGCCCCAGCAGCAAACCCAGGGTTTGCGTCATATTGGGCAGCAAAAGCCCGACGCGCTCGTCCGGAGCGGTATACCGCGCGGCAATCCGGCCAGAGATCAGCGTCATTTTCAGCAGTTCCTGATAGGAATATTCCACCTGCCGAATGTCTTCTATCACACGCCGCCCCCGGCCATGCAATTCCACCGCGTCGCACAGCGCGCCGTAGAGTGTGTTTTGCGGCGATTCTCCCAGGGCCATTTCCTGCATAATCCGCCGCAGACGTTCGCCGGATTTATGCCGCCGCGCTCTGGCATTGGCCGCTTCCGGCATCGGCAGCCGCGTTTCCGGCAAAACCGTCAGGATAATTTTTGGAAAAAGGCGGCGCGGATATTTGGAAAGGCGGGAAAAATAGCTGCGCGCGGGGCCGGAGAGCCGCACCGGCAAAAGCGTCGCGCGGGTTCTGGCGGCGACAAAGGCGGGGCCCTCATAGACTTTCATCAGGCTGCCGGTCAGCGTAATGCGCCCTTCCGGAAAAATCACCACGGGACGCCCGGATTCAATCAAGCGCACGACGCGCTTCATCGCCATGGAATTGGACGGGTCTACCGCCAGATAATCCGTCAGGAGCGTCAGCCCCCAACGCCACCAGAGCCGCCGGATGACTTCTGTATGCACGACAAACACCGGGTTTTCAAACGGCAGGAAAAGCCCCAGCAAAATGCCGTCCAAAAAAGATTCATGATTGGCGATCACCAGCAGACGCGGATTTTTAACGGCGGATTCCGCCCTCTCCATGCCGCGCACCCGCACCCGAAACAAAATTCTGACCAAAAACCGCAGACCCGCGCGGCACACCGCGCGCAGAATGGCGACGCCAAAATGCGCGGGGCATGCAGGACGAGCAGAAATCATAGGGATTCTTTCATGGGGCGAGACACGCAAGAAAACGCTCCGCCTAAAAGGGAGCCAGCGGCATGGCCGCGTATCCCGTCCATATTAGTTACATCCGCGCGAAAATGCCAGAAGCCCGCAGACAAAGCCTCTGACGCCCTGCCCGGACAGGAGATTTCTTGACGCCCTGCTGAAAGCGGATATAATCGCGCCCTCTTTTTTCGGCAGTCCTCTGGAGACCAACATGTACGCGGTCGTAAAAACCGGTGGCAAGCAATATCGCGTAACCACTGGCCAAAAATTCAAAACAGAACAGATACCGGCAGACGTTGGCGCGGAAATCACCCTCGATCAGGTGCTCATGGCGGGCGAAGGCGAGAGCGTGAAAATCGGCGTCCCTCTGATTTCAGGCGCAAGCGTTCAATGCACGGTGGTGTCGCACGGGCAGTATGACAAAGTGCGCATTTTCAAAATGCGCCGCCGCAAGCACTATCAGAAGCATCAGGGTCACCGGCAGCGCTATACGGAGCTGCGTGTCGACGCCATCCGCGTCTGATACGGCTTTTTCAGGAGTAGAACATGGCACACAAAAAAGCTGGCGGCAGTTCCCGGAATGGCCGCGATTCTGAATCCAAACGCCTGGGCGTCAAACGTTACGGCGGAGAGCTGGTAACGGCGGGCAGCATCATTGTCCGTCAGCGCGGCACCGCTTTTCACGCGGGCGAAGGCGTCGGTATGGGGCGCGACCATACCCTTTTCGCGCTGAAAGACGGCACGGTGCGCTTTGCCCTCAAGGGCAAGTTGCAGCGGCGCACCATCAGCATTCTGCCGATTGCGCAAGAAGCGTAAGTTTTGCGAATGAACAAAAACCCTATCCTTTGCCGGATAGGGTTTTTCGTTTTGTGCCTGGACTGGATGTGGGCCACACGCCATGAAATTCATTGATGAAGCGAAGATTTATATCAAGGCAGGCGATGGCGGCAACGGCGTCGCGTCGTTCCGGCGCGAGAAATATATCCCGATGGGCGGGCCGGATGGCGGAGACGGCGGGCGCGGCGGCAGTATTTATATAGAAGCGGATCGGAATCTGAACACGCTGGTGGATTATCGCTACACGCGAAAATTTTTGGCGCAGCGCGGGGAAAACGGGCGCGGCGCGGATTGTTACGGCGCGGCGGGGCAGGACATTACGCTCAAGGTTCCCGTCGGCACGGCGGTGTATGACGAAACAAGCGGCGTTTTGCTCGCGGATCTGGCCGCAGACGGCGCGCGCGCTCTGCTTGCGCGCGGCGGCAAGGGCGGTTTGGGAAACCTGCATTTCAAATCCAGCGTTAACCGCGCTCCGCGCCAGTGTACAAAAGGCGATTCGGGCGAAGAATTCCATTTGCGGATGGAGCTGAAAGTTCTGGCGGACGTGGGCCTTTTGGGGCTGCCCAATGCCGGAAAAAGCACCTTTATCCGCGCGGTATCCGCCGCCCGTCCCAAGGTCGCGGACTATCCTTTTACTACGCTTTATCCCAATCTGGGCGTCGTGCGCGTGGACAGCAATCGTTCTTTCGTGATTGCGGACGTGCCGGGGCTGATTGAAGGCGCGGCGGAAGGGGCGGGGTTGGGTCTTCGTTTTCTGAAGCACTTGCAGCGTACCCGGCTTTTGCTGCATTTGGTGGATCTTGCGCCGTTTGATCCGGACGCCGACCCGGTGAGGGACGCGCTGGCCATTGTGCGGGAGCTGGAAAAATACGATCCTGAACTGGCGCGAAAACCGCGCTGGCTCGCGCTCAATAAACTGGATTTACTTCCCGCAGAAGAACGGGAGGCGCGCGTGGAGGATTTTCTGACGGCTTATCGCGCCGCCTCCGGATTTTCCGCGCCGTATTTTTGCCTTTCCGCCATTTCGGGCGAAGGATGCCAGGAAACGGCGCGTAAAATCATGGAACATCTGGAGCGCGCCGCCATGACGGAAGAATCCGCCGCCGAATCTGAACCGCGCGCCTGACGCCATTGCCATTGGCCTGACGGAAAAGAACGAACAATGCAGGGACTGCTTTTCATCCAGGATTTTCTTCTGCGCGGCATTTGCGAAACGCCGCCGTTTCGGGATTTCAGCGCGGAGCGTTTCGCGCGCTTTCATGCCGCGCTACAAGAGGTTTTTCAGGGAATTGCCGCCGCTTCCGCGCTCAACGAGGCGCAGACCGAGGAACAGATTATTGACAAAACGCTGGCCGCGCTGGGCTGGGACAGCCACAGCCTCCCGCAAGTCAATATGT
>JAIRPW010000022.1 GCA_031256795.1 Zoogloeaceae bacterium | reverse complement strand
TACTTCCTCGACAACACCGTCGTAATCGCCGCCGTCAGCGTCGTCTTACCATGATCCACGTGCCCAATCGTCCCCACATTCACATGCGGCTTCGTACGCGAAAATTTCTCTTTGGCCATTTTTCAATCTCCAGTTCTGTTCAGTTGCAAATCATTTTTTGTTGATAATCGCTTCGGCTACGTTTTTGGGCGCTTCCGAATAATGCTTGAACTCCATAGTGTACGTTGCGCGCCCCTGCGAAAGCGAACGCAGCTGCGTAGCGTAACCAAACATTTCCGACAGCGGCACTTCGGCGCGAACGGCTTTGATCCCGCCCGGCAAATCCTCCATTCCCTGCACAATGCCACGCCGGGAAGAAAGGTCGCCCATAACATTTCCCATATAATCTTCCGGCGTCTCCACTTCAACAGCCATCATGGGCTCCAACAACGTCGGCGTCGCCTTTTTCATCCCGTCCTTGAAGGCGATTGACGCCGCCATCCGGAAGGCATTCTCATTTGAGTCTACATCGTGGTAGGAACCATCAAACAGCGTAAATTTGATGTCCACCACCGGGAAACCCGCCAGCACGCCACTGGTAATCGCGTCCTGCAAGCCTTTGTCTACAGCGGGAATGTACTCGCGCGGCACTACGCCGCCCTTGATGGCGTCAACAAACTCATAGCCTTTGCCAGCCTCATTCGGTTCAATCTTCAGCCAAACGTGGCCATACTGACCGCGCCCACCCGATTGCTTGACGAACTTGCCTTCCTGCTCCACCGCCTTCTTGATGCATTCCCGGTACGCCACCTGCGGCGCGCCTACGTTGGCTTCCACATTAAACTCGCGGCGCATACGGTCAACAATAATGTCGAGGTGCAGCTCTCCCATACCAGAGATAATGGTTTGCCCAGATTCCTCATCCGTGCGCACGCGAAACGACGGGTCTTCCGCCGCCAAACGCCCCAGCGCAATCCCCATCTTTTCCTGGTCAGCCTTGGTCTTTGGCTCCACCGCGACGTGAATCACCGGCTCAGGGAATACCATACGCTCCAGAATAATCGGCGCGTCCGGATCGCACAGGGTATCGCCCGTCGTAACTTCCTTCAGGCCAATACAGGCGGCAATGTCGCCCGCCAGAACCTCTTTGATTTCAGCGCGATCATTAGCATGCATCTGCACAATGCGCCCGATCCGTTCCTTTTTCTGTTTAACAGAGTTATACACAGAAGACCCTGACTCCAGAACCCCAGAGTACACGCGGATAAATGTCAGCTGCCCAACAAAAGGATCGGTCATCAGCTTGAAAGCCAGCGCGGAAAACTTCTCGCCATCCTCCGCCTTGCGAGAAGCGACCGCATCCCGCTCATCTATGCCCGCAACCGGAGGAATATCCACCGGAGACGGCAAAAATTCAATCACGGCGTCCAGCATTCTCTGCACGCCTTTATTCTTGAAAGCCGTGCCGCACAACATGGGCTGAATCTCACAGGCAACGGTACGCCGACGCAGCCCGTTGCGAATATCCTCCTCGGAAAGGTCCCCGCTTTCCAGGTATTTGTCCATCAGCTCCTCAGATGCTTCCGCAGCCGCTTCAAGCATCTGTTCACGCCAGGTTTTCGCCTCGGCGAGCAAATCAGCGGGAATCTCCCTGTATTCAAATTTCATGCCCTGCGAGGCTTCATCCCAATAAATCGCCTTCATTTTGATCAGATCAACCACGCCGACAAAGCTATCTTCCGCGCCAATAGGGATCACAATCGGCACAGGATTGGCGGAAAGCCTGGTTTTCATCTGCTCAACGACTTTAAAGAAGTTCGCGCCCGATCGGTCCATCTTATTGACAAACGCCAGACGCGGCACTTTATATTTGGTCGCCTGCCGCCATACGGTTTCGGACTGGGGCTGAACACCGCCTACGGCGCAATACACCATGCACGCGCCATCCAGCACCCGCATGGAACGCTCCACCTCAATCGTGAAATCCACGTGACCCGGCGTATCAATGATATTAAACCGGTGTTCGGGAAACTTGCCGTCCATCCCTTTCCAGAAACAGGTCGTCGCCGCGGAAGTGATGGTAATGCCGCGCTCCTGCTCCTGCTCCATCCAGTCCATCGTCGCCGCGCCGTCGTGCACTTCGCCAATTTTATGATTGACGCCGGTGTAGTAAAGGATACGTTCAGTCGTCGTCGTTTTCCCCGCGTCAATATGCGCGGAAATACCGATATTACGATAACGCTCAATAGGTGTTTTGCGTGCCACGGTAGCCCCTCTGCCTTAAAAGCGGAAATGCGAGAAAGCCTTGTTGGCTTCCGCCATGCGGTGAACCTCGTCGCGCTTCTTGACCGCGCCGCCACGGTTTTCAGCCGCTTCCAGCATTTCAGCGGCCAAACGCAATCCCATGGTTTTTTCTGAGCGCTTGCGCGCGGCCTCGCGCAACCAGCGCATTGCCAATGCCATACGGCGCGCCGGACGCACTTCTACTGGAACCTGATAGTTCGCGCCCCCCACGCGGCGCGATTTCACTTCCACCAGAGGCTTGATGTTATTGATCGCGTCATTGAACACTTCCAAGGGATTTTTACCGCTTTTCGTGGAAATCTGTCCGAACGCGCCATATACGATACGCTCGGCAACTGACTTCTTGCCGCTTTGCATAATGGCATTGATGAATTTGGAGACGTCCTGATTGCCGAATTTTGGGTCCGGCAGAATTTCACGTTTTGGAACTTCACGACGACGAGGCATAACTTTCCTTTCAATTCACAATTCAGTTGAGGCAAAAGCCTCCAGCCGCCCAACACTCGAAACTTTTCGGGAAACGAAGGAGCGGCCACTTACTTGACGGCGAATCCTACGCCGCCTTGGGACGCTTGGCGCCGTACTTGGAGCGCGCCTGTTTGCGATCTTTCACGCCTTGCGTATCCAGCGCGCCCCGCACGGTGTGATAACGCACGCCGGGCAAATCCTTGACCCGACCGCCCCGAATCAGCACCACAGAGTGCTCCTGAAGATTATGCCCTTCTCCCCCGATATAGGAGATCACTTCATAACCGTTGGTCAGGCGCACCTTGCAGACCTTGCGCAGCGCTGAATTCGGCTTTTTCGGCGTCGTGGTGTACACACGAGTGCAGACGCCGCGTTTTTGCGGACACTTTTCCAGCGCCGGCACTTTACTTTTGACAATTTCCGCCTCGCGCGGTTTGCGCACGAGCTGATTGATGGTTGGCATTACGAATCCTCTGACGGCCTCGCCGCTCAATAACAAAATACAAAGAGGCGGGATTCTAAATAGGGCATGGAACGCTGTCAACAAACTTTTCCATGCGGCTCCCCGCTCCGTGTTTGCCGCGCGACACGCGCCGCGCGCCCGGCCAGAAAAGTATAGACCGTCGGCACCACAAAAAGCGTAAAGAACGTCCCGAACAGCAGCCCGCCGACAATCACCCAGCCGATGGATTGACGAGATTCGGCGCCCGCGCCGCTGGCATACGCCAAGGGAAGCGCGCCCAGCACCATCGCCCCTGTCGTCATAAGAATGGGACGCAAACGGCGCGTCGCGGCTTCCGTCACCGCGTCCCGCGCGCTTTTCCCCGCAGCCCGCAATTGATTGGCAAACTCCACAATCAGAATACCGTGCTTGGTAATCAATCCTACCAGCGTTACCAGGCCAATCTGGCTATAAACGTTCAGCGTCCCCCCGGAAAAATACAGCGCGATTAACGCTCCCGTCATGGAAAGCGGCACTGTCAGCATGATGATGAGCGGATCGCGGAAGCTCTCAAACTGCGCGGAAAGTACCAGATAAATAAACGCGAGCGCCAGAAAAAATGTCAACGCGAGCGAAGCGGAAGACTGCCTGAACTCACGCGACTGACCGTTATAGTCTGTCGCATAGCCGGAGGGCAAAATCTCTCCGGCGGCGTCCTCCAAAAAACGCAGCGCCTCGCCCAGGGTATAGCCATTTGCAAGGCTTGCGGTAATCGTCACCGCCCGCCGTTGCGCAAAATGATTCAGCTCGCGCGGGCTTACGGTTTCATCCACAGCGAGCAGATTGCCGAGCGGTATCATCCTTTCATCCTTGCCGCGCACGTAAATATCCCGGATGTCGTCTGGCCTCGCGCGCTCCATGCCCTCAATCTGTACGATGACCTCATATTGCTCGCCATCGCGCTTAAAGCGCGTGACCTGCCGCCCGCCCAGCATACTTTCCAGCGTGCGGCCAATCGTTTCTACCGGGACGGCGAGGTCCGCCGCGCGCTCACGGTCGACGCGCACATTGAGTTCGGGCTTGTTGAGCCGCAAATCAGTATCCACATTGACAAAGCCCCGGTTAGAACGCAAAACGCGCAGAAAATCCTCCGTGACTTTGGCAAGATTCTCATAGGCGGCGCTCGTGATAATCACAAAATTAACGGGTAAAGTTCGTCCGCCCTGCCCCAACGATGGCGGCAGCGACGGGAAAGCCAGAAAACCGGGAATCGCCGCGAATTTCGCCCGCCAGTCCTCTGCGATCTTTTGCGCGGAACGCTTGCGCGTCTGCCAATCGGCCAGTCCCACATTGGACATACCCCGGTTCAAAATAGGCGTTCCCAGCACAAGACTATAGCGATCCAGTTCCGGCGTATCACGGTAAATCGCCTCTATCTGGCGCGCGTAACGATCCATATATTCCAGCGTCGCGCCCTCCGGCCCCGTAAAAGACGCTACCAGCATTCCTCTGTCCTCAGTGGGCGCGAGTTCAGATTTGATGCTGGAGAAAAGCAGCGCGCCCAATGCCGCGACTGCCGCAAAGGCAAGCAATACCCACTTGCGGCGGGAAAGCGCCGCCTCCAGTCCGCGGCGGTAGGCTTCCGTCATGCGGGAAAGGCCGCGCTCAACCAACAGAAAAAAACGCCCGTGCCGCGCTTCATGTTTCAGAATTTGCGCGCACATCATGGGCGAGAGCGTCAGCGCGACAAAACCGGAAACCAGCACCGCGCCCGCGAGCGTCAAGGCAAATTCGCCGAAAAGTTTTCCGGTGCGTCCCGTCATGAAGGCGACTGGCGCATATACGGCGGCCAGAGTCAGCGTCATTGCCACTACGGCAAAACCGATTTCCCGCGCGCCTTTTTTGGCGGCCTCCTGACGCGGCGTCCCTTCCTCAATGTGCCGAAAAATGTTTTCCAGCACTACGATAGCGTCATCCACTACCAGGCCAATCGCCAGTACCAGCGCGAGCAAAGTCAGCGTATTGATGGAAAATCCCAGCACGAGCATGAGCGTAAAAACTCCAATTAGCGACACGGGAATCGTCACCAATGGAATTAGCGTCGCGCGCAAATTGCGCAAAAAAAAGAAAATGATCAGCACGACCAGCGCGATCGACTCGCCGATGGTAGAAAATACCGCCGCGATTGAACGGCTGATAAACGTCGTGGAATCGTAGGAAATGTCTACCTTCATTCCCTCCGGAAGCTCCTCGACGATACGCGGCAGTTCCGTCTGCAAGGCGCGGGAAAGATCAAGCGGATTGGCGGTGGATTGCTTAATCAGACCCAGATTGACTGCGGTTCTGCCGTTGAAACGCGACAGGCTCCGCTCGGATTCCGCGCCAATTTTGACTGTCCCCAAATCGCCCAGGCGCACCGGATAACCATTTACCATGCGCACAATGACGGCGGAAAACTCTGCGGGCGTTTTCAAATCCGTCTCGGCCAACACAGAAAACTCCCGATCCAGGCTTTCAATGCGGCCAGCGGGAATTTCGACGTTCTGTTTGCGTAGCGCGTCCTCCACGTCCTGCACCGTCACTTGATAGGCCGCCAGCCGCGCGCGGTCCAGCCAGACGCGCATAGCCATACGCCGTTCGCCATAAATGCCGACGTCCGCCATGCCCGGCAGAATTTGCAGGCGCGGCTTAATGACGCGCGTCGCAATATCGCTCACTTCCATCTGCGAATGCCGATCCGACGAAAAAGACAAACGGATAATGGGGTCGGCGTCCGCCTCCACTTTGGCGATAATCGGCTCATCCACCTCGTCCGGCAATTTTCCGCGCGCCCGCGAGACCCGGTCTCGCGCGTCCGAGGCGGCGGAATCCGGATCTCGCTCTACCTTAAAGCGCACCGATACCTGACTGCGCTCCGCGCGCGATACGGAAGAAAGCACCTCAATGCCTTCGATCCCCGCCAATGAATCTTCCAGCGGCTTGGTAACCTTTGATTCCACAATTTCTGCCGACGCGCCACGATAGGTAGTCGAAACCGTAACGATCGGCTCGTCAATTTTGGGGTATTCGCGCACGGTAAGCCGATCATAGGAAACCAGCCCCAGAAGCATTACGGCCAGCGACAGCACTGTGGCAAAAACAGGCCGCTCAATGCAAAGAAGAGACAATCGCATTTTTCCGCATTCATGGCGCGAGCGTTTTCAACCGCTCCGCCTTTTCTTCCAGATCAACCAAAAGCCGCCGCAAAATCGCCGCGCGCGCGGGATCCAGCGTTTCCGCGAGCGCGCGTCTGCCAGTGCCGATCACGCGCCCGCATACTTCCTCCATTCCCGGCATTTCGCAGCTCAAGCTCAGCCACAGCCAGGCGCTGCGCCCGGTTTGATAGCGGTTTTCGTCCTCTTGCCGCGTTTCCGGCGTTTCCCAGGCGAGCATTTCCATGATGCGCAGAATCGCGGCGTCCTCTCCGGTCGCCAAAAAATAGCCCAGCAAAATATCCGGCCAGCCGCCCTCTTCCGGCGTGGCCTGCATGATGGGCTGCGGCGTAAAGGGAATTGTCCGCATCGCCTCCGGGTAGCGCTTTTGCACAATAACCGCCGCGTCCGCTCTATCCGCAAGCCGTAAAGCCGCCAAAAAATAGGCCGCCCGCGCCTGGCATTCTTCCTCGCAATTTTCCCTGCAATCCTTCCTGCATTGTTCCAGCGTCTTGAGCCATTCCTTGAGGTGTCTTGGATTTTTTTGGAAAAGGCCCGTGGTAAACCCCAGCGTCAACGGCAACCGGGTATACGAGGCCATCAGGCGTGACAGGGCATTTTGCGCCCGCGCCGGATCAGGACGTTGAAAATAGTGAAACATCCACTCTTCAAATTCGTCATTGGAGGCGAACCCGGATTTTTCTTCGGCAGTCGCTGAACAAACAAGCAGAAATATGGAAAACAGAAACGCCAGTCCGCGTGAAATCAGGCGGGACATGCGAAATCTCCTTTTAATCCGTCCGCCAAAACGAAAAGGAAAGCCAGGACATGCCGCGGACGGTCGCTGAAATCAGCCTGCGGGCAAGCATAGCATAATGGCAGGATACGTTACGGTCTGCGGGAAACTATTCGCCGCGCCGGGCAAGAGGGCGTTAGAATGCCGCCAATTTTCCCAGGGAGCGAGTATGAGTATCAAATCTGACCGCTGGATTCGCCGCATGGCGGCAGAATACGGCATGATTGCGCCGTTTGAACCCTCCCTGGTACGCGAGGCCGAGGGGAAAAAGATTGTCTCCTACGGCACGTCAAGTTATGGCTACGATATTCGCTGCGCGCCGGAATTCAAGGTTTTTACCAATATCAATTCCACCGTCGTGGATCCCAAGGCTTTTGATCCGAAATCCTTTGTTGAGGTTGACGCGGAGGTTTGCATCATTCCGCCCAACTCTTTCGCGCTGGCGCGCACGGTCGAGTATTTCCGCATTCCCCGCAGCGTACTGACCGTATGTCTGGGAAAAAGCACTTACGCGCGCTGCGGCATCATCGTCAATGTCACTCCCTTTGAGCCGGAATGGGAAGGCTTCGTGACTCTGGAGTTTTCCAACACGACGCCGCTGCCCGCCAAAATCTACGCGGGCGAAGGCTGCGCGCAGGTGTTGTTTTTCGAGTCTGACGAACCCTGTGAAACGTCCTACAAAGACCGGGGCGGGAAATACCAGGGGCAAACCGGCGTAACCTTGCCAAAAATTTGAACGCGCTTTTAACGGATAGCCTGCCAGGGAGCATAGACAATGCGGAGAAAATCCTGGTTGCGCCGTCGTTTTGGCAGAACGCGCCCCGTTGCTCGCGGGCGTATAAAAATTACCGCTCTTTGCTCCGTCGCGGAAAGTTTCGTGCCTGAACCAAACAAAATTATGAATTTTTCCCACGAACCGACAGGAATAAGAAATTCTGCGCATTCAAGCGCTCTGTTCGTGACCAAGACGGGTTATGGAAACCCATTCCTTTCCCTCCAGCGGATTTATGTCCGTAAAAACTTCGGGGTTCAATATGCGCTTTCATTTTCCCATCATCATCATTGACGAAGATTTCCGTTCAGAAAACGCTTCGGGTCTCGGTATACGGGTATTGGCCGACGCGATTGAAAAAGAAGGAATGGAGGTGTTGGGCGTTACGAGCTATGGCGACATGACGTCCTTCGCTCAGCAGCAAAGCCGCGCTTCCGCATTCATTCTTTCCGTCGACGACGAGGAATTGTTGCAGGAACCAGAAGAAACCATTGCCGAGCTGCGCGCCTTTGTGCAGGAAATCCGCCTCAAAAACGCGGATATTCCCATTTTTCTGCACGGCGAAACCCGCACGTCCAGACATATCCCGCACGACGTTTTGCGCGAGCTGCACGGTTTTATCCACATGTACGAAGACACGCCTGAATTTATTGCCCGCTATGTCGCGCGGGAGGCGCGCGCCTATCTGGATACCCTGCCGCCGCCCTTTTTCCGCGCGCTCACGCATTACGCGGCGGACGGCTCTTATTCCTGGCATTGTCCCGGCCATTCCGGCGGCGTCGCTTTTCTGAAAAGCCCGGTGGGGCAGATGTTCCATCAGTTTTTCGGCGAAAACATGCTGCGCGCGGACGTCTGCAACGCGGTAGAGGAGCTGGGGCAGCTTTTGGATCACACGGGGCCTGTCGCCGCCTCCGAACGCAACGCCGCCCGAATTTTCAACTGCGACCACTTGTATTTCGTCACCAATGGCACGTCCACCTCCAACAAAATCGTCTGGCATTCAGCCGTCGCGCCGGGCGACGTCGTGCTGGTGGATCGCAATTGCCACAAATCCGTACTGCACTCCATCATTATGACCGGCGCGATCCCGGTTTTCCTGATGCCCACCCGGAATCATTACGGAATCATCGGGCCGATTCCGCGGGAAGAATTCCGCTGGAAAAATCTCGCGAAAAAAATCGCCGCGCATCCGTTTGCCCGCGAAGTGAAGGGCAAGCCGCGCGTCCTCACGATCACCCAGTCAACTTACGACGGCATCCTGTACAACGTGGAAGCCATTAAGTCGGAGCTGGATGGCAAAGTGGAGAATCTGCATTTTGACGAGGCCTGGCTGCCGCACGCGGCCTTTCATGATTTTTATGGCGATTATCATGCGATCGGCGCGGACAGGCCGCGTTGCCGTGAATCCATGATTTTCGCCACGCAATCCACGCACAAACTTTTGGCGGGATTGTCGCAGGCCTCGCAGATTTTGGTACAGAACGCGGAACGCCAGGAGCTGGACAGAAGTCTGTTCAACGAAGCCTATCTGATGCACACCTCGACCTCTCCGCAGTATTCCATTATCGCCTCTTGCGACGTGGCGGCGGCAATGATGGAAGAGCCGGGCGGCGCGGCGCTGGTGGAAGAATCCATTGCCGAGGCGTTGAATTTCCGCCGCGCCATGCGCAAAGTGGAGCAGGATTGGGCAAAAAATCAGGATAAGCAATGGTGGTTCAAAGTATGGGGGCCAGACGACCTTTCCGATGAAGGCGTCGAGGAACGGGAAGCATGGATGCTGAAGCCCGGCGACCGCTGGCATGGCTTCGGCAAGCTGGCCGAGGGATTCAATATGCTGGATCCCATTAAGGCCACCATTATCACGCCGGGCCTGGACGTATCCGGCGAGTTTGCGGACCGCGGCATTCCGGCCGCCATTGTGACCAAGTATCTGGCCGAGCATGGCGTTATCGTGGAAAAGTGCGGCCTTTATTCTTTTTTCATCATGTTTACCATTGGCATTACCAAGGGGCGCTGGAATACGCTGGTCACGGCCCTGCAGCAGTTCAAGGATGATTACGACCGCGATCTGCCGCTCTGGAAAGTGCTGCCGGAATTTGTCGCGCAATATCCCCGCTATGAGCGGACGGGCCTGAAAGGCTTGTGCAAGGAGATTCACACCGTCTACAAAAAGAATGACGTCGCCCGCCTGACTACGGAAATGTATTTGTCCAACATGGAGCCCGCAATGCGCCCGTCGGACGCTTTCGCCAAAATGGCGCACAAGGAAACTGAACGCCTGCCTATCGGCGACCTTGAAAACCGCGTTACCGCAGTATTGCTGACGCCGTATCCTCCCGGTATTCCGCTGCTCATTCCGGGCGAGCGCTTTAATCGCACGATTGTTCGTTATCTTGAATTTGCGCGGGATTTCAACCGCCTTTACCCCGGCTTTGAAACAGATGTGCACGGACTCATTAAACGCGAGGACGGCAAGTACTACGTGGATTGCGTCAAGAACTGATCTGTCTTTCTCTCCCGGAAAAAACGCACTCCGGCTTTCTCATGCCCGCAAGTCTGGCTTCTGAAACAAAAGCGCGCGCCGACGCTATGGCGTCCGCCGAAAAATCAGCGAGGTGTTGATCCCCCCGAAAGCGAAGTTGTTCGTCATCACGTATTCGCATTCAAGCGCGCGCCCGCCGCCGACAAGATAGTCCAGTTCGGCGCAGCGCGGATCAAGATGGTCAAGATTCAGGGTGGGAGCAAACCAGTTCTCCCGCATCATGGCAATAGTCCACCATGCCTCCAGAGCGCCCGCCGCTCCCAGGGTATGGCCAATATAGCTTTTCAGCGAAGAAAACGGCGTCTTCCCGCCGAAAACGGCATGCGTAGCCTGACTTTCCGCAATATCGCCGACTTCGGTAGCCGTACCATGGCCATTCACATAGGCAATCGCCTGCGGCGGCAGGCTCGCGTCCGCAAGCGCCAGACGAAGCGCGACGGCCATTGTCTCCGCGCAAGGCTGCGTAATGTGCGCGCCGTCGCAATTGGTGCCGAATCCGATGACTTCCGCCAGTAAATTCGCGCCGCGCGCGCGGGCGTGTTCATATTCTTCCAGAATCAGCGCGCCAGCGCCTTCGCCGATAACCAGACCGTCGCGATCCCGGTCATAGGGACGCGGGGTACTCTGCGGCGCAGCGTTTCTTGTGCTGGTGGCAAACAAAGTGTCGAAAACGGCGGCATCCGCAGCGTCAAGCTCCTCCGCGCCGCCCGCAATCATGGCGTCAGCATGTCCATGCGCAATCGTTTCATAGGCATAACCGATACCTTGACTTCCAGAAGTACAAGCGCTGGAAGTCGTATGAATTCTGCCCCGCAAACCAAAAAATACGGCGATATTGGCGGGAGCGGTATGCGGCATCATGCGGACATAGCTGTTCGCGTTGAGTCCGGATACGGCGCGGCTGTCAATCATGCGCCCGAAATCGGCAATAGAGGCAAGCGATCCTGCGGAAGAACCATAAGAAACCCCGACACGCCCCGATCTCAGAAAGGCTGTTTCTTCCAGCAGACCGGCGTCCTCCAGCGCCAGTTCGGCGGCGCGGCAAGCCATCTGCGCGATACGCCCCATGCTGCGCATGGCTTTGCGCGTATAACGCTCCAAAGGCAGGTCGAAAGGCGCGGCGGGCGCGCCCAGGCAAGTGCGCAAGCCCGTAATATCCTCCCATTCGCGCATCACGCGCACCGCGTTTCGGCATGTCTTCAGCGCGCGCAGAATATCCCGCCAATCACACCCCAGCGGACTAATGCCCGCCATGCCCGTCACGACGACCCGGCGCTTCATCACAACATTCCCCCATTGACGCCAATGACTTGCCGGGTAATGTAGGAGGCGCTTTCCGAAAGCAGAAAGCTGACAACCGCCGCGACTTCCTCCGGCTTTCCCACACGCTGCGCGGGAATCATCGGCAAAATGCGCTCTATTTCCGCATCCTGAATCATCGGAGTCTCAATCAGTCCGGGCGCAACGCAATTTACGGTGATCCGGCGTCTGGCCAATTCCACAGCCAATGCTTTTGCCGCGCCGATGAGACCCGCCTTGGCCGCGCTGTAATTGACCTGCCCACGATTCCCCGTCTGCCCGGAAAGCGAAGACATCACCACGATACGCCCGCCTCTCCGGGTCTGCACCATCGGCATAATCAGCGGATGCAGGACGTTATAGAAACCATCCAGATTGACGCCAAGAACGCTATCCCATTCTTCTTCCGTCATAGACGGAAAAGCGCAGTCGGCGGTAATGCCCGCGTTCAGAACGACCCCATAGTACGCTCCATGCGCTTCCACATCCGCGAGAAGCGTAGCGCGGGCATTTTCGCGCTCGGATACGTCAAAAATCAGCACACGCGGGGAAGCGCCGGTACAAGCAGCCAGTTCGTTTGCCAAGGCTTCAAGCCGATTCCGGTTGCGGCCATGCAGAATAGGCAGATAGCCTTCGTCAGCTACGCGCCGGGCAATCGCCTCGCCAATGCCTTGTGAAGCGCCCGTGATCAACACAGAGGCGGAAGAATTCGTCATGCACTCTCCGTCAGATAAGAATTCAGGTCATGGGGCTGGAAAACCGTTAGGGTCGCCTCGGCCACGGCAACTTCCGGGAACTGATGATAAATCACGCAATCCATGATGCCCAAGCCTGCCGTATCCCGGTATTCTTCCCTAGCTTCCACGATAAGCGTGACGCCGGTTGAAAAACCTGGGATGCGGGCGCTGTACTTCCGCACCGAAACCAAAAAACCGATTTTTACGTCGCCGCCGCTTTGCCGGGACGTCCAGCCCTCCAGCGCGCCAACCGCTTGCGCCATGTATTCCACGCCTACATAGGCGGGTACGACACCGTTGCGGCAAAATTGACTGTCGGCGCGCGGCGTGACGGAACACACGATGCGCCCGGACTCCGCCTCTAAAACACGATCCAGCAGAATCATGGGGCTGCGATGGGGTAAATAGGCTTCCAGAGGAAGAAAGCGATTCGGCATAAGTCAAAATTCCCTTTCCAAAATCAGCGCCACGTTGCTACCGCCAAAAGCGAACGAAGTCGACAAAACGCTACGCAGCGAAGAAGGCGCGGTTATCCCCGGTGCGACCAGTCCAAGCGGCGGCAATTCCTGGTCAGGACGTCCATCCCAGACATGAGGAGGCAAACGGCGGTCATGATCGGCCAAAACAAGCCAGCAAAGCCCCGCTTCCAACGCGCCGGACGCGCCCAGCGTATGACCAGTCAGAGGTTTCGTAGAACTCATTGGCGTGTTCGGCGGAAAAATTTCCGCCATGACTTTGGCTTCCATCGCGTCATTTTGCGCCGTCGCCGTACCATGTAAGTTGACATAGCCAATCGCTTCTGGCGCGAGTTTCGCTTCGCGCAATGCCGCGCGGATCGCGCGCAGCGCGCCGCGCCCGGCAGGGTCCGGCGCGGAAATGTGATACCCGTCTGAGCTTTCCCCCCAGCCGGAAAGACGAATCGCCGCGCTTTGCGCCGGGGCTTCCCGCGTCATCAGAAACAACGCGGCGGCTTCGCCAATGTTGATCCCGCACCGATTGGCGGAGAAAGGCAGACATCTCGAAGGAGAAACGGCGCCCAACGCGGAAAAACCGGCAACCGTAAACCGCGCCAGGGTATCCACGCCTCCGGCAATCACCAAATCGGCAAGATCGGCTTTCAGGAGCCGCGCCCCGGAAATCAGCGCTTTTGCGCCTGAGGTACATGCGGTGGATACCGTCCAGGCCGCGCCCTGTATGCCCAGTTGGCGGGCAAGCGCCTGTGACGGCGAACCAAGCTCCTGCTGTTCATAGCGGAAGCCAGACGGCCAAAACCCCGCGCTTTCCAGATGACGCACCGCGTTTTCACTCTCGAAAATCCCCGAGGTGGAAGATCCGATTACGATCGCAACGCGCCGCTTTGGCAATCCTGCGGCCAAGCGGCAATAGTCCGCTTCAATCCGCGCAAAAGCCGCGAGCAGCAGCGCGTTATTGCGCGACCGATCCATTTCTGGAAATACGGCCAGTTCTGGAAGATCGGCGGCGACTTCGCCAAGAAGCAAAGGAGAACCCGGACTATATGCCTCTGTAACCCGCATCCCCGGCGCGCTCCCGGCAAAAAGACGCCCGGAAATTTCCGGAAGCGCGTCCCCCAGGGCGCATAAAATGCCGGGCGGATGCAGGTACGCGGCGCAATCAAAGTTCATGCGTATCCAGAGTCAGTTGATACCCCAGGCGTATATGGGAAAAACGCACCCGCCCGCGCCAGGGAGAACAAGTCTCGTAGAGGATGCGAATCAGCGGCTTGCCATTTTCGTGAAACTCACGCAGACAATTTTCTCCCTGCCGGGACTCCTCCGCCTGCCATCCCGAAGGCAGCGCGGCGATAATTTCAGGCATCGGCGCCGCAACCAGCAAAAAATCGCGGATCATCCGGCGGAAAGGAAACCCTATCGGCGCGTAACTGGTCTCGTAAACGTCCCGACCGTCATAGCTTATGGTGGCGAGACGCATACCGAAAGCCAGCAGCGCCATATCAAGATGATCTTCCGAAATTTCCAGAACGGTCTCCAGCGCGCGCGTTTCCTGGTTGGGCAAATGAAGAAGCATTTGCTGCTCCAGTGTGCGCGCCCCAAGCGCTTTCGGCGCAATGGCAAGCCAATCCGGAAAGTCAAAACGCAACGCCAAATCCGCGCAGCCCCCAAGCAGACAAAACGCCGCCAGCGGCAACCAGGCGCGGTACTTCGTAAAATAGGCGCGCGATTTCATTCGGCTGACGCAGTTTCTGCGCGAATGGCTTGCGCAAGCGCGTCCAGTTTCCGCACCGGACGAGCGACAAACGGATTGTCCGTATCCCAGGCGTAACCAGCCAGCACAGAGGAAATCATGCATTCAACGTCCGGCTGTTTCTCCGGATAAAAAATAATGTCTTGCAGTTTCCCGTCGTACCACGCATTCACGAAGGCGCGGAACGTTTCCACCCCTTGCATCAAGGGGGCGGCGTAGTCGCGCTGCCAGTCGACCGCCTCGCCCGCCAGCTGGCGCAGGAGGGTGGAAACCGCCAAGTCCGCAGATTTAAAGGCAATCGTAACGCCAGAAGAAAATACCGGATCAAGGAATTCTCCCGCGTTGCCCAGCAAGGCAAACCCCGCTCCGGCAAGCGTTTTGACATTGGCCGAGTAGTCCGTGACCCGCCGTACCGGAGTATCCCAGACCGCGTTCCGCAAAAGCCGCGCGAGATTCGGCGCTTCCGCAACTCTGCGCCGCAGCTGCGCCTGATCCTCCTCATTCGGATTCTGGTCAAACTGCGCGCGGCGGCCAACTACGCCCAGCGAAGAACGCCCGTTAGAGAAAGGGATCAGCCAGTACCAAATATCGCTTTCTTGCGGATGCACAGAAATCAGAATTTTTTCCCGCTCGAAAGCGTCGAAAGCAATGGCCGCAGGGTCTTCGGCAATACGATCTTCAATGTGCGTGAAAATCGCTTGCCGCGCGGGCAATGCCGAAGGAATTTCCAGTCCGAGAAGACGCGGCAATACCCGTCCATAGCCGGAAGCGTCCAGAACAAAGACGCCAGAAATGCGGTATTCCCCTTCCGGCGCGGCAACGCGCAATTCGGGTTTTCCGTCTGAAAAACTTAGGGCCGTGACCTCGTGTCCATAGCGAATATCCGCGCCCTGACGCGCGGCGGCGTCCGCCAGCAGCTTATCGAAAGGCGCGCGCGGAACCTGGCAGGTTGTCCCCCAGCCAGGCGTGAATTTCCGGCGAAAATCAAAAGAGGCGCGCTTCTGGTCACAGGCGAATGCCGCGCCATTCTTAAACTGAAAGCCCGCCTCAATCACGTCTTGCAACATTCCGGCAGCCTCAAGGTAGGCCATACTCTGCGGCAAAAGGCTTTCCCCAATGACAAACCGAGGAAATTGAGCTTTTTCCAATACGGTCACCGAGCGTCCCGCGCGGCGCAACAAACCCGCCGCAACCGCTCCGGCAGGGCCAGCGCCGATGATGATGGTTTCAAGAGATTCACTTCGCATCACATTCCCTCTCCAAAAGAGTGGATGAAACAAAAAAGATTCTAGCGCATGGCGGCACGTCAGGAATCTCGGAGGGCGACAGGGTCTGCCTGTCGACAGAAACAGGGGGTCAGCATCCATGAAAAGCTGATCCCCAGGGTCGCGGTTAGGCCAAGCGTGGCGAGCGCGGGCGTTCCAGAAAGCGCCAAAAGTCCAAAGGAAAGCAAGGTAAGAAGCGCCGCCAGCGTAGTGGCAAGCAGGGTATGCGCCTCCTTTTGCTGCGCCTGAAGAAAAACGGCGTAGTCCACTCCCATGCCTAACGTCAGAAAAAGAGCGAGAAGCGAAAGCATCTGCACGGGAAGCGCAAGATAGCCCATCAGCGCCAGGGTAAATAGGCCCGAAAGGAAAACGGGCATGATCACGCGCCAAACCTGACGGCGAAAAAATAAAGCCAGCGCCAAAGGAACCAGAAAACAGACAAGCGCCAATATCTTTGTAAGCAAATACCGATAGCGCTGCATGAGACTGGAAACCTCGGAAGTCTTATCCACAAAGCGGACGCCTTCCCGCGCGTCCGCAATGGCTTGCAAGAGACCGGTCGTGTTCGGAGAAGTCAGACCCCGCAAAAGCACCAGGCTCGATGGCGGCATGTGATTTTCCTCGGCGGAAGCCAGCCACAAAAACCGCAGAGGCTGGCTATGCGGCGCGCCCAGCCAATCCTTTGGCGTAAGCAAGGGAACAGAATGCGTATCGTCCGAGTCCAACGGAGCATCCGGCGCAAGCCCCAGCGTTTGCGCAAGCCGACGACGGCTTTCTGTGAGTTTGGACTGAAGGGCGCGCGCTTCCCGCTGGCGCGCCTGCGAAGGCAACCAACGGCTGGCCGCCTCGAAACCGCTCATCTTTCCTTCCGCTATGAGCTGGCGCAGACGCGCTGTCAAATTTTCTTCCCTTTGCAGCAAAGTTTCCGTATCCGGCGCGGAGACAATAAACATTTGCGCGGGACTGGACAAACGCAAAATTTCCGAGACCTGGCGCTGTTCTTCCATCAGGCGCGCGGCGCCAGAAAACAGGCTACGAATATCATCTTCGACAGAAAGCCGTGTCAAACCGACTAAAACCGGCAAGAGAAGAAGCAGAGCCAAAATCCACTGCGCGCGGCTTCCCCGCCAGCGCGGCCAGTACTCAAGCAACCGGGTCGCGTATCCCGCGCTTTTGGGAACCTGCAATTGTTCCGGGAGTAAATAGGGATAAAAAAGAAGCACGCTTGCCCAGGCGCCCAAAATTCCAAAGGCGGCAAAAACCGCCATTTGCTTTAGACCGGGAAACGGCGTAATCGCCAAACATAAATAGGCCAGCATCGGAGTGGTAAGCGCGGCCAGAAGCGTAGGCAGAATACGTCGAAAGCGCGGCCAGAGAGATTCACGGCGTCCCAGATGCTGCGCAAACACAAGAATCGCGTAATCAACCGCGACGCCAATCAGACTCACGCCAAATACCAGCGTAAGCAGATGCAAGCGATCCAAAAGAAAAAAACTGGCCGCCAGAGCAACGACAGAACCCGTTGCCAGAGAAAGAACGATCAGTTGCAGAGCGCGCGCGCTCTGAAAAATCAAACCGATAAGCAGCAACGTCCCCGCAAGCCCTCCCAGACCAATCAGGCGCATCTCTTTTTGCGCCTGCCGACTGGCTGCCGCGGCATGCAAAACCACCCCGGCGGAGAGCAGCCGCGCGTCCGGAAACGCTTGCCGCACAACGTCCCGCGCCTCCGCCAGGGCTTCTGTAACCCCGCTCTGAATATTCGCGTCAAAGGCGCTGCCCGGTAAGGAATAAAACAACGCGACAACAGATTTCCCCATGAATTCCGTCATCAATTCTCCCCCGGATAAGCGCAGCGGGCTGCTCTCTCCCAAACCCTGCAACCAATTACCAAAGAAGCCGAAGGGATCGTTCTCCCAGGAAAGAGGACTGGACGAAAAAGGGGCGTAGGCCAGCGTCAACGCCCGCGTAACCGGTTCCTCAGGGGCGGCACGCGCCAGCCACTGCCGATCCGCGTCCGTCAGCAGTCCCGATCGGTACGGCGCATAAAAGTCTATGGGGCTATGCTCCGCGGCGTCTTGCGGAAAAAAAGACAACGCTTCCAACGTCTTGCGCGTCAGAGCCGTAGCCTTGCGCGCTGCGTCTTCCGTAGGCGCGCTCACAAGAAGAACCCATTGCCGCTCCCCTTCCAGCGAAAGCGCCCTCAGCGCCGCTTCTTCCTGCGGGTTCTTCTCTTTTTGCGGTAGCAGCGCCAGCAAATCCGAGTCGACGCGAAGTTTCAGCGCCTGGACGTCCCCCAGCAAAAAACTGATGGCCGCAACCAGAAAAACGAGCCAGCACAATGCCGCCCGGCGATGCCAAAGCGCAAATTTTTCGGAGTCAATCATCAAAACGTTTCCGGTCATCGGCGGAAAGCGCGTCTTCATAAAACTGCGCGCGAATGTCAATGCGGGTTGTATCGCCCGCAGCGCTTTGCATTTCTACGGTTTCGACATTCCGCGCGCCGGAAAGAAGCAGACTCTGGAGCATCCGCGCCAAACCCGCATCCTTCGGGACAAAGCGGACATGCCAGCGCCCCTCTCGCGCCTCGCCGCTATAGTGGAAATACCGCGCAAGCGCGGCAACATTTCCGGAAAACACCGCGAACAAAATATTGCTGAAAACACGAACCATCGGTTCCTGACCGGCGGAAAGCCGCATCATCACTCCCTGATCGTTACTTTGCATCATCTCGCTTTCGGTCAGCCGGAAACTCTGCGCAAAGGGAGCATGGGTTTCCCAGATCATTCCGTAGTCGCGCGCAACGATAAATCTTCCTTGCGCGACCAGCGGTTTTTTGATGCGCGCCAACTCCCGGTTTTGGGTAAATTCTCCCCGGATGACGGGCGCAAGGCGCAAACGAGCATGAATATCCTGCAAAATATCTTCCGCGCGGGCGCGGGGCGTCAGGCCGGAACACACAAGGAAAATCAGCGCGCAAAACCAAAAAAGAACTTTCATGGAACAAGACTCCGGTCTGTTTGCGGCGTCGGCCTGGACGCCCGACGCAGTTTCTCCAGAAGCACGGGGGGACTTTCCAGACACATTTCCCGCGTTTTCATGTCGACGGCCACCTGAACGCTGTAACCGCGTGTCAGACGCTCGCCGCTCATAGCGTCTCGGATGAGATAGTCAATCTTAAGGCGATTCTCCCACTCGGTGAGCCAGGCTCCCACGCAAATGCGTTGCTGATACCGCAAAGCGCGCGCATAACGGATATAAAGTTCAATGATTGGCCAGGCATAGCCGGACGCCCGCATACCGGGGTAATCGTAGTCAATATTTTGCAGAAGATTGGTGCGCGCCAGCTCAAAATAGCGCACGTAGTGCCCATGCCAGCAAATCTCCAGCGGATCAAGGTCGTGGAAAGGGACAAGAATTTCCACACTGCCGCGCCAACTGCTTTGAGGTATCTTCATAGTGAAATCGCAGGTCAGGAAAGGACGGAGGAATCCGCGCGCCCCTGCCGCCAGAAGGGAAAAAAATTGAACCATTGCAGCGGATTTTCCCGGCACTCTTCTTCCAGCGCGGCAACGTATTGTCTTACATAGCTTTCCGCAGCCTGCCGACGATTTTTGCGCGGCAACGTAAGAGGATCGGCCAGCGGACGCACCGTGACAGAGAATTCATGCGCGCCGCGCCCGTCCTTTCGCGCGCTGAACAGCAGGAAAACAGGAACCTCCAGCGCGGAAGCCAGCAAATACGGCCCCAGCGGAAATAACGCGGGACTGCCCAGAAAATCAACCGACAAAGTATTGTTCCCCAGGCGCAGAGGGATCCGATCCCCCGCGATCACCAAAAACCCGCCGCCGGAAACGCGCTCAGAAAGCCGGGCGGCGACTCCAGCGTCCATATGCGCAACCTGGATCAGCTCCACTTCATGATCTGGTTCCAGCGCGCGCAGCAGACGGTTAAAACGCTCCGCGTTTCGGGTATGCGCGAGAATGGAAAGGCGAACATCCGCATGATACGCATGCGCCAGATACCGGCAGAGTTCAAGATTGCCCATATGCGCCGTCAGCAGCAAAGCTCCGCGCTTTTCCGTAAGCAAGCGCTCCAGGTGTTCAAGGCCGCGCGCGCGAAAAAACCGCTCCTGCGCGCGGCAAAGATCGCGGGCGCGCAGCTTATCCAGCAAAGTTTCGCCAAAAGCCATGAAATGCCGAAAGCTGGAAAACCAGGTTGGCCTGGGCGTCGCGCCGCCAGAATGAACATAGAGGCGTCCCAGATACTCGCGCGATGCGTTCCGCGCCGTTTTCTGAAAAACAAAAAACCAGCATATGACCATAAACAGCAAAACCTTAAACGGCCACATGCCCAAACGACGATGCGCCCAGAGCAGAAACCGCATACCGCCAATACAACCCGCCTCCGCGATTTCCGCCCAATGCTGGCGATTCTGTGTTTTCGCGCTCATTTTTTTTGAAACCAGCGCCGAACAAGACCGGGAGAGCGCGAGAGCATCCCCAAAAACAGGCGCGCGTGCATGGCGGCGATCCATAGATTGTCTTCCAGCGCGCGAAAATGCGAGCGTCCATTTTCCGGATAGCGCACCCGAACGGCCAGGCTCACGACAGGCGTATTCTGCCAATCCAGGCGAACCAGAATTTCCGTATCAAAACTCATGCGCCTGGCGTGTTTCAGAATCGGCAGTAGCGGCAATGTAGCCGCGAGAGGATAGACGCGAAAGCCGCACATGGAGTCGGCGATACGAAAGGAAAGCGTATTGATCCATACCCAGAGATGCGTCAAGTAACGTCCATAAAGACGCCTTTTCGGAATGTCCGCCCCATACTGCGGCGTCCCAACAATCACGGCTTCAGGATATGCGGCGGCCGCTCGCAGGAATTCCGGCAAAGCCGCAGTGTCATGCTGCCCATCGGCGTCAATTTGCAGAGCATGGGAAAAACCCTCCTCGCACCCTAAGGCGCTTCGTCCGCGCGCGGAAGCGAGATAGGCCAGACCCGTCATCACGGCAGCGCCTTTGCCCTGATTTTCGGTATGGCGCAGCAAAACAAGAGGCGGGCCTTTTGCGTTGTCCGAAGCAAGCATGTCCAGCGCCCGCGCGCACACCGGCGCGCTGCCGTCATCAACGAGCACAACGGGCAAGCCATGCCGACGCAACGCCGCGACAACCTGGGCAACAGGTTCTTCATGGTTGAAAACCGGAATGATGGCCGCGATCTTCATGGTTTCAGGTGAAAGATTCCCTTAGAGGCTGTTCGTTCCCCCAGGGTATAAAGAAATTCCAGCGTCTGCCCGTGCGGCTTTAGAGTCAACGTCAATCGCGGCGCATCATAAGGGCGCAAAATTTTCAGGAATTTGACGCCGGAAAGATCCGCGCCATGCGCCCGAACATCAAAATGAAAGCTGGCAAAATGCGCGGCAACATCAATCTGCGCGACCCCCGGAAAAATTGGACAATCCGGAAAATGTCCCGCGAAGCTCATCAAATCCGGGGATAGCCACAGATCCAAAGAAACCTTTCGGATTTCCCCCGCGTCCTCCACGCGCGCGGCGCGAACCCGGGGAAACTGCGGCGCGAAGATATCCTTCAGAGCTTCCCGCGTAATTTTCCCCAGGGCGTTAACGGGCATCTCCGAAACATAGCGCCAGCGGCGCGGCAACGCGATCTGCGGCAAAAACTCACGCAGCCGCTGCCGCAAGGCACGATCAAAACGCACCTTGCCTTCCGCGCCAAGACGGACAGCGCCTGCGGAAGCGAGGCAAACTGCGGCGCCAAGTTCATCGCGCCCGCCTTCTTGTCCCGCCAGCAAAACTACTTTGGCCTGATCAATTTCCGGAAGGGCAATCAGCGCGCTTTCCACTTGATCTAAAGAAACGCGGTTTTCGCCGATTTTTACAATACGGTCCGCGCGCCCCCGCAAAAACATCTGATTTTGATCAACGCGCGCCAAGTCCCGGGTCAAAAATCCATGGTCTCTCTCCTGTTCCGCTAGCCATGGCGAATGAATTCTGAGACAAGAGGTCGCCTCTTCCACAGAAAAACGCACCCCCGGGTAAGGACGCCAGCCTTCCGCGTCGCTCAATCCGCGCCAGGCCACGGCTCCGGTTTCAGAGCTGCCGAAGTTGTCAAGAACCGGAGCGTTCAGGAGCGTCTGACATCTGCGGCGAATCTCGTCCGGCAGCGGCGCGCCTGCCGCGATGGCGAGACCCCAGCGCATCCCGGAGATTTCAAGCGACGTAGCGGCCAGCGACTTCAAGAAAGTAGGCGCGGTAATCAGCGCATATCTTCCTTCAGGCAAGGACTGAAGGCGCTCCGGATACGTCAACTGCTCTGCTATAAACGGCCGCCCCAAAACAAGCGGCCACAGCACGGCAAAAATCAGCCCGAAAAAGTGCTGACGCGGCACACTGGCGGCAAACCGCGTATCCGAAGAAAAATATTGCCCGCACACGCTCTCCAGCGCTTCGATCTCCGCCAGCAACTGCGGGAGAGTTTTGGGAATCCGGCTTGGCGTTCCGGTAGAGCCGGAAGTAAACAGCCAGAGGCATGTCTCCTGGGAGGAGAGGATGTGTTGGTTGTGGTTTGTTGTTTGTTGTTTGTTGTTTGTTGTTTGTTGTTTGTTGTTTGTCGTTTGTCGTTTGTCGTTTGTCGTTTGCGGAGACTCCGCGCGCGCTTTCCAGAGATCGCCCTACCCACGGCATATTCAGACTGTTCCGGGTAGAGGCCAGAGCGTCTCCCGGCAGAGTCACGGCTACTTTCAGCGACCAAGCCGCCAAAAGATACGCGGCAAAAGCGCAGGCGTCCGGTTCCAGCAACGCGATTTCCCGGCTGCCCAAACGCGCCAGTTCCACACGCGCCGCTGTAATTTCCTCCAGAAAACCGGCGCGGGAAACCGGTCTGCCCGCACGCCAGGCTACAGGCTTTTCCGGCTCCGGCAATATGCCGCCGCGCAAAAACGCATCCAGCAATTTGGGGAGAGTTTCCTTGTTCTCACTCATTCGTATCGCGCCCAATCCTATACCTGCGAATGAACCATTCTCCTGTAAACATCAGCCCAATTAAGCCATAGGCAATGCCCCCGTTATATACCGCCCAAACTGTTTTTCCCGCGCCGACACTCCAAAGCGCCAAACTCGCGTTCAATACAAAAAATACGCACCATGCCTGAGTCACGCGGCGGGTGTAGCGCACGCCCGCAGGCGGCAAATCCGGATGCGACAACCGCGCCAAACGCTCAACCAGACTTTGGCGCTGCGTGAGACTCAACGCAAAAACACCGAGCAGCGTCAAATTAACGAACACGGGATAGAACAACAAAGACAAATCGTTTTGCCAAAGAAGCGCGACTCCCCCCAAAAAAGCCGCAGCCAGCCCCATAAGAGACTGGATCCGAGGCGGGAAAACGTTCTTCGCGGCTTTTGTCGGCCACGCCAGGGGCAACAAGAGAAGCCCGCACAGCCAAAACGGCCAAGATTGCCAATAACAAACCCAAAACAGACAGGGAAAGGCAAATCCCAGGGCAAGAGCAATCCAGCGAGGCATCAGGCAGACGCGCTCTGCGTAGGGGCCGCCGCGTCTTTCGCGGCAGGCGCGCAAAACACGGCGATCGCGTCGCCTATCGTGCGGACTTTACGGAATTCCTCAGGAGTCAATTGCCGTCCCGTGCGCTTCTTGAAAGCAATAGACAAATCAACCGCGTCAATGCTGTCAATATCCAAATCCTGATATAAATCCGCATCCATCGTGATTTTTCCCGGGGGAATCTCAAAAAGTTCCGTGAGCAATTCCGTCAACAAAGCCAGCGCGGCGGTTTTGTCCAGAGATTCCAGGCGCGTTTGTTCGTTCGGCATAGCGGTCATCCCAATGTCAAAATTACGCGCGGCTAGCGGCGATAAAGCTGGCCAGCTCGCGGACAGAAGAAAAAATCTTGCGTGTTTCCCCGGCCTCCGCAGAGACTTTGAGACCGTAGCGTTTTTGCAGACCGACGCCCAGCTCCAAAGCATCTATGGAGTCCAGACCCAGACCGTCGCCGAATAAAGGAGCGTCATCGTCAATATCGGCGGGAACAATATCTTCCAGATCCAATGTTTCAATTACGAAAACCTTCACTTCGTTTATCAGTGTTTGCATGACGCTCGCAACTCCTTCAGAAAAAAACTATGTAATTGTAGCGAAAGCGCGCGCGCCGCTCTTGCCTGCGCTCCCTCCGCGCCGCTTTCGCTCACTGCGGGCGGCAGCCAATCTTCGCGCACATCCAAAATAAAATGCGGTTTTCTGAACGGCGCCTGATACCAGGCCATGCCCTTACCCAGCATGGGCTGGGATACCGTGATCAGCACCGGCGTCAGCATCTGTCCGCCGCGCACGGCAATATTCGCCGCGCCGCGCTTGAAAGGATACAAACTGTCATGACTCGGACTGCGCGTGCCTTCCGGAAAAATGATCATGGAGTCCCCTGACCGCAACGAAGCCAGACAATCCGCGACGAGCTGCTGGCCATTGTCGTTGATGACAAAGCCCGCGCTTAAAACAGGACCGCGCGTAAAAACGTTGTCGCGCAATCTGGATTTAACAATACAGTTGGGGCGCCGGAGCAAGGCTATCAACAAAACCACGTCAATCAAGGAGGGATGATTGGCAACAATTAAAATACCTTCACGCGCAAGCCGCTCGCGCTGGCGCACTTCCACGCTGATGCAGCGGGTCAAAATCATCACCCTGACAAAAAACCGCAGACATTGACAAATAATTTTCCGCGCCATCCGCCGCGACGCGGCAATGTCGAAATACATCAAGCGCAGAGCAGGAAACAGCAGACACAAAACAAGCAGACCGCCGAAACCAAACAGAGCAAAGCAAAATCCCGTGGCGAGGACACGCTGAAAACGCTCCGCCCTCCAAAATAACCGCGTCAACATGACGGCTCGCCAGAAGACGTCCGGCACAACGCCCAACCGCCGCGCCGGGAAAGATAAAGCGGATCCGCCCTTGGCGCCAGAAAAAACGACAAAACATCCAGGGCAGTGGCTCTCCCTGAACATCTGGCGGGAATATCTTCGGAGACAAGGGAAAAATCCTTGCCCTCTGCCAATTCAAGAACACAGGCAAAATACGCCGTATTTGCATCTGGCCTTGCCGAAAGCACGCGATACTCCGCCGGCAAAGGCTCGTCACAGCAGACCAGCCAGACAGAAGATTCTCCTTCGGCGATCTGAATTTGCGCTTCCAGCAGCCCCGATAGCGCGGTCTCTTCCTGCGCGGAGACCGCAGTAAGCGGCGCGCGCGCTTTTTGGCACATCATAAATAGCCCGCCGCTGGCATGATGCACCGCCATGCTGAATTGCTGCGGAGAAACCTGTCCGACGCGCGCCAATTCACGCAACAAAGCGAACGCGCGGGAAAACTCCCCGATACGACTTGCCAGAATGACGCTTTGACCCGTATAGCGCAGATTTTCATCCGTCATGACGTGTAAGGCCGCTCGACCAGACAGATCGGCGCGGCGGCGCAACATGGCGGGAATGGAGCGCGCAGGCGCGGCGGCAGGCTCCGCCAAATCCCCGCCGATTTCCCCCGCCGGGTTTTTCGCCCAGGCCAGCCATGCTTCCCGCGTTTCCGCGCCGGGCGTCCACGCCGACCAGCCCAGTAAACGAAACCCCGGCGCATTCCTCATTTGACGACGGCCGCCCGTCCCTTCATGGCGACTCCCGCCATCCAGGCGCCTGCGTGGCATTCAAATTGGGACGCGCTTTGCCATGCTTGTTTTTTATAAAAGCTAACCAAATCAATCACCGCGTTTGCCCCCTGCTTTTTTGCGTTTTCCTGAAAAGAAATCAGCACAGAACGCAAGGCCCAATCACAGGCGTCCTCATCGGTCTTATTGCTGGCATTCGTCTTTTTATTGGAGACCGCCTCCGGAAAAGTTTTCTGGATTTTGCCGCGCACAGTTTCCCCCTTGAGGTAAAACTTGACAGAGCCATCCAGTTGGCCGTCTTGCAACGCGGCCTTGACAACGGAATGAAAGTTACGACGGTACACATCGTCGCGGGCATAGGCAGGCGCATACAACGGCAAAACGCAGGCCAGCAAAAGGACAATGATGCGCGGCATTTTTAACCCCTTTCAGAAAATCCAATTTGGAACACGCGGACGCCCCATCGCAGAAGATTACATTTTGTCGTATCCCTCATTTCTAGAGCGGGAAAATATTACCAGAGTTTCACACCATGACGCCCGCGGCAGCAGCAGAGCGCGCGCACGCTGACGATAGGGTCGGCGGTATCGCCCGCGCGGCGCGTTGGTTCCGCCCAAACCGCTTCTTCCTCCCAGGCGGCACGCGCGTCCGCTTCATTACAGTACCTCATACAGCGCGACACAACCATGCCGCACTCACCAAAATGCGCGCCGCGATGCTTATCGGAAAACGTCTTGGTCTGCGCAAAACTCTTGCTTTACAATTGACGTTTTCCCTGCTTTCTGGATTGCTTATGACACACATCGTACATTGCGTTAAATTGGGGCGAGACGCCGAGGGACTGGCCGCGCCGCCTCTTCCCGGCGCGCTGGGACAGCAGATTTTCGAGCAGGTCTCCCAGGAGGCCTGGCAACAATGGCTGCGTCTGCAAACCATGATCATCAACGAAAACCGCCTCAATATGGCAGACGTCCGCCACCGCGACTATCTGCGCGCGCAGCTGGAACAACATTTTTTCGGCGACGGCGCGGACAGGGTTTCTGGCTACACCCCTCCTGGCGCATAAAACATTCCCTCGTGGCCCTGCAAAATACAAAAACCGAGCGGTCTTCCACGCGCAAAAAGCCGCTCCCCCCGCTACGAAATTTCGCGGCCATTGATTTTGAGACGGCAAACCGCCACCCTTCCAGCGTATGCAGCGTCGGCGTCGTCCTCGTCCGCGAGGGCGAAATCAGGGAAAAGCTCTACCGCCTCATCCGCCCCGCTCCGGACTGGTACAGCGCGTTTCACAGCAGCGTGCATGGACTTACCCGAACCGACACAGAAAGCGCCGAAACGTTTCCCTCCGTCTGGACGGAAATCGCCGCCAGGATCAGCGGTCTGCCGCTTGTCGCGCATTTCAGCCCATTTGACGAAAGTTGTCTGCGCGCGGCGCACCAGCACTACGGGCTTGCGTATCCCGACTATTTGTTTTACTGCACCTGCCGCGCCGCGCGCCGCGCTTTTCCTGATTTACCCAATCACAAACTTCCCACTGTCGCGGCGCGTTGCGGCATTCAGTTTCACCGCCACCACCACGCCCTAACCGACGCCGAGGCTTGCGCGCTCGTCGCCCTGGCTACTCTTTAAATCCGCGCGGCGTCCGGAAATTTTCTTCAAAACGCGCCGTCGACCCCCATTGCCTCGCGCACATCGCGCATGGTCTCGCGCGCAATCTCCCGCGCCTTTTCGCAGCCGTCCGCGAGAATATTTCTGGCAAGCGCGGCGTCTTCCTGGTAATACCGCGCGCGCTCCTGAATCGGCGCCAATTCCTTCAAAACAGAGTCAATCACCGGCTGCTTGCAATCCAGGCAGCCAAAACTCGCCTTCCGGCAACCTTCCTGCACCCAGGCGCGACAGGATTCTTCGGAATAAGTCTGGTGCAACTGCCAAACTGGACATTTCTGCGGCTCGCCCGGATCGGAGCGGCGCACCCGTGCCGGGTCGGTCGGCATCGCGCGGATTTTTTTCGTGACGGACTCCGGAGCTTCCCGAAGCGCAATCGTATTGGCATAGGATTTGCTCATTTTCTGCCCGTCCAGCCCCGGCATACGCGAAGCCGCCGTCAGCATTGCCTGCGGCTCTACCAAAATCACCTTTCCAGAACCCTCCAGATGACCGAAAAGCCGCTCCCTGTCCGCAGCGGAAAGATGCTGAACATCGTCCAGCAGCGCGTGCGCCTGCCCAATCGCGGATTTATCGCCTTCTTGTTGATAACGCGCGCGTAACTCTTCGTATTGCCGAGCCTTTTTCCCGCCCAATTTCTTGACCGCTTCCCAGGCTTTCTCCTCAAAACCAGGCTCGCGTCCATAAAGATGATTGAAGCGGCGCGCAATCTCCCGCGCAAATTCAATGTGCGGGACCTGATCCTCTCCTACCGGAACCCTGTTCGCCCGGTAAATCAGAATATCCGCCGCCTGTAACAAGGGATAGCCCAAAAAACCATACGTCGACAAATCCTTGCTGGAAAGCTTCTCCTGTTGATCCTTATAGGTTGGCACCCGCTCCAGCCAAGGCAAAGGCGTCATCATGGAAAGCAGCAAATGCAGTTCCGCGTGTTCAGGAATCCGCGACTGCACAAAAATCGCCGACTGACGCGGGTCTACTCCCGCCGCCAGCCAATCCACTACCATTTCCAGAATATTCTGGCTGATCCGCGAAGGATCATCGTATTGCGTAGTCAACGCGTGCCAGTCCGCCACAAAAAAGAGGCAGGAGTATTCATGCTGAAGTTTGACCCAGTTGGTTAGCACTCCGTGATAATGTCCCAGATGCAAAGCGCCTGTAGGGCGCATCCCGGAAAGTACATGCTCTGTATACATGATTCTGGTTTCCAGACTAAAAAAGAAACTGAAAGAGCGCGAAGCACCCGTCTATAAACGGCGTCAGGATCATTTCCAATACGCCGCTCCATAGCAAAACGATGAGAATCATAAAACCGTACGGCTCCGTCCGCGCATAGGAAAACGCCTGACGCGCGGGCAGCAGACTAAACAGAATGCGTCCGCCATCCAGAGGCAGCAGCGGAAACAGATTCAGCGCCATCAGCACAAGATTGATCTGTACCCCGGCTGCGCACATATGCAGCAAAGCATCCTGTACGCCGCTCTCTGGCGGGTTCGGCAGCGCGCTCCACAAAAAAAACCATAGCGCCGCCATCAAAAAATTGACCAGCGGCCCTGCCGCAGCTACCCAGAGTATGTCCTGTTTCGGACGCCGCAGCGCCTGAAAATTGACCGGGACAGGCTTGGCATACCCAAAAAGAAATTTTCCGCCTGTCAGAAAAAAAAGCAGCAAAGGCAGCGCCACCGTGCCGAAAGCGTCAATATGCGCCAGGGGATTTAGCGTGATGCGTCCCGCGCGGGCGGCCGTTGAATCCCCCAGGCACAATGCCGCAAAACCATGCGCCGCCTCATGCACCGTAATGGCGAACAGAATCGGCAGCGCGGAAATGGCAAGCCGCGCAAATTGCTCTTGAAGTCCGGCGTCCCACATGTTGTGTTTCCCTGAATACGCGGCGGATCAAAACCCGAAAGGCGCAAGCGCCCCTTTGCCCGCGCGCACCAACATCGGCACGGCGTCGGTCAGATCAATCACCGTCGTCGGATCCAAACCACAAAAGCCGCCTTCCAGCACCAAATCAAGCCGTCCCTCAAGCCGCTCCTGAATCTCCCAGCCCCAGGAAAGCGGCGCGTCATCTCCCGGCAAAAGAAGCGTCGTCGTCAAAAGCGGCTCTTCCAGCGCGGACAGCAGCGCCAGCGTCAACGGATGATCTGGAACGCGCAAACCAATCGTCTTGCGCTTGGGATGCATCACCCGACGCGGAAGCTCCTTGGTTCCCTCCAGAATGAACACATAGCTGCCCGGCGTAACCGCTTTCAGCAAACGATATTGACGATTGTCCACCCGCGCGTATTTGGCAATATCGGACAAATCGCGGCACATCAGCGTGAGATGGTGACGCTCATCCAATTCCCGCAGCGCGCGCAGCCGATCAAGCGCCGCCTTGTCGCCCAGGCAGCACCCCAGCGCGTAGCAGGAGTCCGTCGGAAAAGCGATGATCGCGCCCTCGCGCAAAAGCCGCGCGGCCTGCGCCAGAACGCGCGGCGGAACATGAGCGGCGTCAATGAGTTGTGTCATTGCGATCTGCGGAAGAAAAAAGCCGCCAGACCGGCGGAATGTCCTCCGGCATCGGCGGAAAGCACCCCAGCTCCAAACGCTCGCCCGGATCATGAAAGTCCGATCCCCCCGAAGCGTAAAAGCCGAATTTCCGCGCCAAAAACGCGAAATGCCGCGCCATTTCCGGCGTATGACTTCCAGAAGAAACCTCAATGGCCTTGCCGCCCGCTTCCGCAAAGACCGCAAGCAACCGCCGCATTTCGCCCCCGGAAAGTTTATAGCGCCCCGGATGCGCCAGCACCGCCACGCCGCCCGCCGCGCGAATCCAGCCAATGGCCTCCGTAATATCCGCCCAGACATGCGGAACGCAACCCGGCTTTCCGGGCGCAAGATAGTGCGCGAACACTTCCTGTCGACTGCGAAACAACCCTTGCTCCACAAGATAACGCGCAAAATGCGCGCGAGAAATCAGCGCGGCATTGCCCGCGTAAGCGCGCGCGCCTTCCAAAGCGCCGTGAATGCCGCACTCCGCCAGCGCCCGCCCGATTCGCGCCGCGCGCTCAAGACGCCCCGCGCGAATTGCCGCAAGGCCAGACAATAACGCAGGATGCTCCGCGTCAATATCCAGCGCGACCACATGAATAGAATGGTCTTCCCAGCCGGTAGAAATTTCCACGCCGCGCACAAAAAGAATACCCGCCGCAGAAGCCGCTTCCCCAGCCTTTTCCAGCCCGCTGACGTCATCGTGGTCCGTAAGCGCAAGGCGCGTAATGCCGCGCGCGGACGCCCGCGCCACAAGCGCGTCCGGAGACAAAATGCCATCCGACACGTTAGAGTGGCAATGCAAATCAAATGACGCGGGAAGAAACGAAGTCAAGGGGAAAACGCTAGCAGAAAACAGAAGAGGCGCATGTTAGCACAGCGCCGCAAGGCTGACGCGCGGCGCTGCGGCAAGCCAAATTTTGTCATATATATTTACTCGCTTCCCTGAGGCTGAGCGAAGCCATTTTACTTTTATGCCTCTCAAGGAAATCGCGCACCCAGTCGGGATTTGTTTTGCCATACTCGCGCAACGCCCAGCCAATCGCTTTATTGATAAAAAATTCGGTTTGTCCAAAGTTGTTCATGAGGATACGCTCCAGCAGCCGCGTATCCGTTTTGGCGCGTCTCGCGCGCTGGTGGCCAATCGCCGCACGGCGAAGCCAAAAGTCGTCATCAACGCTCCAGGCAAGAAATACGTCGTTGACATCGGGGTTGCGCAGCGCGATGGCGCCCGCAATCACGTCAAGCCCATCCACAGTGTCCCACCACGGTTTCGTAACGATCAACTCCTGAAGGCGTTCCATGGCAAGCGGCGTCAACACCGCTGCCCGCTCCGCGAGATAATCTTTCGCCAAATATTGAAACTCACGCTCCGACTGACGCCAGCATTCAGAAACGAAAGCCCAGTCTATAGACTCTCTGTCGAGAGCTTTCAAAAAGCCGCGGCTTATTCTTCTTCGCTCCGGCGCGGGAATGCCAAGAAAAGGAAACTGGCCGCGCATATACGCGCGCATCGGCGCGGCTTTTTCAGGGTCTGCCGCCGCCCGTAACGTTTCAAAAATGCCCATTGCCGCCCTCCTGACAGAGAATTCCCGTTGTTTTCCCGCTCGTTTTATCGCGTAATTCTAAAACAAACGCGGGATCTACTTTCTTAAAAACCCGTATTCATAGATTTTGGGCGCAATCTTTGCCGTTACTATTTTTTGCGCGGCACGTAACCTGGACATAAGCGCGCTATAAGTTTCGTCTGCGGAATTCGCGTTCATCGCGCCGTTTTCCTTTCTGCCCTGAAAAAATTCTCTAATATCATAAAACGATGCGTTAACGGACGCGCTGTTGTTTTCTTTGATTTTCACGTGATAATATTGATAGAGTGCCAGGCCGGTTTCCAGCAATGCCCGCGCTTCCGGGCTAAAAGTTTTCCCTTTCAGATACCTATTCATAAAATTTGAAGTAAATTTTTCTTTCGCGCCTGCCTCCATTTCCGAAAACGGAATCCAGTGGTTTACGCCATATGCAGACTGTGTATTTACATTGAACAAGAAAAATATAAGGCAGTTATTACGAAACTCCATATCCGCTTCCCATCCATCCCTTGGGTATAAAAATTGGTCTCGGTCATTCATCCAGGAGGACGGAAGGACATGACGCGCAGAATAATAGATTGCGGCATACGCAAAATTCTTCTCTGTTATCGTAAAATTTGTGACGCCTTTTGAGTTTCCGACTCCTTTCAACCGAGCGGGAAGATTCACGTTGACATACTTTGCGTTTTGAAAATCCGTTCCCTTGCAGCACATGGCGGCCAATGCCGCCCCCGTGTTCACAAAGTTCTTGAGCCAATCATTGATTGTCTTGACGCCATCGCAAGATAAGTATGTCTTTTCTCCAATGTATCCGCCATTTTCATCATATACATCCGCCACAGTTTCCTTAAATTCTTCTTTCTTCTCTGTATCCCATATTTTAAATCCTATCGGAAACTTACCCTTGACATTATCAAACGTATATGCGGGGACAACAAAACACTTTTCAAGTCTGGCCAGAAAAACAGCGCGAAAACTTCTGAAGTTCGGGGATTGTAATGTTTTCAGTTTTGAAAATTCAGCGATTTTACATCCGCCGATCTCAAAATAAACGCGCGTTAAAAACTGCACGAAAAGTTCCCTGCCTGCTTTTCCCAAATAGTTCGCGTAGCGTTCGTGCGTCAAAAGTAAATTAGAAACTTTTGCTTTGTTTTCTCCCGTTCCATATACAGTTGCCGCCGTCGCCGCCTCCGCATAAGGCGGATTGATATAAATAATCAGCTTTTCCCGTTTTTCTGGGTTGTCAATAATTTCTTTCAGCCCTTGGGGCAATTTATCAAAGTTATCATTCAAAAAATCGAATTGAAATACATGGCCATGCAACAGGTTCAGCCCGCCGTCAATCAGCGCGTGCATTGTATCCACATCCGGCTGATCCAAAGTAGACGCCCATACCCGATATTTATTTTTCAGACCCGCCAAAAGATTACCCGTTCCGGCGGCGCACTCCCAAATATAATACTCATCCTGCCAATTGTCGCCAAAAATCTTTCCAAGATATTCTTGAGATTTTTTTACCCAGATTTTCGGCGTGAAAAAACTCCCTTTGACCTCGCGGATATTCTGCGGCACAAGCAAATCCCGGCGATCAATGATATACTGTTGATATTCTTCCGCCGGCGGACGCCCGTACTTATTCCAAAAACGCCGGTAGGCCACGCCGCCATCTGTAAAATCAATGTCGCTGCGAAAAAGTTCTCCCTCAATATCTTTTTGCAGTTTGTATTTATCATTTTCCAGAATGATATTGCGCCGATCCGTAATGCTGCCGCCCTCCTTGCTCATCATGTCGGCACGAAAAAAGTCACAATCCAGAATGCCTTCTTTTTTATATTTCCGCCAGCGCTCGCCGGATACATTTATGAATGGTTTGACTTCCTTGCGCCAGCGGTTATAGATATTCGGGAAATTATTCTTTGTAATTGGTATTTTTATTTCATTCGGTTCTGAAAGCAGATTTGTTTCAATGAATTTTTTAATTTTATCAGCATCTGCGGCAAAGCGAAAAACGATGATATTTTTTGCGATGAGCGCCGCGACTTTCCCCCGCGCTTTTATAAAATGCTCAGAAAAATAATCGCCGGGCGTCACATTCCAGTTCATGTCATTTTCCGCAAAAATGGGCAGAATGTCATGAAAGGGAACAAACGCGATTTTTACCGCGTCAAAACAACCAAGAAACGGCGGCGGCAAATCAACGCCCGCGTCATAAATTTTCTTACAGGTTAAAATAAGTTGAGTCAGCATAGAAATTTCGTCTGCCGCGCCTTTTTTCGCTTCCGCCCACAAATAATGCGCCTGAAACAAACCATTTTTCTCCAACTGCGCGTCCGTAACCACAAAATCTATATTCCCAATATTAGGCGCGTAAGTAAAAATCGCCTTATCAAAATAATCCTGAAAGACACGCGCTTTCAAAGTCTCCTCTTTTTGAATCTCTGTATAATCCGGCATAAAATATTCTTAAATCTTCACAAACTGGAAAAGAGGTCCGTTTCAAAACTGGATTTTCTTTTATACAATGCGAAAAAGGGGCGAACATATCCATCCGCCCCTTTACCTGAGTTTTCCCGGAACAGCAGTTTCTTCAACCTGAAAAAATCCCGCGATAGGTAGAAAGACCGCTGCGCGCCGTAACGGGGCTGGCGTCCTGGCGGGCAACGGCGCCGTCATTCTGCACAGACTGCGCGACGACCTCCCGCGCCTCCGCGCGCTGTCCTGCCTGAACCGCTTGTGGAGAATCCGCGTTTACAGGCGCGGAACTCTGCGCGGCATTTCCGGCGGCAGCAGGTACAGCTACGGAAATCGGCGCAGCGACCGCTCCCGTAGCATTGGCTTCTCCCCTTGTCACGCCATTGCTCATCCCCGCATCCGCGCCAATCGCCAAACTTGCCGTCGCGTCTGCCGTACCCGCGGCATTAATCGGAGCAAACGCAGTCGCCGCCGTCTCGTTACGCATGTCCGGCGCATTACTGACCGCGCCAACCGGCGCGCCTCTTGGCGTCTCAACGGGAGCGGACGTCATGGACGCCTGCTCTGCCTGTAACCGGGCTTGTCCTGTCTCGCTAATCGTAACCCGCGCGCTAGCGGGCGCGGCAGCGTTTTGTATATCCGCCGTATTGTTACGCGCACCCACGCCCTGCGTCGCCGCCGTCGCAGGATCCCGCGCGCGCGCCGCGCCATTGGAATTCAAAGGAGACGCGCCGCCAAAACTGGCCGCGAGTGGCGCGGCGTAGGCTGCCGTCGCCAGATTCAAAGAGTTGGTAGACATGATGACTCCTTTCCCGCTAGTCATTCCCCACGGAATCCATCATAGACTTCGCGCGGCGGTTTTTCAAATGAATTTCCCGCGATTCTCCATTTATTTTTTCCCTGTCCGCCCAACACGATAGCTCCTGCTGATAAACGTCGGCTCGCAAACGCCGCGCGCCTGATTCACGCGCACGGCAAGCACAAAAACAAAATTACACAGCAAATTCAGAAACCGGGGAATTTCTGGCGGAATTACGACGCCCGGCGTTTCCGCTTCCAGACGCACAAGACAGCGCAAGGCTTTTTTCGCGCTGGCACGCGCGGCATGTAAATCGGGAACGGGCGCGCGCCCCCGCGGCAAAACAAAAGTTTTTAACCGCTCCGGTTCTGCGGCCTCTATTGCCGCAGAATGCCGCGCGTAGCGTTCATGCAGCCACTCCAGGTCCGCCTCTTCAATGGCAGCGCGCCCGCGTAAAGATCCGTTGGCATGAAGCGCCAGCGCTTGCAGACGTTCCAGATCCGGCACAATTTCCGGGCGAAGATCGCGCAGACGATCCTCTTCCGCTTCCGCGCCGGAACAGGCCATGCCGATCTGCGCGGAAAGCTCGTCCGTGGCGACTTCGTAATCGGTAAGCCAGGAAACATCATAGATAAAACTGTAGCAAAGCTCAGAGAGGTTTTTTCCAGGTTTCATATCGTTTTTGTCCAGACAGGCAGAATCACAGGAGGCGAACAGGCGAGGTCTACATGAATGGGAACGCCAAATACTTCCGACAACATCGCCTTTGTCAGCACTTCGGCCGGTTTTCCCTGCGCGGCGACGCACCCTTCTCGCATAAGGCAGATTTGATCGCAATACCGCGCGGCCAAAGCAAGATCATGCAGGGCAACCACAGCGCCGCGCGGCGCTTGCGCAAAACGGCGCAGCGTTCCCATGACGCGCGCCTGATAAAAAAGGTCAAGACTGGCGATCGGCTCATCCGCCAAAATGACAGAGGGACAGCCCGCCAGCGCGCGCGCAAGCCAGACGCGCGCCCTCTCCCCCCCGGAGAGTTGATCTACACGTTTTTGCGCAAACGGCAATGTTTCGGTTTCCCGCAAGGCCTCGGCAATAGCCGCGCGTCCGGTTTCTGTTTCCTGATCCCGCCAGGGTAGCCGCCCCAGCGCGACAATGTCTTCCGCGGCCAACGACCAGACGCTTTCGCAAAATTGCGGCAAAAACCCGATCCGCCGCGCGCGCTCCAGGGCGGAAAACGCGGCATACGGCCGCCCGTCCAGCAAAACTTCCCCCGACGCGGGCAAAAGTCCCGCGAGACTTTGCAGCAAGCTGGATTTCCCGGAACCATTCGGCCCGATAACCCCCAGCATTTCGCCGGGACTTAACGCCACGTCAACCGATTGCAAACGCTTGTTCAGCGTAAGACCGCGCGCTTCCATCAGGGCCATTGTTTTCGGTCTTTCCAAATTATCCAGATGAACCAGGGCGCGCCGACGATGGCCGTCAGCACGCCCAGCTTCAGTTCACGCCCAGGCGGCATGAGGCGCGCGACAATATCCGCGAGAAGCACGAGCATCGCGCCAATATGCGCGGAGGGCAGCAAAAGCCGGTCCGGTCGTCCCCTGACCCAGGGGCGCGCAAGGTGCGGCGCGATTAACCCGACAAAGCCAATGCTTCCCGCCACAGAAACCGCAGACCCAACCAGTATGGCGCAGCCTAAAACGATGCGCCGACCGCCACGCCGCACATCTTGTCCCAAACTTTCCGCGACCTGATCGCCCAAAGCAAGCGCCGCGAGCAATTGCCGCTCGCGCCAAAGCAACCCCCCGCCCGCCAAAAGCGCGGGCAGCAAAAAAAGCAAGTGCGGCGTTCCGCGCGCCGAAACCGACCCCAAAAGCCAAAAGACCAACTCCTGCATGGCGAACGGATTGGGCGCGAAATTAAGCACGGCGGCCAGAAGCGCTCCGCTGACGGTTGAAACCGCCAGACCCGCCATCAGCAAAAAAGTCGGACGCGCGGAACCAGCCAGCCACAGCATCCAGAAAAGCGTCAACGCCGCGCCAATCAATCCCGCGAACGCGGGCGCCAAAATCCCAGCCCACGGAAACAGGCCAAAATAAAAAACACTGGCGGCTCCCAGCGCCGCGCCCTGAGAAGCGCCCGTCAGCCCCGGATCCGCCAGCGGATTGCGCAACAACCCTTGCAGCGCCGCACCCGCGCAACCCAAAGCCGCGCCAACGGTCAACGCAATCAGCGCGCGCGGCAAGCGAATCTCGCCCATAACAATTGCGCCCACGCTCTCTTCTCCTTTTATCCAGGCAAACAAACCTTCGCCCACAGACATTTCGGCGTTGCCCAAAGAGAGCGCAAACAGCAAAAGAACTCCGGTCAGAACTGGCGGCAGCCAAGCGCGGCTCATGGCTTACCCTCTTCTGTTTTTCCCTTTTCCGCGAGATGCGTTTCCATTTCATGGAGACCGCGCGCCATTTGCCGCACCAGCTCCCATGACCAGGGGCCGGGGCATTGCCAGCGCCAATGATCCGCCGCGACAAGGCGCGGCGCGGGACGCAAACGCCGCCACGCGGGATGCTCCACAAAGGCATTGGAAAGCCCCGGCTGTTCTGGAGACGCCTCTGGAGTCACCCAGAGAATACCGTCGGGCGGATCCAGGACGATGCGCTCCAAATCCAGCTGAACATGACCAGGACGATCCAGATAATTTGTCCATCCGGCGCGAGTCAGCAGCGCGTGCTCAAACGTTTCCGTTCCCGTACCGATCCCGTTTGCGCCCAGCATCAAAAGACGTTTGCGGGAAACGGGAAACTGCAACGGCGGCTGACTGGCGTGATCCGGCGGCAAACGCAAGAGCGAAAGAAAATGCCGTTCATACGCCAAAACCTCGTCAATCGTGACCGGGCGCGGCAGAAGCGCGACCCGTATGCCCAGGCGCTCCAACCGCTCACGCAGCAAGCGCGCGTTATACGGACTTACGATCACCAAATCGGGACGCAAATTCACCAGGGTCTCCAGCGATCCATCATGCATGGGCCAGCCATCCGGCGACCAATCCGGCGCGGGATAGTCGCGCCGTGACCAGGCAGAAAGCGGATAACTGCGCAAAAGCGGGGAAAGTCCGGCGACTTGCGCGCGCGCCGCATGACGGGCAACCATCCAGTCCGAACAAATATCCAGAGAAACAATGCGGCGCGGCCTCCCCTCCGGCGCGTCCGCCGCTACGCCGCACGGCGTAAAAAAACAAAGAAAAAAAACCAGCGCGCAAACAAGGCGCGCAGGAAAAAAATACCGCGCCGATGCGTTCAGAAGCGAAACGCCCCGGCGCAGAACGCCGTTATCAGCGCGGGGTATACCGCAATCCGATAAACGCATTGAATCCGCCGTCGCTGTTATAGTGGCGCGCTGTTTCATACTTTTTGTCAAACAGATTGTTCAAACGCCCTTCCACACGCCATTCCGGCGTAATCAGATAACTGGCGGTCAGATTGGCAAGCGCGTACCCGCCCAGTTCTTCCTTGCTGGCGGCGGACTTGGCATAGGTAGCGTCTCGCCTCCGCCCGGTCGCCACGATTTCCGCTCCCGTTTGAAATCTATCGCCCCAGGACTTGTCCAGCGTGATTTTGCCTGAATGGCGCGCCCTGCGCCCCAGAAAAACCCAATTGCCGTCGGCGTCGCGCGTTTTCGCGTCCAGGTAATCATAGCTAGCGCCCAGGCTCCATTCGCCAAATTGCCCCGTGTAGGAAAGCGTCGTACCGGAAAGTTTCGCGCGATCCACGTTGTTGTATCCTCCCCAAAGCGTGCCCGGCTTGGCGTTATCCCACGCAATCATATCCCGGACATTGTTGCGGTATACGGTCAGTGACGCAGTATGCGTGTCCCGCGCCCAAATCAGCGCGGCTTCCCGGCTTTTCGCCTTTTCCGGTTTTAACGCAGGGTCGCCGTAATAGCCGCTGTACAGTTGATACAGCGACGGCGCCTTAAAAGCCGTGCCGTAGCTCGCGCGCGCGCGCCATTCCGGCGTGAATTGGTATCCGTAGGAAACGCCCCAGGTATTTTCCTGTCCGTAGCGGGAATGATCGTCTGAACGCGCGTTCACCTGCCAGCTATGATTGTGAAGACGCGCCGTCCAACCCAGCAAAAAAGCGCTGTTCCGCAAAGAATGGCCGTGATCAAACACGCCTTTGTCATCTTTACGGAGGCTCTGCCGCTGCTCTTCCGCCGCGAGAAGCAAATCGCCCAACGGCAAACGCACGTCATTCTGCCAGGAAAGCTGACGGCTGCGCGACCAGAAAGGCGAGACGGTCTCGCTGCCCGACCAGTCGTCATACCCATGATCAATGTAGTTTTCCCTGTCTTCGCCATAGCGCAGAGTGCTTTTCCACGTTTCGTTCAAAAAACGATTTTTGGCAAATACCTGCCATTGCTGAGTTTTGAACTTCGCGCCCGCGTCAAAAGGGCAAGTGAAAGAAGGACTATAGCCGCAGTCCGTTTTTACCCAGCCAGAATTGCCCCGGTAGCTAAAACCAATCTCATGATCTCTGGAAGGCAAAAAAGACAAAGAAGCCGCTCCGCCGGAATTGCGATAGCCGTCATCATCGGCGTCTTGCCCGGTTGAGTGACGCAGCGCGGAAAAGCCCGCGGATTTTTGATAGTTGCCCTCTATCCGAAAACGCCAGCGCTCATCGCCGCCAGAAACCCCCATGGACGCCTGCCGAGTATTGCGCGATCCATAGCCGATAAAGGCGTCCGGCTTGACCCTCCCGCCTTCGCCGCGCCGGGTAATGATATGAATAACGCCGCCGACCGCATCCGCGCCATACAGCGTAGCCGCCGGACCGCGCAGAATTTCCACGCGCTCAATATCGGCAAGCGGAATAAGGTGAAATAACGGCGCGCCGCCCACATTAGAAGAGGACAAGGCAATTCCGTCTACCAAAACTTTGGTTTGATTGGCGTTTGCGCCGCGCAGATAGAAGGAGGCCGCCGCGCCAAAACCGCCATTGGAGGAATACTGAATTCCGGGCTGACGAACCAGCACATCGGCCAGGGTATCTTGGCCGCTTTTTTCGAGTTCCGTACGGTCAATAACGGTAACATCCGCAAGCGCTTCCGAAACGCGCGTTTCCTGGCGCGTCGCGGTGACAATCAGCGGATTCAAACGGTCCTCCTGGATTTGCGCCAGGGCGACAGAAGAAAATGACGGGAGAAAGCACAGCGGCAAAAGTACCGCGAGCGGTCTGGGTCTGCAATGGAATGACATGATTTTCCCTTTTGTCCGGCGTCCCCGCCGGGAAAGTTGGGGCAAAACAAGAAACGCCAAAGACAGAGCAAGGGAAAAGCGCGGAAGAATCGCCAGGGAAGCTCGGAAAAACAGACTTCGCAAGGAAAACAACACGCGCCTTGCCACCCCACGCAGCCAAAGACGTTTCTACCTATCGGGCGAGGCCGGTTTCCGGGCTGGCAAGATTTGACGCGCCGCCTTCCCAGGAGCCGAACTCCCAGTGGCATAGATGGCGCGCCCGCGCTTGCTTACCGTTGCGGGGGCAGCAGCGGCTTTGTCTGATTCCAGGTCTTTGGAAGGACGCACCGCTTTCCCGTTTCACCGCCTGCCGGAAGAATCCGGAAGGCGACACCTCGCACGAGTCCGCGCAGAATACCTTTTTTTTACTTTGCCCGCCATTCCCGGTACGCGGCAGCATGGTTTGTGTCTCTTTTTTACATGATTTATTCTTTCTTTTGGCATTTTTTTGCTGTTTTTCATTTGAATTTAGCAAAAACAGTTGACGTTAGGATAAGAACGCATAAACTGCCACGCTGTTTGGATTCCGGATGTATCGTCACTCACGAGTTGCCGGTCACTGAGTCAAAACAGGTCGGCGGGTGGTGCTTTATTCCCGTGTTTTTTTGTTTTTTTGTAGGAAGCAGCAGATTATGGCAACCGGTACTGTCAAGTGGTTTAACGATTCCAAGGGCTTTGGTTTCATTACCCCTGACGATGGCAGCGAAGACTTATTCGCGCATTTCTCCAACATCAACATGGGCGGCTTCAAAACCCTGAAAGAAGGGGAAAAAGTAATGTTTGATGTTGTGCAAGGACCAAAAGGCAAACAGGCCTCCAATATTCAGCGTCCTGCGTAAGCGGCCTGTCTTGCGTTGGGCATGGGGTTTCCCTGCCGAATATTGTGGTTCTCAGACCCGCCGAAAGGCGGGTTTTTTAATGCCGCTCCCCGCCGCGCCACTCGTCCAAGCATGGCGCGAAGAAGAGTATTATCGCCTTATGCGCCCGTTTGTTTCTCCCTTACCCCCTTCCGTCCTTTTTTGTGTTTGCCGCTGGCGCGGCATGTTTTGTCTTGTTTTGGCAATTTTTGTTTTTTTCTCTGTCGCCGGCGGCGCGACGGAACTCTGGGAAGGCGCGAACGATCTGCCTGAATTGGGCGACGCCGCCGACGTGACGCTCTCCCTGGCGCAAGAGAAAAAAATCGGGCGCGAGATCATGCAGGAAATTCGGGCGAAAGACGCAAGTTATCTGAACGATCCGGAAACAGAAGCCTATCTCAACCAAATAGGGCGTCGTCTCGCGGACGCCAGCCCTGATCCAAGTATTGGGTTTTATTTTTTCCCCTTGAGCGATCCGACACTCAACGCCTTTGCCACTTTCGGAGGTTATGTAGGCGTCCATAGCGGGCTGATTCTGGCGGTACGCGACGAATCAGAGCTGGCGGGAGTGCTGGCGCATGAAATTTCCCACGTTACTCAGCGGCATCTGGCGCGCGGACTCAGCAAATCGCAGCAATTGTCTGGCGCGACGCTTTTGGCAACGGCCATCGCGATTTTGGCCGCGCACTCCAGACCGGAACTCGTGGGCGCGGCAGTTACGGGCGCCGCCGCCGGAGCGATGCAGACACAACTGGGCTATTCGCGCGATTTTGAACGCGAGGCGGATCGCATTGGCCTACAAACCCTTTTAAAGGCGGGCTTTGACGCGCGCGGCATGTCGTCTTTTTTCGCGCGCCTGCAACGCGCAACTCGTCTGTATGAGAATCAGGCGCCCGTGTATCTGCGTACCCATCCGTTAACGCTGGAACGGGTCTCCGACATGCAAAATCGAGAAGCAAGGACGCCGTACCGGCAGCGCCCGGATAGCCTGGAGTTTCATTTGATCCGCGCGCGTCTGGAGGCCATGCGCCAGACGCCGGAGCAGTCCATCGCGCTTTTGAGGGAGCGCGTCAAAGAGCAGAAAAGCGCGAACGTGGACGCGGCGCGCTATGGTCTGGCAGTGGCTTACGCGCGGCAAAAAAATTGGCAGGAAGCGGAACGGCTGCTGGCAGATTTGCGCGCGAAAAAATTGTCCTCTCCCATCATTGATCGGCTATATGCCGAAGTAAAAGTGAAGGGCGGCGATACAGCGGGAGGGCTGGCGCTCTTTAGAGAGGCGATTGCGCGAAATCCGGGCGCGACGGCGCTGATTTATAGTTATGCCGAGTGTTTGATGGAGGCGCGGCAATTGCCGGATGCGCGGCGCTTACTGGAACAGTCCGCGCAGAAAATGCCGGAGAACACGCAACTGTACCGTTTGCTGGCGCGCGCCTATGCCTTGTCGAACATGCCCGCCGCAGAACATCAGGCTCTGGGTGACGCCTATGCGCGAGAAGGCAATTTGCACGCGGCGATTGAGCAAATGGAGCTGGCGCGCAAAATGAGCGCCAAGGATTTTTACCGCAGTTCGATCATTGATGAACGTCTGCGACAGTTGAAAAAAGAGCGGCAAGACGAAGGAGTAAAAAATTGACGCCAGAAAACACGAATATCCAGACGGATTGCGATCTGGACGTGAGCGGCTTAAGTTGTCCATTGCCTATTTTGCGCACCAAGAAAGCGCTGGCGCAGATGAAGAGCGGGCAAATTCTACGCGTGTTGGCCACAGACCCGGGCGCGGCGCGGGATTTCCCGGCTTTCGCCGCGCAAAGCGGTAATACGCTTCTGTCCTCGGTCACCGCAAACGGAGCTTTTGAGTTTTTCCTAAAACGCAAATAGCGCGAATAGAAATTTATCGCGCGGCGTAAAATCGCGGAACGACTTCTTAGCTATTGAAAAAATCGCGTACTTTGTCCATCCAGGACTGCGCCTTGGGGTGATGTTTTCCATCCTGGCCGCGCGAGACTTCCTCCAGTTCGCGCAGCAATTCTTTCTGCCGGTCCGTCAGCCGCACCGGCGTTTCCACCACCATATGGCACAGCAAATCGCCATGGGTATGACTGCGCAAGCCTTTGATCCCCTTGCCGCGCAAGCGAAACACGCGGCCTGTTTGGGTTTCTGGCGGAACGTTAAAGTTGGCCGCGCCATCCAGCGTGGGGATTTCAATTTCCCCACCCAACGCCGCCGTCGTAAAAGAAATCGGTACCTCGCAATGCAGATCGTTATGTTCGCGCGCGAATACCGTATGCGGTTTGAGATGTACCTGCACATACAAGTCGCCGGGCGGCCCGCCATTGACTCCATGCTCGCCCTCTCCCGACAAACGGATACGGTCGCCCTCGTCCACGCCCGCTGGAATTTTGACCGCCAGCATTTTGTGTTTTTTTACGCGGCCATTGCCATGACATTCCTCGCAAGGATCCGCAATAAAACGCCCAGAACCATGACAACGGCTGCACGTCTGCTGAATGGAAAAAAAACCTTGCTGCAAATGCAACTGCCCCGATCCGCCGCAGCTCGGACAAGCGCGCGCTTCCGTGCCAGGCTTCGCGCCAGAGCCGCGGCAAGTTTCACAGATTTCCATTGTGGGGATGCGGATTTTGGTCTCCGTACCTTTGGCCGCCTGCTCCAGCGTAATTTCCAGGTTGTAGCGCAAATCCGCGCCGCGGTACGCGCCGCCGTGATTTCCGTTACGCCCGCCGCGCCCGCCAAAAATTTCGTCAAAAATGCCGCCAAAAGCGTCCGCGAAATTGCCGAACCCCTGACCGCCGCCGCCGAATCCTGCCTGCGGATCAATCCCCGCATGGCCATATTGGTCATACGCCGCGCGTTTTTGCGCGTCTGAGAGAATCTCGTAGGCTTCTTTTGCCTCCTTGAATTTCCCCTCGGCAGTCGGATTCTCTGGATTGCGATCCGGGTGATACTTCATGGCGAGTTTGCGGTACGCCTTTTTAATCTCGTCCTCGCTCGCGTCCCGATTTACGCCCAGAACCTCGTAAAAATCTTTTTTGGCCACAATATATTCCTTAGCAATCTTACCTTTTCGCGCTTACCGCTTCCCGCCGCCACCTGCGTAGCCGCCGCCAAATCCGCGTATTCCGCCCTTAAAGAGCAGCCTCAAAAAAACAAAGCGATCCCTTCCGCAAGCGGCCCGTAGAATTCCCGTCTGCCATTGCAAATTTTTCAGCAAGCCGCGCAACGCGGAAATACCGGAAGCGGACAAAACGCGCGCGAAGCCATTCGCGTATCCGCCCCGCCGCCTCGGATAAATAAAAACCGAAACAGGCAAAGCACACGATAGACACAAAAACATGAGGAGCAGCCGGAAAGGTTTTTTCATCTTGATTTCAGGCGTGACTGCGAAACGCGCATCGGACGGCGAAAGCAAGCGCAACCGTCCGACGCCGTCGCGGGCAACCGCGATTATTTTTTGTCCTTGACCTCCGTAAATTCAGCGTCCACTACATCGCCTTCTTCCGCTTTACCGCTGTTTGACTGCGCCGCCGAGGCATCCGCCGTTTGATTTTGGGCATACATCTTTTCTCCCAGCTTCTGCGCGGCCTGTGCCAACGCCTCGGTTTTCGCCGTCATGACCTCGCGGTCATTGCCGCGCGCAGCTTCTTCCACATCTTTAAGCGCCGCCTCAATTTTCCCTTTTTCCACCGCGTCCAATTTATCGCCATATTCGGCAAGCGATTTTTTCACCATGTGCGCCATACCGTCAGCAGCATTACGCGCGTTGGCCAATTCGCGCGCTTTTTTATCTTCTTCCGCGTGCAGTTCCGCGTCCTTCACCATCTTTTGAATTTCTTCCTCAGACAGGCCAGAATTCGCCTTAATGGTGATTTTGTTTTCTTTGCCCGTGCCTTTGTCTTTCGCGGATACATGCATGATGCCGTTCGCGTCAATATCAAATGTCACTTCAATCTGCGGAATGCCGCGCGGCGCGGGCGGGATGCCTTCCAGATTAAATTGACCCAGACTCTTGTTACCGGCGACAATATCCCGTTCCCCTTGCAGCACATGGATCGTCACCGCAGATTGGCTGTCTTCCGCAGTTGAAAAAACCTGACTTGCCTTGGTCGGAATCGTCGTGTTCTTCTGAATCAGCTTGGCCATCACCCCTCCCAGGGTTTCGATGCCGAGCGACAGCGGCGTAACATCCAGAAGCAGCACGTCTTTCACGTCGCCCTGCAACACGCCGCCCTGAACCGCCGCGCCCACCGCGACCGCTTCGTCAGGATTCACGTCCTTGCGCGGATCGCGCCCAAAAAACTCCCGCACTTTTTCCTGCACGCGCGGCATCCGGGTCATCCCTCCCACCAGGATCACGTCATCCACATCGGAAACCTTGCAGCCCGCGTCTTTCAGGGCGACGCGACAAGGATCAATGGTGCGCGTAACCAAATCATCCACGAGCGCCTCGAATTTCGCGCGGGTAATTTTTTGCGTCAAATGCTTGGGGCCGGAAGCGTCCGCCGTGATGTACGGCAAGTTGATTTCCGTTTGCTGCCCGGAGGAAAGCTCAATCTTGGCTTTTTCCGCCGCTTCTTTCAGCCGTTGCAGGGCAAGCACGTCCTTTTTCAGGTCTACGCCGGACTCCTTCTGGAAAACATCAATGATGTAATCAATCAGCCGTTGATCGAAGTCCTCGCCCCCCAGGAAGGTATCGCCATTGGTCGCCAAAACCTCGAACTGCTTTTCCCCTTCTACGTCGGCAATTTCAATAATGGAAATATCAAACGTTCCGCCCCCCAGGTCATAGACGGCAATTTTGCGATCCTTGTCGCTTGCCTTGTCCATGCCAAAAGCCAGCGCCGCAGCTGTCGGCTCGTTGATGATGCGCTTGACCTCCAGACCCGCGATACGCCCCGCATCCTTGGTTGCCTGCCGTTGGCTGTCATTGAAATAGGCCGGAACGGTAATCACCGCTTCCGTCACTTCCTCTCCCAAATAGTCTTCGGCCGTTTTCTTCATCTTGCGCAGTACTTCCGCCGAAACTTGCGGCGGAGCGATTTTCTTGTCGCGCACCTCTACCCAAGCGTCACCGTTATCCGCTTTGAGAATGCGATACGGCATAAGACTGACGTCTTTCTGCACCTCTTTTTCTTCAAAGCGCCGTCCAATCAGTCGTTTGACCGCGTAAAGAGTATTTTTCGGATTGGTCACGGCTTGCCGTTTGGCGGGCGCGCCGCAAAGAATTTCACCGTCTTCGGTATAACCGACGATAGAGGGCGTAGTACGCGCGCCCTCCGAATTTTCAATGACGCGCGCGCCGCCGTTTTCCATCACGGCTACGCAGCTGTTCGTTGTGCCAAGGTCAATGCCGATAATCTTTCCCATGATGCTTTCCTTTCGTAAAGCGCGAAAAATATACTCCGCGCGGGTTCAATGATTCCATGAAGCCCAAATGGGCGCGCTTTGCCTGATTTCAAGTCCCGTCAGGCGTCTTGTCCTTTAGAGATCAAAACGATTGCGGGGCGCAGCACGCGCTCCGCGATGAGGTAGCCTTTTTGCAGGACCTGCGCAACCGTATTGACCTCCAGATCAGAAGCGACCATTTGAATGGCCTGATGCCGATGCGGATCAAACTTTTCGCCCAGCGGGCTGATTTCTTTCAGTCCGGACTTTTCAAACGCGGCGACGAGCTGCTTCAATGTTAATTCCACGCCGCCGCGCAGGTCGTCTGCCGATTGCTCTGGACTTGCGAGCGCGGCCTCCAGGCTATCTTTGACCGCGAGTAAATCGCCCGCGAATTTCTCAATGGCGAATTTGTGCGCCTTGGAAACGTCCTCTTGCGCGCGGCGGCGAATATTTTCCGTCTCCGCCTTCGCGCGCAGCCAGTTGTCTTCACTGGCCGCCAGTTTTTCCTTCAGTTCTCCCGCGAGACGCTCAAAATCAACGGGAAATTCAGCAGTCTCTTGCGTATTTTCGAGAACTTCCGCCGCCGCAGCCACGAAGTCTGCCGCATCTTGCGCGGCGGTTTTTTTCTCTTCCTGAAATGTGCTTGATTTGTCCATAAAACAATGCCTCCTTGCGGGATTTTCGCGTTATGGGGACGAAGCGTTTTTTTTCAAGAGGAAGCCGCGGGGATTTTTGGAATGCATAATTCCTGTTAACATCAAGACCTATTTCGGGGCGGCGCAAAAGACACATGGAAACTATCGGGAAATATCGCGTTATCAAGGAGCTGGGCAAAGGCGCGACCGCCGTCGTCTACTTGTGTGAAGATCCTGACGCGCGGCGGAAAGTCGCCGTCAAGCTCGTCAACTTTGAGCATGACAACGCGGCGGTCTCCCGAAGGATGAAAAAACTTTTCCGCACGGAACGCGCGATTTCGGAACGCCTGGATCACCCCAACATCGTGCGGATCTATGACACGGTGCTCGCGGAAAAAAACGCTTACCTCGCCATGGAATATGTGGAAGGAGTATCGCTAGAGTCCTTTTGCCAGATTGACCGTCTCCTGCCTTTGCACCGCGTGATCGGCATCATCTTCAAATGCTGCATGGCGCTGGACCACGCCTACCGGCAGGGGATTATTCACCGCGACGTCAAACCGGCCAATATCCTGCTGGACAAAGAGGACAATCCAAAGATCGCTGATTTCGGCCTCGCGATCAATGTCAAAAAAGACAAGGACAGAGACTCCACCTTTATTATGGGCGTCGGCTCCCCTGCATATATGTCGCCAGAACAGCTGAAATCCTACCCGCTCAATCAGAAAACGGATTTGTATTCCCTGGGAGTCGTGCTGTTCCAGATGCTCACTGGACGTCTGCCTTTCCGCGCCAAGACCCAGGGCGCGCTCGTCTACAAAATCATGAATATGGATGTTCCCCAGGTTTCGCGCATGAACCCCAACGTGCCCAGCAAACTGGACGCCATCATCAAAAAAGCCCTGGAGAAAGACCTTTACAGCCGCTACAGCACCGGCGCGGATTTCGCCAAAGACCTTTCCAGCGTGCGCTATACCATCCTCGGCAACGAAGACGAAATGATTCTGGAAGACACGCGCCATTTCTCGGAATTGCGCAAACTTGAATTTTTCACGGAATTCGAGAATGTGGAGCTTTGGGAAATTCTCCGCTCGGCGGTATGGCGCGACGTGAAAGAAAAAACGCTCCTGATGAAGGAGGGCGGGCAAGACACGCGATTCGGCATTTTGGTTTCCGGGGAAGTGGAGGTTTCCGTCGACGGGAAAGCGCTCTGTCGGCTGGAGGCGGGAGAAACGGTGGGAGAAATGGCCTATCTGGACAAAAAAAACCCGGTGCGCGCCGCAAGCGTCGTTACCTGTACGCCCTGCCGTTTTTTGGAGATCAGCGCGCCCGCAATCGCGCTTGCTTCCGAGGAATTGCAGGAACGTCTACGGGACGCTTTGATCGCGCGGGTCATTCAGCGCGTTCGCGTCGCCAATAAAATTCTGGCTCGAAGAGGAAAACCCGCGCTACAGGCGGAGCAACATACGCCTCCGCCAACCGTCGGCCACAAACTGGAACTGATGAAGCAATAATTCTTCGTGCCGCGCGTTTGGAATATCGCGCCTAGGGCTTTTCTTCCGCCGGATACAGGCGATTGATACGGACTACCTGCGGAATACGGCGCAAACTGCGCATAACCCGCGCGAGATGCGAGCGCGAGGCAACCTGAACGGTGAATTGCCAGCGGCTAAACGCGCCCTCTGTGGCGTCTTCCATCGCTACATGTTCAATATTTGCCCCCTCGCCGGAAATCGCCGTGTCAATCCGCGCGAGCATTCCGCGCTCCTTGCTGGCCTCAATGCCAATCCGCACGTCAAATAGACTGCCTGAAGCAGGCTCCCACGCCACATTGATCCATTTATGCGGCTCATGCAAACGGGATTTCAGCACAACCGGGCAATCGTGCGTATGCACAATCAGTCCCTGCCCTTTCTTGAGAGAGCCGATGATGGGATCGCCAGGAATGGGATGACAGCATTTGCCGATCTGTACTGCCATGCCTTCCACGCCCTGGATAACCAACGTTCCTGAATTGGCGGGCATGGCGGTATTTTCATCCGCCATCAGCAAACGCCGCGCGGCAATTGACGCCAGCCGCTTACCCATACCAATGTCGGCGAAAATTTCCTTCACGGAGTGATCGCCATTGGCGCGCATCAGCCGCTCCCATGCGGCGGCAGTCACGCTTGACGGCTCTACGCCCATTGACAGCAGTTCCTGATAAAGCATCCGCTCGCCCAGCGCGGTAGACGCCTCGTTATGCGCGGTGCGCAGAAAATGCCGGATTCGGCTGCGCGCACGCCCGGTCTTCACATAGCCCAGCCAGGCAGGATTGGGGTTGGCGTGCGCCGCGGTAACGATTTCTACCAAATCGCCGCTTTTCAATTCTGTGCGCAAAGGCGATAGCTCGTGGTTGATTCGCGCGGCAAGGCAACAATGCCCAATGTCCGTATGAATCGCATAGGCCAAATCTACAGGAGTCGCGCCCTGCGGCAAGGCGATAATCTGCCCTTTCGGCGTAAAGACATAGACTTCGTCTGGAAAGAGATCAATTTTGACGTTTTCAAAAAATTCGGAAGAATCGCCGCTTTGCATTTCCAGAAGCGAGTGCAGCCATTTGTGCGTACGAATCTGCAAATCCGCGCCGCTATGCACCGAATCCTTATACAGCCAATGCGCGGCCACGCCTTCCTGCGCCACATGCTGCATTTCCTCGGTGCGAATCTGCACTTCCAGCGGCGCTCCTGTGGGTCCAATCAGGGTCGTGTGCAAAGACTGATAGCCATTGGCCTTGGGGATGGCGATGTAATCCTTGAATTTTCCCGGAATGGGCTTGTAAAGCGCGTGCAGCGTACCCAGCGTGATATAGCAAGAGGGAATATCCGGCAAAATGATACGGAAACCGTAAATATCCAGAATCTGCGAGAACGGACGCCGCTTTTCCACCATTTTGGTATATAGCGAGTACAGGCTTTTTTCGCGCCCAATAATCTGCCCCTTGACGCCGACCTCGTTGAGCTTGCTCTGAATGCTGCGCTCAATGCGCTCCAGCAGTTCCACGCCGCCGCCGCGCAGAGCGGCAATGGCGCGCGACAATACCCGCGCGCGCATGGGATAAATCAAGGTAAACGAAATGTCCTGTAAATCGCGGAACATTTTGTTCAGCCCCAAACGATTGGCGATTGGCGCGTAGACTTCCAGCGTTTCCCGGGCAATGCGGCGGCGCTTGTCTGAGCGCACGGCGGACATGGTAGATAAATTGTGATGCCGGTCCGCGAGCTTGATCAGCACCACGCGCATATCCCGCGCCATGGCAAAAAGCATTTTGCGGAAATTTTCCGCCTGCGCCTCCCGGTAGGAGGAAAATTCTATCTTGTCGAGTTTCGACAGGCCGTCAACCATGTCCGCGACCATCGGAGAAAAGCGCTCCGCGAGTTCCTCCTTGCGCGCGCTGGTATCTTCCAGGACGTCATGCAGAAGCGCGGCGCATAGAGTATCCGCGTCCATACACCAGTCCGCGACCATGCCGGCGACCGCGATGGGATGCGTAATGTAGGCTTCCCCGGAGAGACGGGTCTGCCCTGAATGCGCCCGCCGCGCGTATGTCAGCGCTTCTTTGATGCGCTCAATATCGGCCTTGGGAAGATAGGAAACGCGCTCTAAAAACCGTTGTTGGTACGGGCAATTCCGGTCTTTGGCAAGCGTTTCATCCGCAACGGGCTCTTTGGCAGACTCGCTCTGACTCAAAGCTCCCGCAACGGGTTCCGCCAGGGAATTGCGGTATGCACAGGCGGGCGCGTCCATGAGGTTTGTCCGCCGTGATTGTCGCGCGCGAAATTGTGCCCGGTTTCTATGAGACCGCTCGCGTAAAAACTACGCTTGCCCGCGGTTAAGAATTTCCTTGCCCACCTTGGCGGCTGCGATTTCACGTAGGGCCGTTACGGCGGGCTTATCCTTGCTTTCAATCAGCGACGACGCGCCCGACGCGATTTTTCTCGCGCGAAACGCCGCCGCCAGCGTCATTTCAAAACGGTTGGGAATGGTTTTCAGACAATCCTCGACGGTAATACGCGCCATGACGCCCCCATGCTCTCAGCAAAAAATGATTCAACGAACAATCAAACAAACAACTCCGGATACCGCGCGCGCTGCCGAGCCACCGTTAACCGCGCCGCCTTGACGATAGCGGAGAAATCCGCTAGAGCCATTTCCAAATCCGCGTTAATAATAGCATAGTCAAATTCTGCGGCATGGCGGATTTCTTCCTCCGCAGCCGCGAGCCTTCGCCGGATAACTTCATCGCTGTCCGTGCCGCGGCTGAAAAGCCGTTCGGCCAATATTTTCTGCGAGGGCGGCAAAATAAAAATCCCAACCGCCTCCGGGAAAAACCGGCGCACCTGCGCCGCGCCCTGCCAGTCAATTTCCAACAGCACATCTTCGCCCCTTGCTTGCTTTTCCTCGATCCAGCGTTTTGATGTGCCATAAAAGTTGTCGTGAACTTTCGCCCATTCCAGGAATTCCCCGGCGTCCCGCCGCGCCAGAAACTCCGGCGCGCTGACAAAATGGTAGTCGCGCCCTTCCATTTCGCCCGCGCGCGGCGGACGGGTTGTTGTGGAAACGGAAAGCGCGATTTCCGGCGTCTTTGCGAGCAAACGACGCACCAGCGTGGTTTTCCCCGCTCCAGAAGGCGCGGCGACGACGAAAAGCAGACCTGCCATACCGTCAACGCCCAGATGCGGAATTGGCGGAATTGGCAAGACTCGCGTCAATGCGCTGAATTTCCGCGTCGCTCAGTATTTGCAGCCAGTTGACGACCTTGCTCACGCCAGAAGTATGCCGCGCAACCCGTATGGCCGCCTCCGCCTCGCGGCGATTCACAAGCCCAAGCAAAAACACTGCGCCCGCCTCCGTAACGACCTTGACATGATGCGCGGAAAACTCATTGGCGTCCACAAAGCGCGCCTTGACTTTTGAAGTCACCACGGTATCGCCGCTGCGCGCGATCAGGCTGCTGTTGCCGGCAATGACAAGTTCATTGAGAACGTCCGTCACGTTTTCAATGCGCCGGATTTCCTCCTCGGCCTGCGTTTTAGAAGCCGCGTTGGGGACTTCGCCCGTCAAAAGAACACGCCGGTTGTAGCTTGTGACATTGAGGTGGCTTGCGTCACGAAGCGCCTTGCTCAGGCGGTTTCCCGCCTTGAGTTCTATGGCGGCATCGTCCGCCTGCACTCCCAGGGAACGGCGATCCGTCACCGCCATCGCGCCCGTCGTCACGCCCACCAGCGCCACGCCGAAACAGCCTTGCAGAAAAGGCACGAGAAGAAAAAACCACAGCAAAAAAGAGAAGCGGCGGACAACGTGATTTTGCATCTCAACCTCCAGGCAAAAGTTCGTCTATACCATCGCACAGACAATGAATCATCAAAAGGTGCGTTTCCTGAATTCTGGCCGTGCGGCTTGCAGGCACACACAGGTGAATATCGTTTTCCGTCAGCGTCGCGCCGATTTTCCCGCCGCCATTGCCAGTCATCGCGATGACGCGCATTTTCTTCGCGTGCGCGGCGGCTGTGGCCGCAAGGATATTGGCGGAATTCCCGGATGTGGAAATCGCCAGCAGCAGGTCGCCCGCATTTCCCAATGCCCGCACCTGCCGCGCAAAGACTTCATGAAAGCCATAATCATTGCCAATCGCCGTCAGGATGGAAGAGTCCGTCGTCAACGCGATTGCCGCCAATTCCCGCCGCTCGCGCTCAAAGCGCCCGACAAGTTCCGCGGCAAAATGCTGCGCGTCCGCCGCCGAGCCGCCGTTTCCGCACGCCAAGATCCGCCCGCCGGAAAGCAGAGTCTGCGACAGCAATTCGCACGCGGTCGCAAGCGGCGCGGCGAGCGCTTCGCGCGCCGCTTCCTTAACGGCGGCGCTCTCTGTGAACTGTTGCGCGATACGTCCGGTTACTCCCATGCGGCGCTCCTTGTAAAGTTGCGATTTTACACCTTGTTTATGGGCCGTTCGCGTTGCTCTCGGAGGCGCGCGAAAACCGCGCCCAGATCTCAAACTCCAGGCGCTGCCATGGATCCGACGCCTCTGGCCGCAAACGGGAAATTCTCGCTTCCAGTTTCAGGCCGCGATCCAGCGCGGACGCAATCGCGCGATTTTCCCGGCGAGGCACATACCCCAGAAAAAAACCGCGCCATTCCACGCGCACCGCATGGGAATCAAAGGAATTTTCCGGTTCGCGGATCAGCGTGAGCGCGTCGCCTGTCCGCAAAGAATTCTTGACGGTTTTCCATGCGTGAAATTGGCTGCCCGCAAGCGGCGAGGATTGCAGCATGAGCCGGACCACACCGGTTTCTTCGCCCAGCGCCGCGGCAGGAAAAAACCAGCACGAAAGCGCAAAAATGACGGAACGCTCAAGAGTTTGTCGTAAACGCATGACGCAGCCAGCGTATAGCGCTTTTTTCCAGACTATCCAGAAGAACGCAGTCAAAGCGGCAAATCGCCTGGGTTTGTCGCTGTTGTTTCCGCCAGTGCTGCGCGGCCAGAATAATGCGCCGACGCTTTCGCGCGGTGACAGACGCCGCCGCGCCGCCATACTGTTCAGAACGGCGAAGGCGCACTTCCACAAAGACCAGTATTTCGCCTTCCTGCGCGATTAGATCAATTTCTCCGCCGCGCACGCGAAAATTTCGCGCCACGATTCTAAGTCCCCGCGCCTCCAAAAACTCCCGCGCCAGAGCTTCCGCGCGCGCTCCGTCCGTAGTGGCCGTGGTATGGTTACGCTTGACCAATCCGCAAAACCAGTCGCGCCAATTTCCCGCGCCTTCACGCTCCATCTTCTTTGTCATTCGCCATGCCTTCCGATTTTTGCCCGCCGCCGCTCGCGCCATTGTACGTAGTACCCACGCCGCTGGGAAATCTCGCGGATTTGAGCGCTCGCGCCCGTGAAATACTGACGTCGGTTTCCTGGGTCGCGGCAGAGGATACCCGGCATTCCGCGCTTTTACTGCGGCACATCGGCGCGCGTCCCCGGCTTTTTTCGGCGCACGCGCACAATGAGCAGAAAGCAGCCGAACAAATTCTAAAAAACCTCGCGGCAGGCGAGGCAGTCGCGCTGGTCACAGACGCCGGAACGCCGGGCATTTCCGATCCCGGCGCGCGGATTGTCGCGCATGTGCATGCGGCGGGCGGGCGGGTGATCCCTCTGCCGGGACCTTGCGCCGCCATTACCGCGCTATCCGCGTCCGGCCTGGAGGCCACGCGCTGGTTCTTTTATGGCTTTTTACCGGCGACGGCAGGGGCGCGGCAAAAAGAACTCGCGGCGCTGAAACATTGGGCCTGCCCCATTGTGTTTTACGAAGCGCCGCACCGGGTTGTGGAGAGCGCGACGGATTTGGCCTTGATCCTGGGCGGCGAACGGCGTTTGTTTGTGGCCCGCGAACTGACGAAGCAATTTGAAAGCACGGCGGTTTTGCCGCTTTCGGAAGCGGCAAATTGGTTTATGGCCGACCCCATGCGACAAAAAGGCGAGTTTGTCTTGATTGTTACGGGACGCAACGAAGAGGAAGAATCCACGGAAAGCAGCGCGGCAGGCGAACGCGCCCTGCAAATTCTGCTGGCGGACGGACTCCCGGTGCGTCAGGCCGCGCGGCTGGCGGCACAATGGTCCGGACACGATAAAAAAAGTCTGTATAAACGCGCTCTGCTGATGCGCAAGGAACGCTAACATTGCCCCGCGCGATTGCTTTCAATACAGATTCCACTTGCGCAGCATCGTATCTAGCTCGCCATTCGCGCGCAGTTCGTCCAGCACTGAATTGATGAGCGCGACAAGCGCGATGTGTTCCTTTTTGGCCGCGACGCCATAGTATTCGGTGGAAAGGCGCTCCGGGAGAACGATTAGGCCCGGCTCAATGTAGCCGCGCAAAATGGAGTAATCCGTGATGAAACAGTCAATTTCTCCGGCGTCAAGCGCGGCCTTGACCATTGCGTTGGAAATAAATTCCTTGACTTGAAAATTCAGTCCCCGCTCTCGCATTTGCTGCCGCGCCGTTTTTTCTCCCGTCGTATTGCGCGCCACGCCCACGCGCTTGTTGCGCAGATCATAAAAATTACGGATCCCGGATCCCATGCGCACCATCATCGAGATATTGTCAGAATAGTAGGCTTCGGAAAAGCTGTAGATATGCTTGCGCTCCTCGGTAATGGAAAAATTGGCGATGACAATGTCGACATCGCCCTCGTCCAAAAGCTGGCCGCGCTGGGCGGGGTTTGACGCCTCCTTGATTTCAACGCGCCCGCTCGCGCCCAGAATTTTCCGCGCGACAGTCTGCGCGATGTCCATTTCCAGACCGTTAATGCTGCGCGTTTTCGGGTCGCGGAAACTTAGGCCCGGCGCTTCCGCGTAAACGCCAACACGCAGCATGCCCCGCTCGCGTATTTTGTGGATTTCCGAACCTTCCGCTACGCCGCAAGGCAAAAAAAACAAGGACAATGCTGAAAACAGCAGAAAGCTCCAGATCGTTTTGGACATTTTTTCTCCCTTCCCGCCGCCGTATCCCGGAAAAGCGCTGCGTCTTACGCGTGGCTATCGTGCGGCTTAATCGCCTGATTGATGACCGCGATGGCCTGGGCGCGGCTGGAAACACCCAGATATTTAAAAATGGCGGTCACGTGAATTTTAACCGTGCCTTCCGAAATCTTCAGCTTTTCCGCAATCATTCGGTTGGAGTCTCCCCGGATCATCAGCGAAAGCACTTCTTGCTGCCGCTCAGTACAGCCCAGATCCTTTATATCCAGTCCGCTCATCGGCAGTTTTGGCCGTTCATCGTCCAGTTTTGGAGGCGTCAGGATCTTCTGGCAGGGATAAAAAAGATTGCCCGCCAGCACATGCCGCAAAGCCTGAATCAGTTCGTCGCCGGAGTAGGCCTTGGGGATGAACCCGACCGCTCCACTGGCAAAAGCGCGGTCAATGGTAATCTGTTCGTCAAAGGCAGATAGAATGACAACGGAGATATGCGGATAATGCTGGCGGAAATGTTTGAGACAGGCAAACCCATCCATGCCGGGCAGCGCAAGGTCAAGCAGGATAAGATCATAATCCTGGCTTGCCCGCAGAAAATCCAGCGCCTGATCGCCATTTTCGGCAGAATGAATTTCGGTCTCTTGTTCCATGAGGCGCAGAATTTGCGCGATCCCGGAACGCACCAGCGCATGGTCTTCAATAACTAGAATTTTTAGCGTCATGAATGCATGGTTTTATCATATCGGCAACGGTCGATTATGCGCTCTTTCACGCGAAAAGTATCCACTCCCGGACTGGCAGACTTGCGGGACTGCCGATTAAAATTCTTCTGTTTTCCAATTGGAGCAAAAAATTATGCCAGATATGCGTCCTTTCAAAGTGCTGGGCGTTCAGCAAATTGCCATTGGCGGTCTTTCCAGAGAAAAGCTTAAAACGCTTTGGGTGGATAAGCTCGGACTTTCCGTCATTGGCACATTTTCGAGCGAGCGGGAAAACGTGCAGGAAGATATTTGCGCCATGGGCGCGGGCGCGTTTACGGTAGAAGTTGATCTAATGCAGCCCTTTGACGCGGAGAAAAAACCGGCAGTACACGCAACGCCGCTGAATCACATCGGCTTGTGGATTGACGATCTGCCCCGCGCGGTGGAGTGGCTAAGCGCTCAGGGAGTTCGTTTTGCGCCGGGCGGGATTCGCAAAGGCGCGGCGGGGCATGATATTTGTTTTCTGCACCCGAAAGGCAATGAGGAATTTCCGGTCAGCGGCGAAGGCGTGCTGATTGAGCTCGTGCAAGCGCCGCCAGACGTCGTTGCCGCCTTTGCCCGTATCGCGGCGGCGGAAGGGCGCGCCTGATTTCCGCAGCGTGTCAGGAAATCGTTATGGAAACATTGCGCGCGCAATACCAAAAAGCCTTGCTTGCCTGGCTGAAAACGGCGGACGCTGGCGGCGCGCCCGCTTTTGCCGCGCTGGGCGCGTTGCGCAAAACACTGGCGGCACTGGGGGAAACGCGTCCGGACTGGCGTCCTCTGGCAGACGCGGGCGAGGCTTTTTTTGCCGCAATTGCGTCAGGCAGGCTTCCCAATCTGCTTGAGTACCGCCGCCTTGGCGGACGAATTGAGCAAACCCTGCGCGTGACGCCCGCAGACGCCCGTTTTCAGGAAACGATCACGCAGATCGAGGCGATTTTGCCCTCCGAATCCTCCGCGAATCCATCCGCCCAAGAACCCGCGTCTCTTGCCGCAGAAATGCCCGCGCCAGAAAAAACCGGCGTTGCGCAGCCAGATGCGGAAACGCCGCCCGCCGCGCCGCCGGATTTGCGCGCGGCGGACACGCCAAGGAAAAAAGACCCGGTAAGCGAGACGCTGGATCGCAACGCGGATATTTTGCCGCTGTTGGGGCGGCAGCCAAAGGAACCGCGCTTTACTTTGCGGCAGCGCGCTTTGTGGGACAGCGCGGCGGAAGCGTTTGCTCTGGCCTGGGACGCGGCGAGACGTCCCGGCCCCCCCGCGCCGCTGAACGCGGAAGAGGCAAATGCGGCAGAAGAGGACTCGGCAGAGGCGGAAGCCGCGCGCTGGCGTCCCTTGCGCCGCGCGATCTTTCGTTTGCTGGAAGGCGCCTTACCCTTGGAGCATCCCGCGCCGCTGCAATTGGCCGAGGCGCTGGCCAGCGCGACGGATTCCCTGGACAGCGGCGCGCCGCCCGCGCCGCGGTTACTCACCGCTCTGGCCGCCTGCGCCGAGTTGCTGGAAGAAAAAGATTTGCTGGAACACGCGGCGCTGGAAAGTTTAAGCGCGCAATTCGCGCATCGTTTGGCGAAAAGCGAGGAAACGTTGCGCTCGCAGGCCATAGACGCGCTATTTGCCGAAGAAGCGCGGGAGGAACTGGAGCAGATTCGGCAAGCGCTGGAAATGCTGCCGCCGAATACAGGCATGATGTCGACGGCGGCGGAACGGTTGCAGCGGCTTGCCGATCCATTGGAACTGTCCGAACTGGCGTTGGCGGCCTTCCATTTCGCGCATACCGCAAGTCGGCTTCCGCCCGCGCTTCTGGATCGTTCGCCTGTGCGCGAAACGGCTTTTTCCTGGTTGAAAGCGGCGGAGGAATGGATCGCCGAAATTGAGCGGGGCGAAAATCCGCCGCCGCCGGAGGCGCTTGAAGCGGCGCAGGCGGACTTGCGTCAGGCGCTCCGTAGCCCGATTGAGCCAGGGAAAGCATAGCGCGTCATCTGTGGCGGAAATGCCACTCGTACAGCCTATTTGTTGGGTACGCGCAACACGTTTGCATTTTGCGCGGCGAAACGCAGGGAAACGCTTATGGCGATGGGACGCGCTTTTTATAATGTATTCCGTTTTTCGTTTCGGTTTCATGCTGGAAGCAAGCGCGGAATAACTCATGTCATTTTCAGAGGAAATCGGCAAGAGATTCGTTTTTATGCCGCGACGCCGCGTTGCTCCGCAGGAAAATCCGTGCTTTTTCGTTGCTTTATCCGCAGTAGCTTTTCTTGACCAAGGAGTTTTGCATGACGCAATTCAAAAAGACCTCCGTCGCTTTGGCGGCAGCCGCTCTGGCCTCTGGCGCGGCTTTCGCGCAGTCCAGCGTGACGGTAAACGGCGTAGTCGACATCGGCTTCTCGCACCGCAGCGATAGCTTTTTTGATCATCAGAAAAGCAAAAACTCCGTTGATTCCGGCCAGTCGACCGGCAGCCGCATCAGTTTTTCCGGCGCGGAGGACCTGGGCAATGGCAACAAGGCGATTTTCATGCTGGAAGCGGGTTTTTCTACGGACACGGGCAGTCATGCCGACCCGGCGGGGCAGTTGTTTAATGAGCAAGCGTATTTGGGATTGACTGGAAACTGGGGGACGGCGATTGCCGGACGTCTGGTCACGCCGCGCCACGAATTTCTGCGCGCCCTTGACCCTTTCCACGCGGGCACGACCGGCTCCTATCGCAATGTGTATAACGACGTCCCATTAACAGATGTGGATCGGGTGAATAACACCGTGGCCTATGTCTCGCCTTCCTTTAGCGGCTTCAACGTGACGGCGGCCTACGCTACCGACGCCGTCGGCGAGGAAAATCCGGGCGGTACTGGAGACGCGCGCGTAATCGCGCTGCTGCCCCGTTACGCCAACGGCCCCCTGGACATTGGCGTTTCCTACCAACACATCAAGATCAAGGCGCCATCCGGGTTTTCCGATACCAAACAAAAGCAATGGACTCTGGGCGGCTCGTATGACTTCGGGGCGCTGAAACTTTCTGCCGCCTACGACAGCGCAAAACTTGACGATGGGAGCTACAGCGACAAATTGAAAACTTGGCTTTTGGGCGTTTCCGTGCCATTCGGCCAGCACGCGGTGCAGGCTTCCTGGAGTCAATCCAAATACCGTATCGCGGATCGTTCCAGCGGCGAAAAGGCGCGGCAGTGGGCGATAGGGTATACCTATGACCTTTCCAAGCGCACGACGTTCTATAGCGCCTATTCTTCCATTCGCAACGATGACCGCAGAACAAGCACGGTAGGCGACGCGCACCATCCGGTGCTGCCGGAAGGAGAAGGATACCAAAAAGGCTTCCAGCTGGGCTTGCGGCACGCCTTCTGATTTTTGCCGGGGATAGATAACGGTTTGACTCCTCTGCGTTTCTTCGCCGGTCATGAATCCATAGGGAGACGAATGTCTCCCTTTATTTTGCCCGCGCCTTTGCGGGGGCGGTCTGGCACGGGCAAAGACGCGGATGCTCCGCGGAAAACTCGCATAAAATAACGGCGTGAATACACAGACCAATCTTTATCTTATCGGGCTGATGGGCGTTGGAAAAACGACGATAGGACGGCAAATCGCCCGACGTCTGGAACGCCCGTTTCTGGATTCTGACCATGAAATTGAAGCGCGTACCGGCGTTTCGATTCCAACGATTTTCGAGATTGAAGGCGAGGCTGGTTTTCGCCGCCGGGAAACGCAAATGCTGCGCGAGCTGACCGCGCGTTCCGAAATTGTTCTGGCCACCGGCGGCGGCGCGGTACTGAGTGCGGAAAACCGCGCCTTGCTGCGCGAAAGCGGCTGGATCGTCTATCTTGAAGCCCCCCCCGATCTCCTGTGGGAACGCACCCGCCATGACCGCAATCGCCCGCTCCTGCAAGTGGAACAGCCGCAAGAGCGCCTGAAAACGCTCTACGCCGAACGCGATCCGCTCTACCGGGAACTCGCGCACAACATTCTCCATTGCGGGCAATCCGGGCCGCAGCAAGTGATTCGTACCCTTTTTTCCGATTGGCAAACCGTATGCGCGTCCTAAAAGTAAATCTCGCCGACGGCGGTTATCCCATTCATATCGCGCGCGGAGCGCTTTCCAACCCCGCCCTGCTCGCGCCCTACGTAACGGGAAAATCTGTCGCCATTGTCACGAACGAGACGGTCGCGCCGCTTTATCTGGAAAAAGCGCGCGCGTCGCTGCGCCTCCTGGGCGTGGAGCCGCTTATCATTATTTTGCCGGATGGCGAGGCGCACAAACACTGGCAAACGCTCCAGCGCATTTTCGACGCGCTGCTTGCGGCACGCTATGAGCGGCATTCCGTGCTTATCGCGTTGGGCGGCGGCGTCATCGGCGACATGGGCGGTTTCGCCGCCGCCTGCTATCAGCGCGGAATGCCGTTTCTCCAGATGCCGACGACGCTCCTGGCGCAAGTGGATTCTTCTGTCGGCGGCAAAACCGCCATCAACCATCCGCTGGGTAAAAATATGATCGGCGCGTTTTATCAGCCGCTGGCCGTAATTGCCGATACGGATACTTTGACAACGCTGCCCGCGCGCGAACGCGCGGCAGGTCTGGCGGAAGTCGTGAAATACGGATTGATCCGCGATCTGGATTTTCTGGAGTGGCTGGAAAAGCACATGCCGGAACTCTCCGAAGGCAACCTGGAACTCTTGGGGGAAGCGGTATATCGCTCCTGCCAGCACAAAGCGGAAATTGTCGCGCGGGACGAACGAGAGACCGGAGAGCGGGCGTTATTGAATTTCGGCCACACTTTTGGACATGCCATCGAAACAGGAATGGGATACGGCGCATGGCTGCATGGCGAAGCTGTCGCGGCGGGCATGGTCATGGCGGCGCGGCTTTCCGCAAAACTAGGCTGGCTGCGAGAAGAGGATGTGGCGCGGATTGTAAATCTGCTTGCTTCTGCGGCGTTACCAACGGAAGCTCCCGGCGCGGGAGACGGCATGACGCCAGAACGTTATCTGGAACTGATGCGGCACGACAAAAAAGTGTTGGATGGTCAGCTGCGTCTGGTACTGCTGCGCGCCCCCGGCGAGGCGCTGGTAACCCGCGTAGAGGACGAAACCATGATTCTGGAAAGCATTGAGACGTCAAGCCGACACTAAGCCGAGAGACTTTACCGCTCCCATCATTTCCTGAATACGAACAAATATTCATGCGCAAGCAATAAGAAATTATATTTTACGCTATTCGTTTTCCAATATCCTGTTGCTTTACAGTTATGCTGTTCTTTAATGATGATTTCTTTTGTTGTAAATCCCGCGCGTTCAAATACTTTCATCACGTCAAAACTCATCTGAATTAAATAAAGTATTGCTTATTATTCTCACACAGGTTCCAATAACATTACGCATAAATAATTAGTAATTACCCTACATCATTTTCCGCTATCTTCTCATCAAAGTATCGATAATTTTCATTCAAATTGACATATTCCCTGACAATTTGTACATGGCGTCGTGTTGCGCAGAAACTCGTTCATAATTTACAAACTTTACTCTGCTTTTTATAGGAGCATAAACACTGCGCCCAATAATATTGTCAAAAAGTTTACGCCGCGCCTCATCCGCAACTATTATGAAATTTGCGTAAAAATCTTGAAGATCGTAATACTTCAACAGAGAGTTCTGTATATCTGTCGAATGCTCAATCTCGATAAAACATGATGGCATTTCTCGCTCATTAAACCAGATAACATCAACAGTAGAAGCACGTTTTTGTAGCCTATCGTTTGCAAAACGATATATCGCATCTAACGCAACAATTTCTTTCAGCGGCTTATCTAAAAATCGTCTATTTTTATCCTGACTCGGAACATAGGTTTTCCAGCCTTTCATATTTCCGATTTCCACCGCCAAACCTTGAAAATACGTATGCGAAAAACTATCTTCTTTTTCTTTATTATTTTCCCCTACGCCAAGTTTTTTTAGAACATTTTCTCGGCATTCCTCCAAAGCCCATAGACCGGGTTTGATTTTGAAAAAAGCAACACTGTCCTGTACAATACGTCTAACAGTTGCCTCGGGGGTTTTAGTCTTCCAATTCGAGAAATCAAGTTTGCTATTCAATCTGCCGAATGTGGAAAATCCGCCCATCTCTCGCATCTTGTTTATCACTTGTTCTGTTTGCGTCATTTTATGCCGCCCTCGCTGTAAAATTTCTGTCTGCCATAATAGTAAAATTTTAGTCTCAGCAAAGACAGATTCGGACTATCCAGAACATGGCGGAGAGGGGGGGATTCGAACCCCCGTCAGGGTATTACCCTGAACACGCTTTCCAGGCGTGCGACTTAAACCACTCATCCACCTCTCCGCAGAAGGTTGCGAAGTCTAGCAGAGTTTTCGCGCGAAACCAACAACGGGACGGAGAACGGTTTGCGCCATTGCCTCTTGTCGCGTCATTGTGATTGCCGCACGCCGTCCGCGATTTCCTGGCTCAGGGCGCGAAAAAGGTCCAGGCGCGGCATGGCGATTTCGCCACGCTCCGCGGCGGCGGTCAGCGCGCACCCAGGCTCTTTCCAGTGACGGCAATCTCGAAACCGGCATCGCCCCAGATAGTCGTGAAATTCCGCAAAGGCCGCCTCCAGTTCCGCAAAGCGCACATGTCCCAGCCCGAACGCCTGCAAACCCGGAGAATCAATCAATCCTCCCCCTTTATGTCCTAGCAAAGCATAAAGCCGCGCGGCAGTTGTCGTGTGCCGCCCGGAGTCCAGCGCCGTGGAAATATCGCCGGTTTCGGCACGCGCAGACGGAATCAGAGCGTTAATGAGCGTGGACTTCCCCATTCCCGATTGTCCGGCCAAAAGCGTGCGTTTGCCTTCAAGCCGCGGCAAAAGCTGCCGCGCGACCGCTTTCTTGTCCAGCGCGGAAATTTCCATGATTTCCACGTCCGTTCCCTGCAAAATCCGCAATTTTTCCCGCGCCGCAGGAAGCCGCTCCGTACAATCACATTTATTCAGCGCGACGAGACAAGAGATATTCTCCGCGTGCGCGGCAATACGACAACGCTCCAGAATTTCGACAGAAAACGCGGGAATCGTCGCTACCAGCAAAAGCGCCTGATCCACATTGGCGGCGATGCGCTTTTGCCGAAAAGCGTTCGAGCGATAAAACAGCGTTTTCCGCGCCCCAATCCACTCAATGACGCCCAAACGCAGAGCGTCCGCCGCGTCTCCGTTTTTTTGCGCCGCAGCCTCGCCTGTGAGCCGCGCCCAGACGCGATCACCGCACACCGCGTCGTTTTTTTTCCCGCGCGCGCCGCAAAGCAAAACTTCCCCTTCGTCCAGCAGGACCCGGTATTGCCTCCCATGCGCGGCAATCACCAGGCCATTCGTTTTTTCTTCCCTGTCCATACGCGAAAATACCGCCTATCAGGTATCCGATTCCGGCGCGCGCAAAGCGGCGAGCGTCAGCAGTCTTTCCACACGTTCCGCCGCTGGCGGATGGGAATCATAAAAGCGCGAATGCAACGGGTCCGGCGTCAAGGTCGCAGCGTTATCCTCATAGAGCCGCACCAGCGCCGAGGCCAAATCCGACGCGGAACTTAACCGCGCCGCGTAAGCGTCCGCCTCAGCTTCGTCGCGCCGGGAAAAATAGCTGAACAAGGGCGTAAGAAAAAAAGCGTACAACGGTAACGTCAGCGCAAACAACACCAGCGCGATCGCCGAACTGCCCGTTTGCGCCGCCGGCAGCCCAAGCCCCTCGAAAAACCATGGCGCGCGCAAAAGCGCGTCCAGCGCCGCCAGCACAAGCAATCCGCCCAGCAGGATAAACGCCATGCGTTTGGGAATATGCCGATGATGAAAATGCCCCAGCTCATGCGCCAATACCGCCTCAATTTCCCCCGGCGTCAGACGCGCAATCAGAGTATCAAAAAAGACGATGCGCCTTGATTTGCCAAACCCCGCAAAATAAGCATTGCCATGCCCCGAACGACGCGATCCGTCCATAACATACACATCGCGTCCGGCAAAATGCCCGCGCGCAAGCAGATTTTCGATTCGATCACGCGCCTCGCCGGACGGCAAAGGGTCAAAACGGTTGAACCAGGGCGCGATCCAGAGCGGATACGCGATCAGCATTGCCAGACTAAAACTTACCCAGACAAGCCAAAGATAAAACCACCATAGCGACCCGGCGGCGCGCATCAGCCAGAGCGCCAGCGCCATAAGCGGCAAGCCAAAAAGACAAAATAAAAAAAGATTGCGCAACATGTCCGTAAAAAACAGCCGCGGCGTAGAACGGTTAAAACCAAAATGCGCCTCCAGACGAAAAGTCGCGTAAATTTCCAGCGGCAAGTCAATGGCGGCATTCAGGCCGATGACGCTGACCAAAAAAGCCATCTCCAGAAGAAGCCCGGAAAAACGCGCATCCCAGAAAGCGTAAATCGCCGCCAGACCACCGCACCAGGTCAACGCAATAAAAAAAAGAGTATCCAGCGTCAAACAGACACGGTCCAGGCCGATGCGGGCGCACACGTAATCCGCCGCTTTTTGGTGCGCGGCGAGCGGAACGCGGCGCGCGAAAGATTCAGGCACCGCGCCGCGCCGCGCCGCGACATGCCGCGTCTGCCGAACATCCAGCCAGAGCCGCAACCAGAACCCAGAAAGCAAAACAACCGCCGTTGTTACGGCAAAAAAATGAGCGGACATAGAAACAATAGCAAAAAGTTACACTGCGGAACGCTCTCGCGCTTTCATATACCGTGAAAGCTATGCGAAAATGGCGAAGTATTGGACAGAATAAATCATTGACACAGGAAATGATATGGCGCGCGACGCCACAAACCTCATCTGGCTGGACATGGAAATGACCGGCTTACAACCAGACAGCGACCGCATCCTGGAACTGGCAATCATTGTTACAGACACAAATCTGGTGACATTGGCCGAGTCTCCGGTCTGGGTCGTACACCAGTCTGACGCATTGCTTGCCGCGATGGATGAATGGAATCAAAAAACACATGGCCGCTCTGGCCTGATTGCGCGCGCGCGCGCATCCACACTGAACGAAGAACAAGTGGAAGACGCGGCGCTATCCTTTGTGCAAGAATTCGCTCCAGAGCATTCTTCGCCGATGTGCGGCAATTCCATCGGCCAGGATCGCCGCTTCATGGCGCGCTATATGCCGCGCCTGGAAAAATGGTTTCACTACCGCAATCTGGACGTCAGTACCTTGAAAGAGCTTTGCAAGCGCTGGCGGCCAGAGATTCACAAGGGATTCCAAAAGCGCGGCGCGCATGTCGCGCTGGAAGACATCCGCGAATCCATTGACGAATTAAAATACTACCGGGAACACTTTATTCGGGTATGACGCAGCACACGAAAACCGCATCAAGGAGAGCTTTCATGCACAAACTTTGGCATATTTTTGGCGTCGCGTTAAGTTTTATGGCGCTTGGCTTTTTCGCTCATGCCGCCCAGGCGGAAGACGCGCGGTTGCGCGCAGTCAGCGCCGACCCCGCCACGCTGCGCATGGCGCAGGACGCGGGACGCAAAGCATCCTCCTTTTGTGTCAACTGCCATGGCAGCAACGGCGTCAGCAAATTGGCAGACGTGCCTAATCTTGCCGGACAAAACCCTGATTATGTTCTGGTGCAAACGCGCAAGTTCGGCACGGGGGAACGCAAAGACCCCTTTATGCAAGGCTTAATTAAGGCGCTGACCGAAGAAGAAAAAATCCAGATCGCCCTTTTTTACGCCAGCCAAAATCCGCGCCCCGGCACGCCGGACGCGGGCAGAGTTGCCAGCGGTCGTCAGGTTTTCCTCAAGCATTGCGAACGCTGCCATGGCGAACGCGCGCGCGGCAACGAGACCATCCCCCGTCTGGCGGGGCAGCACGAGGAATATATCGTGAAAGCGGTCACCCGATACCGCGACAAAAGCGGCGAAAGACAAGACCCCCTGATGTCCAGCGCGGTCGCCTCCTTGAAGAATGTTGACATTGAAATGGTCGCCGCCTATCTCAACAGTTTGCCCTGATTTTTTTGCGTATCCCGCGCGGACGGCGCAAAAGCCGTCCGCGCTTTATTTTTGTATCCGCCATGAGCAAGGCTTTCACCCGAGAGACGACAGAATCGGATGCGGAAGAGGAACCCTCTTCCGCTCCCGCGTTGCCGCATGGCAGCAAGAACTATATGACGCCCGCCGGATACGCGCGCCTTGTGGCGGAGCAAGATCGCCTGATTCGGGAAGAAAGGCCTCGCGTCGTGGAAGTGGTTTCCTGGGCGGCCAGCAATGGGGATCGCTCCGAAAACGGCGATTATCTCTACGGGAAAAAGCGGCTGCGCGAAATTGATCGGCGCATCCGGTTTTTGAGCAAGCGTCTGGAAAACGCGCAAGTGATTGATCCGTTGTTACAGGAAGGCAATGAACAAATTTTTTTTGGCGCGACGGTTACCTTATGCTTTGATGGCGAGCCGGAACAAACGTTCTCCATTGTGGGTATTGACGAGGCCGAGGTTTCAAGAGGGCGTATCAGCTGGGTATCGCCGCTTGCGCGCGCGCTTCTGAAAGCGCGAGAAGGCGATAGTCTGCGCTTTCAGACGCCATCCGGGCCGCGCGATATTGATGTGCTGGAAGTGCGTTATCTTCCATTGGAGTAAAGATGGTTTCGCAACGGTTGCCGAAAACAGGCTTCATGCGTAGAATGTGCGCCCTTAAGAATTTATCGTGGACAAACAAATTTTGTTGGCGCGCCTGATACGCCGCCGATTTGAAAGGAGGTGATGGTATGCCGAGCATTCGCGTCAAAGAAAACGAGCCGTTTGAGGTAGCGATTCGCCGTTTCAAACGCTCTGTCGAAAAGACTGGTTTGCTGACCGAACTGCGCGCGCGCGAGTTTTACGAAAAACCGACCGCAGAGCGCAAACGCAAGGCGGCCGCCGCAGTCAAACGGCATCACAAGCGCTTGCGCAGCATGACTCTGCCACCCAAGCTGTACTGATTTTGGCGCGTGGAGCCACGCTTTCCCGATACGTTCCGCGCGTCAGGGATCAATTGAAAGCCGCCGTTTTCTTTGCAAGAATCGGCGGCTTTCCCCTTTGAGGAGCTTTTATGAGTTTGAAAATACGTTTGCGCGATGACATGAACGCCGCCCTAAAAGCGGGAGAAAAAGAACGCTTGGGCACGATCCGCCTCGCGCTGGCTGCCATCCGGCAAAAAGAAGTGGATGATCTTCTTACCGAGCTTTCCGATGATCAGATCGTGGCTGTGCTCCAGAAAATGATGAAACAGCGCGCGGAAAGCCTGGGGCAATTTGAAGCGGCGGGACGCACGGATTTAGCGGCGCGGGAACGCGCGGAGATGGCCGTATTATCAACTTATCTTCCGGAAATGATGAATGCGGAAGCGATTACCTCTGTGATCAATGACGCCATTGCTGAATTGGGCGTGACAGGCATTGCCGAAATGGGAAAGCTGATGGCGCTTTTAAAATCCCGTCTCGCGGGAAAAGCCGACATGTCAGAAGTTTCCAAATTGGTCAGGATACGCTTAGGATAGCCGGAGCGTTTTGGCGCGGCAGGCGCCGCGCCAAAATGTACTCTTGACCGCATGATTCCTGAATCTTTCATTCATGAGGTATTGGCCAGAGTCGACATTGTTGACCTGATTGATCGGCATGTACGTCTGAAAAAAGCAGGCGCGAACTATATGGCCTGCTGTCCGTTTCACAGTGAAAAAACGCCTTCTTTCACGGTGAGTCCCGCCAAGCAGTTTTACCATTGCTTTGGCTGCGGAGCGCACGGCACTGCCATCGGTTTTCTCATGGAATATCAAGGTCTGGGGTTTGTTGACGCCATCAAGGAACTGGCTTCGGCAGCAGGACTTCCCGTTCCTGACACGCGCGAAGGAATCGAGGGCAAAAAACCGGGCAATGACTGGCGCACGCTTCATTCCATAATGGCGATAGCATGGAATTTTTATAAAGAGTCGCTGAAAAAAAGTGAGAAAGCAAAAAAATATTTAAAGGCGCGCGGTCTAAGCGGCGAAGTGGCGGCACGGTTTGGCTTGGGTTATGCGCCGGATGGTTGGCAGAATCTAAAAGCCATTTTTCCAGACTATGAACGCGCGGAGCTTGTGCAAGCGGGGCTGGCGCTGGAGAGCGAGAACGGGCGACGCTATGATCGTTTTCGAGATCGCGTCATGTTCCCCATTATTGGCGCGAAAGGGGAAGTCATTGGTTTTGGCGGGCGCGTAATTGGCGAGGGAACGCCAAAATATCTAAATTCTCCGGAAACGCCGCTATTTGAGAAAGGGCGCGAGCTGTTTGGCTTGCCGCAGGCACGACAAGCGCTACGAGACGAAAATCTCGCTATCGTGGTGGAAGGGTACATGGACGTAGTCGCTCTGGCACAGCACGGTATAAGCAACGCGCTAGCGACGTTGGGAACCGCGACTACGCCACAGCACGCGCAAAAGCTGCTACGCCAGGTGGACAGCGTGGTCTTTTGTTTTGACGGCGACGCGGCGGGGCGCAAGGCAGCCTGGCGCGCACTGGAAAATACGCTGGACTTTTTGCCGGACAACAAGTCCGTCGCCTTTGCTTTTTTACCGGAGTCGGAAGACCCAGACAGTTTTGTGCGGCAAGAAGGCAAGGAGGCGTTTTTGCGTTTCATCCGAAAAGCGACGCCACTTTCGGATTACCTTATTTTTGAAATCAAGAAACACTGCGATTTGGCAAGCGCGGAAGGGCGCGCGCGGCTCATTACGGAAGCCAAGCCTTTGCTCGCGCGCCTTGCCGCGCCGTCTTTGCGTTTGCAGATGGTAAAGCGTTTGGCAAACGAAAGCGGTCTGACACAGGCAGAAGTTGAACGTTTATGCGGCATTCGCGGATATACGCCCCCGCAACCGAAAAAACCGAAACGAGTACCGCCGTCGCTTTCGCGCCGCTTGCTGCGTTTGGCGCTGTGCCAGCCTGAACGGGTCAAGAGAATTCCGCTGGAAAAAATGCCGCCTGGCGCCGAGCGGGACGCGCTGACAGTTTTGGCGGAAATTCTTCCCGGCCTGCCTCCGGATTCTAATCTTGCGCAGATCATGGAGCGTTTGCGCGGACATCCGCTGGAAATGTTTTTTGTCGAAGCGCAGTCTGACGAACTCATGCGCGGCCCTGCGGAGCAAGAGATTCTGGACGAACAGGAGAAGGAATTCGAAGACGTGCTGATACGTTTTGCGGAAGAAGCGCGCGGCGCGGGGTTTTCCGATTTGCAGGAAAAAGCGCGGCTCTTCGGAGTATCGGGCTTGAGCGCAGAAGAAAAGGCGCAATATCTTACCCTGTTGACAAGACAGGAAAATTGATATGGGAAAATATTTAAAATATGGTATAATAGAGAATTTTCGCTTCCAATGAAAAGGAGGATGGAATATGGCCAAGAACAAAATCGATGAACCTGTGAAAAGGACGCCGATTGTCGACTCTGGCGCTGGCGTCACGCCTCGCGCGAAAAAGGACGCGCTTTCTAAAACGAGAGAAGAAGCAAATAAAAAGGAAGCAAGGACTTCCAGAAAAGCTGCGGACAGCGCTAAAGAGGACAAACAAATCAGCGGCAAAAAAAACGCCTCCATGAAAGAAGAAAAATCCGCAGCCAGCAAAGCTGTTGCAAAGCCCGTTGCCAAAGCCACAAAAGCCTCCGCCTCCAAAAACGCCAGCAAGCCCTCCGTAAAAACGGGTAATCCTGCCGCGCCCGGAAAAACGGCGACCGTCAAAACCGCCGCAAGCAAAGCGAACGCGAAAAACGCCGTAACGCCTGTATCTTCGGTTTCCGCCGAAGCGGGCGCGCCCAAAAAAGCAGCTTCCGCGAAAGCGGACAAAGGCAAAGCAACAGCAAAAGCTGGCAGAGCCGCTGCCGCCAGGAAAGCTGAAGGCGTCCCAACGACAAAAGCGGATAAACCCGTCGTACCCAAAGAAAAAAGCGGAGGAAAACCAACTGCAAAAGCAGTCAAAAAGAAAGAAATTCCCGCGCCCGCCGCCGCGACAGAAGAGCCAGCGGAAAAAGCCGCGCCTTTAAAGGGTAAGGTACGGGTCTCGAAAAATAAGCAGCTCAAAGGAGCGGCAAAAATTCTGGACGCCGGCGCGGCCAAGCCGGAAATGGATGCAGAAACCCGCAAGATGCGTCTAAAGGAATTGATTCGTCAAGGCAAAGAGCGGGGCTACCTGACGCATGCGGAAATCAACGATCATTTGCCGGACGACATGGTAGACGCCGAGCGAATTGAGTCGTTCATCAGTTATTTTAATGATATGAACATCAAGGTTTTTGAGGAAGCGCCCGCCGCCGAAAACCTGTTGATGGATGACGCCGCCGTCACTACGGCAGATGATGAGGAAATGGAGGAGCAGGCGGAGCAAGCCCTGTCCACTGTAGATTCCGAGTTTGGCCGGACGACCGACCCGGTGCGGATGTATATGCGCGAGATGGGAACCGTGGAATTGCTGACGCGCGAGGGGGAAATTGAGATTGCCAAGCGCATTGAAGATGGCTTAAAGCATATGGTGCAAGCGATTTCCGCTTGCCCCACAACGATTGTTGAAATTTTGGATATGGCCGAGCGGGTGCGCAAGGATGAAATTCGCATTGATGAGCTGATTGACGGCCTGGTGGACTCAAGTATTCCAGAAGCCGCTGAAACGGCCGCTCTGAGCGGCGTTGAGGAAGCCGAGGAAGAATCTGGGGCGGCGGAAGAAGGAGATGAAGACGCCGCAAACAGAGCGGCGTCGGCGTCCTTGGCGCAGCTGAAAGCGGATGCGCTGGAACGCTTTGGCCGAATTCGCGCAGCCTATGAGCAAATGGTCAAGACGCTGCGCCGCAAAGGATCGCAGGACAAGGCTTATCTTGATCTGCAACGGCGGATCAGCGAAGAGTTGCTGTATATCCGGTTTACTTCGCGCACGATTGAGCGATTTTGCGGCAGTGTGCGGACGATGATTGACGGTGTGCGCGCGTCTGAGCGGCACATTCAGCACATCTGCGTACATAAGGTGCGTATGCCGCGCGAAGCGTTCCTGAAAAGTTTTGCGGGCAATGAAAGCAATCTGGCCTGGGTGGATAAAGAGATTGCCGCTACCTCCCGCAGTGGGAAGGGATATGCGGAAATTCTGGGGAGGAACGCCCCAGACATTCGCGAGGCGCAGCAGCAGCTGATTGACTTGCAAAACCGGATTGGCTTGTCGCTGAAAGAGCTGAAGGACATTTACCGGAAAATGAGCAGCGGAGAAGCGAAGGCACGGCACGCAAAGCGGGAAATGACGGAAGCCAATTTGCGCCTGGTGATTTCTATCGCCAAGAAATATACGAACCGCGGCCTACAGTTTCTGGACTTGATTCAGGAGGGCAATATTGGCCTGATGAAGGCGGTGGATAAGTTTGAATACCGACGGGGGTACAAATTTTCCACATATGCCACCTGGTGGATTCGTCAGGCCATTACCCGTTCCATTGCGGATCAGGCGCGCACGATTCGGATTCCGGTGCATATGATTGAAACCATCAACAAGATGAACCGAATCAGTCGGCAGATTTTGCAGGAGACGGGGCTGGAGCCGGATCCGGTCACGCTGGCGCAGCGGATGGAAATGCCCGAAGAGAAGGTGCGCAAAATCATGAAGATCGCCAAAGAGCCGATTTCAATGGAAACGCCGATTGGGGATGACGAAGATTCGCATCTGGGGGATTTCATCGAGGACACCGTAACCTTGTCTCCGCAAGATTCCGCCTTCTATTCCAGTTTGCGTGAAGTCATGGAGGAAATTCTCAATACGCTCACGCAACGGGAAGCCAAGGTGCTGCGAATGCGTTTCGGGGTGGAAATGAGCACGGATCACACACTGGAAGAAGTCGGCAAACAGTTTGACGTCACGCGGGAACGTATTCGGCAAATTGAAGCCAAGGCGCTGCGTAAATTGCGTCACCCCAGCCGTTCAGAGAAGTTGCGCAGCTTCGTTGAAAGCTATATCAATTGAGAGGGCGCGAGACCGGGTTGCCGCTTCGCGCGTTGTTTTAGCGGGCCTCTAGCTCATGCCTGGTTAGAGCAGCGGACTCATAATCCGTTGGTGCCGAGTTCGACTCTCGGGAGGCCCACCAACAAAAACCCCAAACCATGCAGGTTTGGGGTTTTTCTTTGCCCAGTTTACAGAGCTGTATCCTTGCTTACGCAATCCAAAAACCTGCGTACTTAGACGCCGCAGCTTGTGATGCAGAATATTATGTCATTTTAGTCTAACAAAATATTTTTTCATTCTTATAAAACATAAGCAATCCGCCTAGACTGACGTCTCACTTCCCTCATGAAAGGAGATTGCCATGTCACTCTCACTACGATTTCTAAGCATTCTGAGCGCGGGGATTCTCTCTGCCGCAGCCCATGCCGCTTCCTACGAACTGCTGAATGTCTCCTACGACCCCACCCGCGAGCTTTACCGCGCTTATAACGAGGCGTTTCAGAAGCACTACAAATCGCTCACTGGCGATGA
>JAIRPW010000034.1 GCA_031256795.1 Zoogloeaceae bacterium | reverse complement strand
TCCTGCTCGCCGGAGGCTTTGGCTACGATAGGCCGGGATACGGAGACGGTGGCGCTTTCCAGGGCGGTGCGCTACCACCTCGAACACCGCGTCTTCCTCAACGGCACGCGAACCGTGGTATTTCGCTAGTTCCCCGTTTGCGAAAGGGGGGCTTGCCGCAATATTGACAACGGCATTTTCTGGTATATAAATCTCTTCCCGCCGTGATTTCCGGCGGGCTTACATACCGCAAAAGGAGGAAACAATGCTTCGCTATATTGACCACCAAAAAATGGGGCGCGCTTCTGAAGGCTGGCTGGACAGCCATTTCCATTTTTCATTCGCGGATTACTGCAATCCAGAAAATATTCGCTTCGGGGTGCTGCGCGTACTGAATGATGATCTGGTGCAGCCGGGTACGGGGTTTGAGGCGCATCCGCACGCGAATATGGAAATTATTTCCTACGTGATTGACGGCGCTTTGACTCACGCGGACAACATGGGAAATCAGCGCACATTGACGCGCGGGCAAGTGCAGTATATGAGCGCGGGAACCGGCGTAATACACAGCGAATACAATCACGGCGCTGAATTGCTGCGATTTTTGCAGGTATGGATTGTGCCGGACGAAAAAGGCATTACGCCCAATTACGGAGATTTGCCGCTGACGTTTTCGGATCGGGAAAATCGCTGGTTGCAGATTGCCACGGGCGTCAAAAATCAAAAATCCGAAGCGCCCATTCGGATTCATGCGGACGTCAATGTTTATGCCGCGCTGATACACCGGGATCAGCCGCTGACCTTTGCGGTGGAAGCCCAGCGTCAGGCGTATCTGGTGGTAATTGAAGGCCGGGCGGTCGTCAATACGATCACGTTGTCCATGCGGGACGCGCTGGAAGTGACGGAAGAGACGATTCGTATCGTGCCGGAGGATACCGCGCACGTTTTGCTGATTGAAATGGCGAAGGCGTAACGCGCGAAGGGCGCGCCCGCGCCGGTCTTACTCCCGAGCGTCGTCGGAGGACGGCTGCGGCGCGGACGTTCCCAATAGTTCAGGGCGCACCTTGTAAATCTCTGGAGGCAGAACCGTGCTTTCCGGCGGAGGAGGCGAAGAGAAAAACGCGCAGGATTCCAGCGCCAGCGCGATCGGCAAAAAGAAAAGGGGGCGAATGGACGGCATGTGAGTTTTTCCGGGAGAGACGCCCGTCATTCTAGCCGTATCCGCAAAGAGCCGCCACAGCGCCGATGGCGGGGATGCGCCCCGTGTATAATGATCCATTCACCGCGCGGCAGTTGTTTTGTTCCGCTTTGTTTTGTCGTGGTCAGGCGCGCGCTTTTTGTTTCGCGGTTTCTTTTCCCAATGCCTATTTCCCTGCTCGGCATCAATCATCACCTGGCTTCCATTGACATTCGTGAAAGGGTTTCCTTTTCCGCCGAAGATCTGCCCGGCGCGCTGGCGACTCTGAAGGAAAGCGCGGACGCGCGGGAAGCGGCTATTCTCTCCACCTGCAACCGCACGGAGATTTACGCGGTTACGGACACGCCGGATACGCTTGCGCCCTGGCTTGCGGAATACCACCATCTGCCGCTGTCTCGCATTCAGTCTTTTTTGTATCGCATGCAAGATGAGGAGGCCGCGCGGCATGTCTTTCGCGTGGCCAGCGGGCTGGACTCCATGGTGCTGGGCGAGGCGCAGATCGCGGGGCAGATCAAGGACGCGGCGCGCAAGGCGGAGTCGGTCGGGGCGCTGGGCAGCTATTTGCATAAACTTTTTCAGCAGGCGTTTTCCGTCGCCAAGGAAGTGCGCAGCGGTACGGCCATTGGTATGAATACGGTGTCCATGGCGGCGGCGGCGGTGCAGCTGGCGGAACGTATTTTTGAATCCATTCATGAGCAGAGCATTCTGTTCATTGGCGCGGGGGAAATGATTGAGCTTGTCGCCGCGCATTTTTGCGCGCGATCTCCCCGCGCGGTTACGGTGGCCAACCGCACGCTGGAACGCGGCGCGGCGCTGGCGGAACGCTATGGCGCGCGCGCCATTCGTCTGGACGAAATTGCCGCGACTTTTGCGGAATACGACATTGTGGTTTCCTGTACCGCTTCGCCGCTGCCGATTATCGGGCTGGGCCTGGTGGAGCATTCTTTGAGAGCGCGGCGGCATCGTCCGGTTTTCATGGTGGATCTGGCCGTACCGCGCGACATTGAGCCGGAAGTCAAACGCTTGAGCGATGTGTTTTTGTACAGCGTAGACGATCTGGCCGCGATTGTGGCAAGCGGGATTGAGTCCCGGCAGGCGGCGGTCATGGAAGCGGAGCGCCTGATTGAGGCGCATACGGCGCAATTCAAGCAATGGCTTTCCTCGCGGGAAACCGTGCCTTTGATTCGTGGTTTGCGCGATACGGCGGAGCGTATGCGCCGCCATGAGCTGGAACACGCGCTGAAACGCCTTGCGGCGGGCGACGCGCCGGAAAAGGCGCTGGAACAGCTTTCTTTGCGGCTGACCAATAAGTTTCTGCACGCGCCCAGCCAAACTTTACAGCTGGTGGGCGGGGAAAAAGGCGAAGTGCTGCGCCAAAGTTTCGCGCAGATTTTTCAGCTGCGCGGGGAAAAATAAGCCGACCCGCTCTGGGGCGCGGGACCAGAATGCCGCAAACCCGCGCGCGCGAACTGTGATTTTGTTAGAATCCGCCATTCTTTTGTTTGTGGAAGCGCCGCGCGGGTTTGCTCATGAGTAGTAGTTTTTCGCATCTTTCGCCCAATACGATCGGGGAATCTCGCCCGTTTCGCGCCGTTGTGCTGACGCCGCCGAGGCTTTTGGGGGGCTTTTTTGCGCTGTGCGTTTTGACGGCGCTCGCTTTGCCTGTCGCGCCGGATCTTCCGTCTGATTTTATGGAAACCCGCTCCGAGGCGCTGGAGCTTCTCGGCGGAATTCCGCTTTCCCAGGGAGAAGATCGGTACGCGCGGGAAGAAAAAATCGCGCGCGGCGAACGATTTGATCAGTTGCTGGCGAGGCTGGGCATTGCGGATGAAACGGCGCTGCGGCAGTTCCTCGCGCGTCCGGAGGCGCGGACTTTGTATCGTCAGATGGTGCCGGGGCGTCTCGTGCGCGCGGAAACTACGGCGGAGGGCGGTCTTTTGCGTCTTGAGTTTCCGCTTTCCGGGGGCGGGGCGCTTCTGAGCGTGGAGCGCGCGGACGATCATTTTGTCGTGCGGGAGATTGCGCCGCGTCTGGAAACGCGGCAAGCGTTCGCGCGCGGTGAAATTCTTCATTCTTTTTTTGGCGCGACGGACGGCGCGGGAATTCCCGACAGCGTCGCGCAGCAGATGGTGGATATTTTTTCCGGGGAGATTGATTTTCACCGGGATTTGCGGCGCGGCGACCGTTTTGACATTCTGTATGAACAGCCGTATCTGGCGGGTTCTCCGGCGGGCGCGGGGCGCATTTTGGCGGCGCGTTTTGTCAATAGCGGCAAGACCCATCAGGCGTTCTGGTTTGCCCAGGCCGACGGGCGCGGGGATTATTACAGCGCGGAGGGCAATTCTTTGCGCAAGGCGTTTATGCGTTCGCCTCTGCCGTTTTCCCGCGTGACTTCTGGTTTTGCCTTGCGGCTGCATCCGATTCTGAAAACGTGGCGCGCGCATAAGGGCATGGATTACGGCGCGCCTTCTGGAACTCCGGTGCGCGCCACGGGCGATGGCGTGGTGCGCTTCGTTGGGCGGCAGGGCGGGTATGGGCAGCTCGTTGTTCTTGCGCACATGGGGCAATATCAAACCGCATACGCGCATTTAAGCCGTTTTGCGCCGGGTCTGAAAACGGGAAGCCGCGTGACGCAAAATGAGGTAATCGGCTATGTGGGGCAGACGGGCTGGGCGACTGGCCCGCATTTGCATTATGAGTTTCGTGTGCGCGGTCAGGCGGTGAATCCGCTTTCTGTTCCGCTGCCGACGCGTATCGCTTTATCCGGCGCGCAGAAAGAGATTTTTTTGGCGCGCGTTCCTGATCTGGAAAGCAAACTGAATCGCCTTTCTGTTTTTCCGGTTGCCGCGCGATTTGAGTAAAATATACTTCTATGGCATATTGCGTGTCAACGAATGCCCGAACATTTGATTCGCAGGGAGAGAGTGATGCAGAACGTGGCAAATGGTAAATTTCCGGAACTAATCATGCGTCTTGAAGAAAGTATGCTTTCCGCACGCGGCAAGAAACTCAAGATATGTAGGGCGGGTGCGCTGCTCACGCTCATTCTTTGTGCCGTGCCGGGTTGCCTTCCGACGGTGGAGGAAATAAGCCGGCAAGTGAAACAAGAGACGGAGATTGAGTATCGCGCGGCAAACGAAGTTTTGGCAAAATGTGAGCAAAGGCTCGCGACGGATCCGGAAATGGCGGTTATTCGCGGGAAATCCGGTATTAGTTTCAATGGTTGTCCGATAGATTATTTCGATGACAAATATCCGACGAAAGAAGAACTGAAAGCGGTAAAAAAATACGGTCAGCTTATGCAGGCATGTTACGACGGGTATATAAAAGCGCTCCCGCAACCGAAGACTTTTGAAGAATTCAATATCATGCTGCGAACAGAAAAAGATGGCAAAGAAAATCTTAAGGCGGTACAAGCGTTATATGCGGGGAAACTTACATGGGCGCAATTCGGTATTGTTTGCGATAAAATCGCGACAGAGCGTATGAGCGTAGAGTCTGCCATAACGCAGAGGAATATTAACCAGATGGAGGAAGGACTGAATCGGCAAATAAGGGAGGCGCAGCAGAGGGCGGCAGAGGAGCGCCGCCATCAGGAGAAAATTGACACCATTCGCCGGTCCGCGCCTTCTTCGGCAACTTGCACGGACGTCGGCGGCGGAATGTCGCATTGTACATTGCAGTAGCGCGGATGAGAGCGATCTTGGGAAACTCCGATGATCGGGGTTTCTCAAGATAAGCGGAAAGCGGGCGCAAAATATCTCTTTATAAGGATGGCAAGCATGGACGACGCTAAAAACCATATTGGGGAAATTAGTATATTTGCGGATAAGTGTATAGTTTTCAAAATAAAGCCAATTACTGTTCTGGAACGCGGTTCCGTATATGAGGCTGCACGCTATTACTGGAAGGCGAATCAATGCAGAGCTGAACGGGCTGATTATGTGCTGGCAGTCGTTGACGGCGTAATAAAAGGCGTATTTGAGCCAAGCCAATGGTATGTCACAACCTATGAGAATGTAGAAAAATATGGCGGTTCAAAATACTGGAATGAAAAATATAGGGAAAGAATAGGGTTTATTGGCAAAGAGGCAGACTTTTCTGTGTTAAATAGATATTTAGGAAAATGTATTTCCGCTGCGTTGAGGGCGGCGCAGAACCCTGTTCTCTATAGCTATAAATAATTACGCGGGGGTTATTTACGTTTCGCGCCGCGGCGGCGATAGGCGTTTACATGGGAGCTAGCTTTAATGGAGAGTTATAGGCACGGAAGCGTCTGCCGAACGGACAGAGCGGAGCTGCTCCTGCTTTGGTCGTTTGCCGTGTTTGCTTTCGGTTTCTGCGCTTGAATTTTTTCCGTTGATCCCCATGTGATCTTCATCTTTTCACATACAACCAGGGGATTCCTCATGCGTTTGGACAAACTGACTACCGTATTCCAGGAGGCGCTGGCGGAAGCGCAAAGCCTCGCGGTCACGAACGGGCAGCAATTCATTGAACCCGTCCATCTTCTGCTTGCCCTGCTGCGGCAGGAAGCGGGAGGCACGGCGTCGCTGCTGACGCACGCGGGGGTGAATGTTCCGGGGTTTTCCGGCGCGCTGGAGTCCGCCGTAAAGCGTTTGCCGCAGGTAGAAGGACATGACGGCGACGTCACCATAGGCCGCGATCTCTCCCGGCTTTTGAATCTTGCGGAGCGCGAAGCCAGTCAGCGCAATGATCGTTTTATCGCAAGCGAAATGTTTTTGCTCGCCATCGCCGACGATAAGGGAGAGGCCGGACAACTCGCGCGTCAGCAGGGGCTGCGGAGAAAAGCGTTGGAAGCGGCGATTCTGGCGGCGCGCGGCGGCGCGGGCGTGGAAAATCCAGACGCCGAAGCGCGGCGCGAGGCGCTGAAAAAATATTGCGTCGATCTTACCGAACGCGCGCGCGCGGGCAAACTTGACCCGGTGATTGGGCGCGACGATGAAATTCGCCGGACGATTCAGATTTTGCAGCGCCGCTCCAAAAACAATCCGGTGCTGATTGGCGAGCCGGGCGTGGGCAAAACGGCGATCGCGGAAGGGCTGGCGCAGCGCATTGTCAATGAGGAAGTCCCGGAAACGCTGAAAAATAAGCGGGTTTTATCGCTGGACATGGCGGGACTGCTCGCGGGCGCGAAGTATCGCGGCGAATTTGAGGAGCGCTTAAAGACCGTGCTGCAGGAGATCGCGCGGGAAGAGGGGCGCGTTATTTTGTTCATTGATGAATTGCACACAATGGTAGGCGCGGGCAAGGCGGAGGGCGCCATGGACGCGGGCAATATGCTCAAGCCCGCGCTTTCGCGCGGAGACCTGCACTGCATCGGCGCGACAACGCTGGACGAATACCGGAAATATATTGAGAAAGACGCGGCGCTGGAGCGCCGTTTTCAGAAAGTGCTGGTCGACGAGCCGACGGTAGAGGCCACCATCGCCATTCTGCGCGGTTTACAGGAGCGCTACGAATTGCACCATGGCGTGGAGATTACCGATCCCGCCATTGTCGCGGCGGCGGAGCTTTCGCACCGCTACATTACCGACCGTTTTCTTCCGGACAAGGCGATAGACCTGATTGACGAGGCGGCCGCGCGCATCAAGATGGAAATTGATTCGCGTCCGGAAATCATGGATAAACTGGATCGCCGCCTGATTCAGATCAAAATCGAGCGGGAAGCCGTAAAAAAAGAAAAGGACGACGCTTCGCGCCAGCGCCGCGCGCTGATTGAAGAAGAGATCGCTCGTCTGGAAAAAGAGTATTCCGATCTTGAGGAAATCTGGAAGGCGGAAAAGGCGGGCGTGCAGGGCGCGGCGCGCATCAAAGAGGAAATTGAGAAAATCCGCGTGCAAATGGCGGAATTGCAGCGGCGCGGACAGTTCGACAAACTCGCGGAATTGCAGTACGGGAAAATTCCCGATTTGGAAGCGCGTCTGAAAGCGGCGGAAAAAAGCGACGCGCCCCGTCAGAACCGTCTTTTGCGCACGCAGGTAGGCACGGAGGAAATCGCGGAAGTGGTCAGCCGCGCCACCGGCATTCCGGTTGCCAAAATGCTTCAGGGAGAACGGGAAAAACTTATTCGCATGGAAGACAATTTGCGGCGGCGCGTCGTCGGGCAGGAGGACGCGGTGCGGCTGGTTTCGGACGCTGTCCGGCGTTCGCGCGCGGGGCTTTCCGATCCGAACCGCCCTTACGGCTCTTTTCTGTTTTTGGGGCCTACGGGAGTAGGCAAGACCGAGCTTTGCAAGGCGCTGGCGGAATTCTTGTTTGACGCGGATACGCATTTAATCCGCGTCGACATGAGCGAGTTCATGGAAAAACACGCGGTGGCGCGGCTGATTGGCGCGCCGCCCGGCTATGTTGGCTATGAGGAAGGCGGCGCGCTGACGGAGGCGGTGCGCCGCAAGCCGTACAGCGTGATTTTGTTCGACGAGGTGGAAAAGGCGCATCCAGACGTATTCAACGTGCTTTTGCAGATGCTGGATGACGGGCGCATGACGGATGGGCAAGGGCGCGTCGTGGATTTTAAGAATACGGTGATTGTCATGACCTCCAACCTGGGCGGCCAGATGATTCAGCAGATGGCGGGCAAGGAAGATCAGGCGATCCGGGAAGCGGTGATGGCGGAAGTAAAAGCCTATTTCCGCCCGGAATTTATCAACCGTATTGACGAAACCGTGGTGTTCCACAATCTGGACGAAAAGCATATTCAGGAGGTCGCGCGCATCCAGTTGGGCTATCTTGCCCGCCGCGTGACGGCGCTGGGAATGCGTCTGGAAGTTGACGACGCGGCGCTTGCCGGAATTGCCCGCGCCGGGTTTGATCCGGTATTTGGCGCGCGTCCTTTGAAGCGCGCCATTCAGCAGCAGATTGAAAATCCGCTGGCAAAAGAAATTCTTGAAGGCAAATTCGCGCCGAAGGATGGGATCCGGGTAATAGAAAGCGACGGGGAAATACGCTTCGTCAAAGGCTGAACAGCAAAATTCCGTCTTGATTTGTCAAAGAAAAGGGCGTCGGCTTTGGACGCCCTTTTATGACAGACGATACCTGACAATCTTGCGGCAAAGTGCGAAAATGGGCGCGTTCGCAATGTTTTTCGCGCGAGGATTCGCACTATGACCGAGACCTTCTATGAAGTGCTGCGACGCCAGGGAATTACCCGGCGCAGTTTTCTGAAATTTTGCAGTCTGACCGCCAGCTCGCTGGGACTTTCCGCCGCCGCCATCCCGGAGATTGCGCGCGCGCTGGAAACCAAGCCGCGCACTCCAGTGCTGTGGCTGCACGGTTTGGAATGCACCTGCTGCTCGGAATCTTTTATCCGTTCCGCGCACCCGCTGACGCGCGACGTTGTCCTTTCCATGCTTTCGCTGGATTACGACGATACGCTCATGGCCGCTGCCGGCGACCGGGCGGAAGCCATCATTGAAACCGTCAAGGAAAAATACAAGGGAAATTACATCGTGGCGGTGGAAGGCAATCCGCCGCTGAATGAAGACGGCATGTTCTGCATTCAGGGCGGGCGGCCTTTTGTGGAAAAGCTGAAAGAAACCTGCGCGGACGCGCGCGCCGTCATTGCCTGGGGCTCTTGCGCCTCGTATGGCTGCGTGCAGGCCGCGCGCCCCAATCCGACGCGGGCGACGCCCATTAAGAAGATAATCACCAACAAGCCCGTGATTCACGTACCCGGCTGCCCGCCCATTGCGGAAGTAATGACCGGCGTGGTGACGTATATGCTGACGTTTGAGCGTATTCCAGAGCTGGACCGGCAGGGCCGCCCGCGCATGTTTTATGGCCAGCGTATCCATGACAAATGCTACCGGCGCGGACATTTCGACGCCGGGCAGTTCGTCGAGCAGTGGGACGACGATCCCGCGCGCATGGGATTTTGCCTGTACAAAATGGGCTGCAAAGGCCCCACAACCTATAACGCTTGTTCGTCCATGCGCTGGAACGGCGGAATTTCCTGGCCGGTGCAATCCGGTCATGGCTGTCTGGGCTGCTCGGAAGACGGCTTTTGGGATAAAGGCAGCTTTTATGATCGTGTAACCGGAATTCATCAGTTTGGAATTGAGGCCAGCGCGGATGAGGTCGGCGGCGCTATCGCCGTGGGCACGGGCGCGGCCATTGCGGCGCATGCCGCGATTACCGCGCTCTCGCGCCTCCGTCATTCCGAACCGCAGAACGAAAAGCAAGGAGAAAACGCATGAGCGTCCATGAAACCCAGGGCTTTACGCTGGATAACTCTGGCCGCCGCGTGGTGGTTGATCCCGTCTGCCGCATTGAGGGGCATATGCGCGTGGAAGTCAATCTGGACAAAAACAACGTGATTCGCAACGCGGTCTCTACCGGCACGATGTGGCGCGGTCTGGAAGTGATTCTGAAAGGGCGGGACCCGCGCGACGCATGGGCGTTTACGGAGCGCATTTGCGGGGTATGCACCGGAACGCACGCGCTGACTTCCGTGCGCGCGGTTGAGGACGCGCTGGCGATCCAGATCCCGGAGAACGCGCATCTGATTCGCAATTTGATGCAGCTCAATCTCTACATTCACGATCACCTCGTGCATTTTTATCATCTGCACGCGCTGGACTGGGTAGATGTCGTCTCCGCGCTGAAGGCGGATCCCAAGAAAACTTCCGAGCTGGCGCAGAGCATTTCCAGTTGGCCGCTGTCGTCGCCCGGGTATTTCCGCGACGTGCAAACCCGGCTGAAAAAATTTGTGGATAGCGGACAGCTGGGGCCGTTTTCCAATGCCTATTGGGGAAATCCCGCCTACAAGCTGCCTCCTGAAGCCAACTTGATGGCGGTGACGCATTATTTGGAGGCGCTGGATTTTCAGAAAGAGATCGTCAAGATTCACGCGATTTTTGGCGGCAAGAATCCGCACCCCAACTGGCTGGTAGGCGGCGTGCCTTGCGCCATCAACCTGGAAGGAACGGGGGCGGTCGGCGCGGTCAATATGGAGCGGTTAAATCTTGTCAAAAGCGTGATTGAGCAAAGCGCGGCGTTTATTGAGCAAGTGTATTTGCCGGATTTGCTTGCGATCGCCTCGTTTTACAAAGATTGGCTCTATGGCGGCGGCCTGTCCTCGCAGTACCTGTTGTCTTATGGCGATATTCCGGACCTTGCCAATGATTATTCGGCGGAAAACCTTCTTTTGCCGCGCGGCGCGATTGTCGGCGGGGACCTTGGCACGATCCACCCGGTTGACCTGAAAGATCCGGAGCAAATTCAGGAATTTGTCGCGCATTCCTGGTACAAATATCCAGACGAAAGCCGGGGGCTGCATCCTTTTGAGGGGATTACCGAACCTCATTTCGCGCTGGGCGCGAATACCAAGGGCAGCCGCACCCGCGTGGAGGCTTTTGACGAAGAAGGGAAATATTCCTGGATCAAGTCTCCGCGCTGGCGCGGTCACGCGATGGAAGTCGGCTGTCTGGCGCGCATGGTGCTTGCCTATTTGCAGCCGGCGCGCTATCCCTTTATCAAGGAGAGCGTTGATGGCGCGCTCTCCAAGCTGGGGCTGCCGCTTTCCGCGCTTTTTTCCACCCTGGGACGCACGGCGGCGCGCGGCATTGAGACTTTGTATTGCGTCAAACTTCAGGAGCAGATGTTTGATCGTCTGATTGCCAATTTGAAGGCGGGCGATCTGAATACCGCCGATATTGGCAAATGGAATCCAGACGCCTGGCCGGTGGAAGCGCGGGGCGCGGGCTTTACGGAAGCGCCGCGCGGCGCCCTGGGGCATTGGATTTGCATTAAGCATGGAAAAATCGAGAATTATCAGTGCGTTGTGCCGACGACCTGGAATGGTTCTCCGCGCGACGCCCAGGGGAAAATCGGCGCGTTTGAAGCGAGTCTTTTGGATACGCCCCTAGCCAAGGCTGACGAGCCGCTGGAAATTTTGCGTACTTTGCATTCTTTTGATCCGTGTCTGGCGTGTTCAACGCATGTCATGGGACCGGGCGGGCAGGAGCTAAGCGCGGTTAAGGTGCGTTAAGGCGTTTGGAAAGGAGGACATCATGCTTTCCCAACACGACATTCAGGACGCCATGCGGCATGGCCGCCAGGTGTATTCCGTTTATGTGTATGAGGCGCCGCTGCGGGTCTGGCACTGGTTTAACGCTGTGGTTATGACGGTGCTGGCCGTGACGGGGTATTTGATCGGCAAGCCTTTTCCGACGCTTTTCGGGGAAGCGGCGGATCATTACATGATGGGCTATGTGCGGTATATCCACTATATTGCGGGATATTTGTTCGCCCTGGGCCTGATCGCGCGCCTGTACTGGGCGTTTGTTGGCAACCGTCACGCGCGGCAGATTTTTTTGCTGCCTTTTACGGAGATTGAGTGGTGGAAGGAAGTTTGGTTTGAGCTGCGCTGGTATTTATTTCTGGAGCATACGCCGAAGAAATATCTTGGCCATAATCCGATGGCTTTGCTGATGATGTTTTTCTTTTTCACGATCTTTGCGTTCGGCATGACATTCACGGGGTTTGGGCTGTATGTAGAATTTACGGGCAGCGGCGGTTTGGGGGATTGGCTTTTTGGCTGGGTTGTGCCGCTTCTGGGCGGGTCGCAGCAAACGCATTCCTGGCATCGGCTGGGCATGTGGCTGATGATGAGCTTTGCGGCGCTGCATGTTTACGCCGCTTTGCGCGAGGAAGTTCTGGGACAGCACTCGCTGATTTCTACCATGATTTCCGGCTGGCGCATGTTCAAGCGGTAAGGCGCGGAGTTTTCTCCTGCCGCGCTTTCGGAATTCTTCCGGGCAATGTCTAGGATGGCTCGTCCAGATAGGGGCGCAAGACTTTATCCACAAGGCGTTTTGCGCCGTGCAGGTACGTAATGTGATCCCAGTCCCAGTAAAGCGGATACCCTTGCTCGTCAAAAAACGGGCATTCGGTTTTCCCGCAAAACGCATCTACCGTGCCTTCAATGAGCGTTACGCCTTTCAGAGCGCGCAAATTTTCCAGGTGCTTCTCGTACTCTTTGGTCGCCTCGGCGCGAGAACGGTGCAAAAAAGCGAAGCCTGCGGATTCGGTTTTTTGACAAGACGCCAAGAATTTCGGGCACAGCGGATGAATTTCGCCAAGGTAACGATCCAGCTGCTGTAAGAGCGCATAGTTACTGAATCCAGGGTCAGCGATAAAGGGGTTGTCCGCGACCATGTATATTTTCACTCCGGGACGGGAAAGCGCGTCAATATCGGCTTGGGTGAAATGGAATCTGCGCGTAAGGATAAATATTTTACGAATAGAGAGATCATTTTTAATCGCGTTCCAATAAAAATCCCTTAGTCCTTCTATAAAACTAGGGCGTGTTTTGTCAAAAAACCAAACGGATCCCATTGTGACTGTATTGACGCCAATTTCCGCGTTATGGTCAGCAACGGAAAAATAAGCGTGCCCGGAATGGCTATCGCCAAAAAACAAAACGGTCTGCTTTCCGCCAACGTCGCGGAACATCGCCATTCCGGGATTATTCGGAAAACTGGCAGGCCACCCGTAGCGCGTCTTGAATGCGGCGTGGTCATTGGCGCTAATCGCGCGAGGGAAACGTTCACGAACTGCCTGCAATATCTGAAAGCGTTGGCTTTGCGCGATTTTGTCTACAACCCAGCGGTGTTTGTATCCTTTGTGACGCCATATCTCCCCTCCGGCGATAGCCAGCGTGGTCATGAGCGCGCAAAGGGCCGCGATTTTGGTTGTTTTATTTTTGTTGCTGAATCGGATGGGTTTTTCGATGAGGTGGTAAGTGAGGGAGGCGAGGGAGACGGAGAGGAGGAGGAGGGCGATGCGAAAGTCGCGGTGCGGCATTTCGCCGAGGATGATTCTGGAGTAGGAGAGGAGGGGCCAGTGCCATAGGTAGAGGGGATAGCTGATGAGGCCGAGATAGACGATTGGTTTGCGGGCGAGCAGGATTTTGTTGAGCCATGCCTGGGTTCCGGCGGCGATGACGCAGAGGGAGCCGAGGACGGGGACGAGGGCCTGTTTGCCGGGGAAGCCGTTGGTTTTGGCCTTGAAAAGCGCGAGGGCGATCAGGAGGAAGCCCAGCATGGAAAGTGCGGAGCGCGCGGCGGCGGCGGTTTGTCCGGGCGGGGGCGGGATGCGGAAGAGGAGGGCGCGGGCGATTTTTTCGGCGCTGCGGGAGATTTTTTCGGTGAGATTTGGGAAGGGCGTTGTTTTTTTTCGTTCCCAAAGGGCGAGGAGGACGCCGGCGAAGAGTTCCCAGAAGCGGGTCATGGGAGAGTAGAAGTCGAGGACGGGATTTGTTCGGTAGGCGGAGAGGTTCCATTGCCAGGAGAGGAAGGCGAAGAGGAGGAGGAAGGTTGCGATGCGCAGGTTTTGTTTCCAGAGGCCCCAGAGGAGGAGGGGCGCGAGGAGATAGAACTGTTCTTCGACGCCGAGGCTCCAGAGGTGGAGGAGGGGTTTTCTGGCGGCCTCGACGTCGAAGTAACCGGCTTCGTTCCAGAGGAGGAGGTTGGCGAGGAAGGCGGCGCCGCCGGCGGTGTGTTTGCCGAGGGTTTCGTAGTCGTCGGGGAGGAGGGCGAACCATCCGAAGGCGAGAGAGGAGGTCAGGACGAGGAGGAGAGCGGGGAAGATGCGGCGGACGCGGCGGGCGTAGAAGCCGAGGAAGGAGAAGCGGCGGTTTTGGAGGCTGTCCATGAGGAGGCCGCCGATGAGAAAGCCGGAGATGACGAAGAAGAGATCGACGCCGACGAATCCGCCCTGGAGCCAGCGGGGGAAGAAGTGATAGCCGAGGACGGCAAGGACGGCGACCGCGCGCAGTCCGTCAATGTCCGGGCGATAGGCTAGAGAGGCGGAACCGTCATTGCGGGGGGGGGGGGGGGGGGGGGGCAAAACCCCCAAAATTCATTCCATACCCGCGTAACAAAAACCGGATTGGATAAAAAAACCCCCCCAAAAACCGTTGCCAACACCCCCGG
>JAIRPW010000033.1 GCA_031256795.1 Zoogloeaceae bacterium | reverse complement strand
TCCTGCTCGCCGGAGGCTTTGGCTACGATAGGCCGGGATACGGAGACGGTGGCGCTTTCCAGGGCGGTGCGCTACCACCTCGAACACCGCGTCTTCCTCAACGGCACGCGAACCGTGGTGTTCAAATGAGCGCCCGGATCATTGACGGCAAGGCCATTGCCGAAAAAGTATTGGCCGAAGCGCGCGCGGAAACCGCGCGGCTTATGGAGACGGGCGTCCGACCGGGATTGGCGGTTGTGCTGGCGGGCGAGGACCCGGCAAGCCAGGTATATGTCAGGAACAAGGTGGAAAAAGCGCGCGCGATCAATATTGTTTCGTTCGAGCATCGTCTTGCCGCCGATACGCCGGAGGCCGAATTGCTGCTACTGATTGAGCGCCTGAATCAGAATCGCTCCGTGCATGGCATTTTGGTGCAGCTCCCGCTGCCGCCGCAGATTGACGCGCAAAAGGTTTTGGCGGCGATTCGTCCAGAAAAAGATGTGGATGGTTTCCACGCGGAAAACGTGGGCGCGCTGCACCAGGGGCGTCGGGCGCTTACGCCCTGTACGCCGCTGGGTTGCCTGCGTCTGCTGAAGGAAACGCTGGGCGGCGATTTGCGCGGCAAACACGCGGTTGTTATCGGGCGTTCCAATATCGTCGGAAAGCCGATGGCGGCCTTGCTTTTGCAGGAGGACTGCGCGGTGACCATCGTGCATTCCCGCGTCAAGAACGCGGCGGCGCTGTCACGCGAGGCCGACGTCGTTGTGGCGGCGGTCGGACGTCCGCGCATGGTGAATGCGGACTGGATCAAACCTGGCGCAACCGTGATTGACGTAGGCATCAACCGCGTCACGGAAAACGGGAAAAGTCGTCTGGTGGGCGATGTGGACTTTGAGAGCGTATCCGCCGTTGCCGCCGCCATTACGCCTGTTCCGGGGGGCGTGGGGCCGATGACCATTGCCTGTCTCATGCAGAACACTGTCCGCGCGGCGAAAGCTATCGCCGGAGCGCCCTGATTTTTTCAAGGAGACGTCATGCCTTTTGCGCTTCTTCGTTATGGGCTTTCTTCCGACCCGGTCAAAACGCCGGATTTTCCTCCGCCTTCGTCCCTGAAGTCTTCCTATGACGTGGTAATCGTCGGCGGCGGCGGTCATGGCGTTGCGGCGGCCTATTATCTTGCCAAGCGTCATGGCGTGACCAATGTCGCGGTACTGGAAAAGGGGTATCTGGGCGGCGGGAACACGGCGCGCAACACGGCGGTAATCCGCTCTAATTATCTAACGCCGGAAAGCGTGAAGTTTTATATCGCCTCAGTGAACCTTTTCCGCGATCTTTCCAACGAATTCGATTTCAACATCATGTATTCCGAGCGCGGACAATTGACGCTGGCGCACTCGGACGCCACGGTGCGCGCCTTTCGCCAGCGCTGCGAAGTCAATCGTCATCTGGGAGGGCGGACAGAAATGTTGGATCGCCAGCAGATCAAAGAGCTTGTGCCTCTTTTGAATCTTGATACCGGGCACGCGCCGGTATTGGCGGGGCTGTGGCACATTGACGGAGCGACCGCGCGGCACGACGCCGTGGCTTGGGGATACGCGCGCGGCGCGGTCGCGCGCGGCGCGGAATTCCATCCGCTCACCGAAGCGCTGGATTTCGTCGTGGAAAAAAATCGCGTGACGGCGGTAAAAACCAACCGCGGCACGGTGAAGTGCGGCGCGGTTGTGCAGGCGGTGGCCGGCTCCAGTTCCATTTTGATGAGCAAGCTGGGCATTCGCGCGCCGATTCATACCTACCCTTTACAGGCAATGGTGACGCAGCCGGTCAAGCCTTTTCTTACGCCGATGGTGAGTTCTTCCGCGCTGCATTGTTATGTGCAGCAGACCGGGCGCGGCGAAGTGCTGATTGGCGGCGGCTCTGACCCGTATCCGTTGTATAACGCACGTTCCACGCTGGATTTGAAAGAAGGTCTGCTCGCGCACGCGGTGGAGATGTTTCCTTTTCTTGCCAACGCGAAATTAATGCGCCAGTGGGCGGGAATAACCGACATGACCCCGGATTACAGCCCGATTATGGGACGCTCGCCCATTGACAACTACTACCTGGACGCGGGATGGGGCACGTACGGCTTCAAGGCGACGCCCATTTGCGGCAAAAGCATGGCGGAACTGGTGGCTTCAGGCGGGCAGATACCGGAGATCATCGCGCCATTCAGTCTTGAGCGGTTTTCGCGTTTCCGGCAGATCAACGAAATGGGCGCGACGGCGGCCAGTCACTGAATCCGAGGTGTTTTCATGAAACTTATGCCCTGTCCTTTAAATGGTCTGCGCAATATCACGGAATTTACCTATGGCGGCGAAGTTTCCGTCATGCCGAATCCCGACGCCGCAACCGACGCCGAATGGGCGGATTACGTATTCAATAAAACCAACCCTGCCGGGGTAGTCCGCGAATGGTGGCTACATAACGCATCCGGCTATTGGTTTATCGCCGAGCGCGACGCCGTGACCGATTGTGTTCTAAAAACTTTTGATCCGGGAGAATTATTTACGGCGCGCGCGGAGTTTCCCGTCGCCGCAGAAGGTCAGCAAAAGGAGAAAACCGTATGAGCGCCGCCTCCAGTCCTTTTCCCCATTCTCTTCGTCTGCCTCCTCCCTGGGGGCGGCGAGTGGATCGGAATTGTCCCGTGCGTTTTTCCTTCGAGGGCAAGACTTACGCAGGTTTTGCGGGCGATACCATTGCCAGCGCGCTGATTGCCGACGGGCGGTATTTACTGTCGCGCTCCTTCAAATATCACCGTGCGCGCGGCCCTCTGACTCTCGCGGGGCAGGACGCGAATACGCTGGTGCAGCTGCCGGAAGAGGCAAATGTGCTGGCCGATGTGTCGCCGATCGCGGAAGGGTTGTCCGTCATGGGGCAGAATTACAGCGGTTCGCTTGACCATGACCGCGACGCGATCCTCGGTCACTTTTCCCGTTTTATGCCCGTCGGGTTTTATTACCGCGCCTTTTTTAAGCCGCGCGGCGTTTGGAAATACTGGGAGCCGTTCATCCGCAAAAAAGCGGGTTTGGGCGCGCTTGATTTATCTTTTACGCCGACGTATCACGACAAAGCCTATCTTTTTGCCGATACTGCGGTGATCGGTTCCGGTCCGGCGGGGCTTTCCGCCGCGATTGCGGCGGCGGATGCGGGCGCGCGCGTTCTCGTGGTGGAACAGGAGCCGGAGCTGGGCGGATCGCTTCATTGGGCGCGTTTCGGTTTGGAAGGGAAAAGCGCGGAGGAAGCGCGCGATCTGATCACGCGCGTACAGCGGCGTCCGAATATTCGCGTTCTTACAAACGCGGTCTGTAACGCCTGGTTCGCGGATAACTATTTGCCCATTGTTTCAGGAAACCGTCTTTACAAAGTGCGGGCAAAAACCTGCGTGATGGCGGCGGGGGCATTCGAGCAGCCGGTTATTTTCCGCAACAACGACTTACCCGGCATCATGCTTGCCAGCGCCGCGCAGCGGCTCATGCGCCTTTACGGAGTCAGGCCCGGAAAACGCGCGGTAGTGCTGACAGGTCACGACGCAGGCTGTCTTGCCGCTCTGGATCTGCTGGAAGCCGGAGTGGAAGTCGCCGCCGTGGCGGACATGCGTGCCGAATCCCCGGATACCCTGCCGCTTCTGGCGGCGCTGAAGGCGAAGAATGTCCGTGTTTTTTCCGGTACGACGGTATTTGAGGCGCTGCCCGGAAAGGACCGCGACGGCAACCCGCGCGTCGTCGGGGTTGATCTGCGCCGCATTTTGGGCGCGGCGGACGGACTGGAGCGCGGCGCGGTGGAGGCGCGCGGCGAAACGATTGAATGCGACACGCTTCTGATGTCTGCGGGCTATATGCCTGCTTGGCAGCTGCCTTGTCAGGCGGGCGGCAAGCTGTCCTATCACGATGCGACCGCGCGGTTTTCCATTTCTGGCTTGCCGGATATTTTGACGCTCGCGGGTTCAGCGAACGGCTATTTTTCACTTTCCAATATTCTGCGGGACGGTGAGCGCGCCGGACGGCAGGCGGCTTTGCGTGCTTTGGGAAAAGCGGCGGACACGGAGATTTACGCCGCGTCCGCGTATGAGACGGAGGCGCCGGTCAATTTTCCCTGGCCGATTTTTCCGCATCCGCAAGGCAAGGAATTCGTGGATTTCGACGAAGACCTGCAAATCCGTGACATTGTTAATGCCGTGCGTTGCGGATACCGGGATATACAGTTAGTGAAGCGCTTTTCCACTGTCGGCATGGGACCTTTGCAGGGCAGACAGTCCGCGCTGCCCGCCGCGCGCCTGGTCGCCGAGGCTTCCGGCAGGAGCGTTTCCGAAACGGGCGTCACAACGGCGCGGCCTCCCTTTATGCCAGAAAAGCTGGCGCATGTCGCAGGCCGGATGTTTTCTCCGCTGCGGGAATCCGCCATGCGGCGGCGGCACGAGGAGGCGGGCGCGCAGTGGCTGATGGCCGGTACTTGGCGGCGTCCCGCCTATTACGGCGATCCCGCGCGGCGCGACGCGCTGATTCAGGAAGAGGCGCGCGCCGTGCGCGAGCGGGTAGGACTGATTGATGTTTCCACCCTAGGCGGTTTGGAAATTCGCGGGCCGGACGCGGTGGAATTGCTGGATCGCCTGTATACCTTTAGCTTTGCCAAATTGCCCGTAGGGCGTTCACGCTACGCGCTGATGCTGGCGGAGGATGGCGTCATTATGGACGACGGCGTGTGCTGCCGTTTGGGTGAACAGCATTTTTATGTCACCGCTACCACAAGCGGCGTAGACCGCGTCTGGCGCGCCATGACGAAATGGAACGCGCAATGGCGGCTTGACGCAGACATTGCCAACGTCACTTCTGCTTGGGCGGCGGTGAACCTTGCGGGTCCCAAGTCACGTGAAGTGCTGGCGCGGGCGGGAGTGAATATTGAACTCTCCGGCTCTGCGTTCCCCTATCTAGGCGTACAAACCGGCGTCGTCGCGGGCATTTCGGCACGGCTGATGCGCGTGGGTTTTGTGGGCGAACTAGGCTACGAAATTCACGTGCCGTCGCGTTATGGCGAGGCGCTATGGGACGCGCTGATGAAGGCAGGCGCGGAATTTGGGATTCGTCCTTTCGGCGTGGAGACGCAGCGTCTTTTGCGGCTTGAGAAGGGGCATATCATTATCGGTCAGGATACGGACGGCATGACTCATCCGGCGGAGGTCGGCATGGAATGGGCGCTGGGGCGCAAAAAACCATTTTTTGTCGGTAAGCGTTCTGTGGAAATTCTGGAAGCGCAAGCGCCGCAGCGCAAGCTCGTGGGCTTTGTTTTGCCGAAAGACGCGCCGCGAAAGGCGCTGGAAGGGCAATTGATTCTGGACGATACGGGCAATATTACTGGCGCGATTACTTCGCTGGGCGATTCAGTGGCGTTAGGACAAACCATTGGTCTGGCTTGGTGCGCGCCGTCACAGGGGAAAGTCGGCGCGCTGCTGCCTATTCGCTGTGAGGAGGCGCCGGGCGGGCGTCTGCTGGCAACGGTTGCCGCGACGCCTTTTTATGATCCCCAAAATTTGCGGCAGGAGGTTTGAGGATGAATACGTTTTTTCATGCTGCCGCGCCGAAAGAGGCGGCGCGATTTTCAAGCGCTTTGACGCTTGAGGATTTAACGAATGTGCCGCGCGTGGGTATACGCGGCAAGGCGGCGGCAGACTACCTGAAAACGGCGGGTTTTGCGCTTCCGGAAACCGCCAATCGCTTGTGCCGCGCCGAAACAGGCGCGCTGACATTGCGTCTTTCCGCCAGTGAATACCTGCTGCTGGGTCTGGACGCGGATGGCGCGCGCGTTCAGGCGCTGGAGGCCAGTCTGCCGAATACGGGGGAGGGCGGCCTTTACGCGTTGCCGCGCCGGGATTCCCATGTCTGGTTTCGTATTTCCGGGGCGCGTCGGCATGAAGCGATGGCCAAGCTCTGCGGCGTGGATTTGTCTCCGGGGGCGTTCGCGCGTGACGCGCTGGCGCAGACTTCTGTCGCCGCGGTGAGCGCGATTGTCGCGGGGGACGGGGGCGGAGAATGCGTGGGCGCGTTCCACCTTCTTGTTGACAGCGCGTTTGCCGCGTATTTTCAGGCGTCGCTCCTGGACGCGCTGACGGAATTTCATGGATGCTGACGCGCGCGGAACGTTACCGAGGGTGATTTTTATTGGCGCAGTTTTTATTGTTCATTGCGTTTCTGATTGCGTTCCGCCGACCGCGGACGCTGGCGAGTTCAAAGGCCTCAACGCCGTCTCCTTGGCCGTAGCCATACCAGAAAGCCTGCGCCTGACTGGATTGATAGCGTTGTTCCTGGGCGTAGGCCAGCACATTTTCCCGTTCAGCAAGGCGGTTGTATTCCCTGGACATTTTTGGACATTCCCAGTCGCTATATTCTTCTTCAGAAATATAGGTTCCGGTAATGCTGGAAGCGGGGGTTGGCATATTCATGCAACCCGCCGTTAACAGAACTCCGAGGATGAGGGCGAAAGATGAGAGAGCGTTTTTCATGGGCGGCTTTCTGAAGAGGAAATTTTTGGCGTTGCGGCATAGTGTGTATCGCTGTTTTTATTATAACGGAATAGTTTTGCTGGCTGGGTGCCGCGCCGTCATTTGCCCGTCTTTTGCGGCTCAGGTAAAATGGAGCGATAACCGTCCTTTGCGGCGGGCTATTTCCCATCAGGAGTTTTTCCCGTGTCAATTCTGCCGCAATGTTCGCCCGCGCTGCTTGCTCTTGCCGATGGCAGCGTCTTTCACGGAAATGCCGTCGGCGCGTGCGGCGTCGTGAGCGGCGAGGTGGTTTTCAATACCGCGATGACCGGATACCAGGAGATTTTGACGGATCCTTCTTACGCGCGGCAGATTGTTACCCTCACCTATCCGCATATCGGCAATACGGGCGCGAACGCGGAAGATTTTGAATCTGCGGCCAATTACGCGGCGGGTTTGGTCATCCGCGATCTTCCTTTGTTACATGCCAATTGGCGCGCGCAGGATAGCTTGTCCAGTTACCTGAGAAAGCATGGCGTGATTGCCATTGCCGGAATTGATACGCGGAAATTGACCGCGCGTTTGCGGGAATATGGCGCGCAGGCGGGGTGCATCATTGCTGGAGAAGCGGATGAAACCAAGGCGCTGGCGATGGCGCGCGCTTTCCCGGGGTTGTCCGGGATGGATTTGGCGCGAGTTGTGACAACGAAGGAAACTTATGTTTGGGAGGGCGAGGGGAGCGGCGCGTGGTCGCTGGAGAAAGGCTATCTTTCTGCCGCCGCGCCGCGCTTTCATGTGGCGGCCTATGATTTTGGCGTCAAGCGCAATATTTTGCGTATGCTGGCCGCGCGGGGCTGTCGTTTAACGGTTGTTCCCGCGCAGACGCCCGCAGCCGAGGTTTTGGCGTTGAGGCCGGACGGCGTTTTCCTTTCCAATGGCCCTGGTGATCCGCAGCCTTGTCTTTACGCGATTGAGGCCATTCGCCAGTTTATGTCCGAGGGGGTTCCGGTATTTGGCATTTGTCTGGGGCATCAGCTGCTGGCGCTTGCTTCTGGCGCCAAGACGGTGAAAATGAAATTCGGGCATCACGGCGCGAATCATCCGGTCAAGGATTTGGATACCGGGAAGGTGCTGATTACCAGTCAGAATCATGGTTTTGCGGTGGATGGGGAATCTTTGCCGGATACCTTGCGCGCGACGCATGTATCGCTTTTTGATGGTTCTTTGCAGGGGATTGCCCGCGCCGACGTGCCCGCGTTTTCTTTTCAGGGACATCCGGAGGCGAGTCCGGGGCCGCGGGATATGGCATATCTCTTTGATCGTTTTTTGGATGCCATGACGCGCGGAGTCGCGGCTTTGCAGCCAGCGTAAAGTCAGGCCGCCGATGATTGCCGCTCACCATATCTCTTCTGCCAATCAACACTTTCCTTTGCTGACGAACGCGGTGATTGAGGGGTTGCGCGGCACCGGGAAAGCGGGGGGGCTACCGTCAGCAGCTGCGCAATGGACGGATAGAGAAGCCTATGCACTGAAACGCGGCGTTTCTCCTGACCGGCAGAGCAAGCGCGGTTATGATCTTTTTCACTGCGTATGCGCGGAGCTTGATGCGCTGGAGTTGCTGTCTGGCGACGCGCACATACAAAAAATTCAACAACTCATTGCAGAGAGTAGCCAACATGCCCAAACGTAGCGACCTCCAAAGCATTTTGATTATCGGCGCGGGGCCTATCGTCATTGGTCAGGCGTGTGAATTTGATTATTCCGGCGCGCAGGCCTGCAAGGCGTTGCGGGAGGAAGGGTATCGCGTAATCCTAGTCAATTCCAATCCGGCTACGATTATGACGGATCCGGAAATGGCGGATGTTACCTATATTGAGCCGATTACCTGGCAAGTGCTGGCGCGCGTCATCGAAAAAGAGCGCCCGGACGCCATTTTGCCGACCATGGGCGGTCAGACAGCCCTGAACTGCGCGTTGGAGCTTGACCGTGAAGGCGTGTTGGCGGAATTCGGCGTGGAACTGATCGGAGCTTCCAGGGAGGCGATTGACAAGGCGGAAGATCGGCAAAAATTCAAGGCGGCGATGGATCGGATCGGTCTTTCTTCCGCGCGTTCCGGCGCGGCGTATTCGCTGGAAGAAGCCTTGAGCGTGCAATCCTGGATTGGTTTTCCCGTGATTATTCGTCCTTCGTTTACCTTGGGCGGCACGGGGGGCGGCATTGCCTATAATCAGGAGGAATTTGAGAGCATTTGCAAACGCGGGTTGGAGGCTTCGCCGACGCATGAGCTGCTGATTGAGGAGTCGCTGATCGGCTGGAAGGAATTCGAGATGGAGGTGGTGCGTGATCGCGCGGACAACTGCATCATCGTTTGTTCCATTGAGAATCTTGATCCGATGGGCGTGCATACGGGGGATTCCATCACGGTTGCGCCCGCGCAGACGTTGACGGACAAGGAATATCAGATTATGCGCGATGCGTCGATCGCGGTGCTGCGCGAAATCGGGGTGGATACTGGCGGTTCCAATGTGCAGTTCGCCATCAATCCGGAAGACGGGCGGATGATTGTGATTGAGATGAATCCGCGAGTTTCGCGCTCTTCGGCGCTGGCTTCCAAGGCGACGGGATTTCCGATTGCCAAAGTGGCCGCCAAGTTGGCGGTAGGGTATACGTTGGATGAACTGGCCAATGAGATTACTGGCGGCAGAACTCCGGCTTCTTTTGAGCCGTCCATTGATTATGTCGTGACCAAGGTTCCGCGTTTTGCCTTTGAGAAATTCCGCGAGGCGGATTCAACCTTAACTACGCAAATGAAGTCGGTAGGCGAGGTGATGGCGATTGGCCGCGTGTTTCAGGAGTCTTTGCAAAAAGCGCTGCGCGGCCTGGAAGTGGGCGTGGATGGCTTCAATTTGAAATCCGTAGATCCCGCGGCGATTGATGAGCAATTGGCGCGTCCGTCTCCGGAGCGTCTCTGGTATGTGGCGGACGCTTTCGGGATTGGTATGCCGCTGGAAAAGGTTGCGAACCTTACGCGGATTGATCCCTGGTTTCTGGCGCAAATCAAGGAAATCGTTGATTTGGAGCTGACGCTGGAAAGGCGGAGTTTGGCCTCGCTTGACGCGGCGGAAATCCGCTATTTGAAGCGCAAGGGGTTTTCGGATCGCCGTCTAGCCTACTTGACCAAAACAAAAGAGGCTGAGGTGCGGGCGCGGCGTCACGCTCTGGGGGTGCGCCCGGTGTATAAGCGCGTGGATACCTGCGCGGCGGAATTTTCCACGCAGACGGCCTATTTGTATTCCACGTATGAGGAGGAATGCGAGGCGCGGCCTTCCGACCGGAAAAAAATCATGGTGCTGGGCGGCGGCCCTAACCGGATTGGGCAGGGAATTGAGTTTGATTATTGCTGCGTGCATGCGGCGATGGCGATGCGCGAGGACGGTTTTGAAACCATTATGGTCAATTGCAATCCGGAAACAGTTTCCACGGATTATGACACTTCAGACCGGCTGTATTTTGAGCCGTTGACGCTTGAGGACGTGCTGGAAATTGTCGAGGTGGAAAAGCCGCTGGGCGTTATCGTGCAATATGGCGGGCAGACGCCGCTGAAGCTGGCGCTGGATTTGGAGGCCAACGGAGTGCCTATTATTGGCACGTCGCCTGAATCCATTGATATTGCGGAGGATCGGGAGCGTTTTCAAAAACTTTTGCATGAGCTGGGATTGCGCCAGCCGTCTAACCGCACGGCGCGGACGGAAGAAGAGGCGCTGCGTTTGGCGGATGAGATAGGGTATCCGCTCGTCGTGCGTCCTTCTTACGTGCTGGGCGGGCGCGCTATGGAAATTGTGCATGAGCATAAGGATTTGGAACGCTACATGCGTGAGGCGGTCAAGGTTTCCAATGATTCTCCGGTGCTGCTGGATCGTTTTTTGAATGACGCTTGCGAGGTGGACGTAGACGCCTTGTCAGATGGCGAGGAAGTTCTGATTGGCGGGGTCATGGAGCATATTGAGCAGGCGGGCGTGCATTCCGGGGATTCGGCGTGCTCTTTGCCGCCGTATTCGCTTTCGGAGGCGCTGGCGGATGAGCTGCGCCGGCAAACGCGCCTGATGGCAAAAGCGCTCAATGTGGTGGGGCTGATGAATGTGCAGTTTGCCGTTCAGAATGATGTGGTGTATGTGCTGGAGGTCAATCCGCGCGCTTCGCGCACGGTGCCGTTTGTTTCCAAGGCGACGGGGCTGCCGCTGGCGAAGATTGCCGCGCGTTGTATGGCGGGGAAGAGTCTCAAGGCGCAGGGGATTTCGGCAGAGGTTGTGCCGCCGTATTTTTCGGTGAAGGAAGCGGTATTTCCGTTCGTCAAGTTTCATGGCGTGGACGCCATTTTGGGGCCTGAGATGAAGTCTACGGGCGAAGTGATGGGAGTGGGGATGAATTTTGCCGAGGCCTTTGTCAAGTCGCAGCTGGCGGCGGGGGTGAAATTGCCTTCGGGCGGCAAGGTGTTCTTGTCGGTCAGGGACGATCACAAGACCAAGGCGGTGGATATTGCCAGGAAACTCGCGGAGGCGGGTTTTACGCTGCTGGCGACGCGCGGGACGGCGGCGGTGATTCAGGCTGCGGGCATTGAGGTGACGGCGGTGAACAAGGTGACGGAAGGCCGTCCGCATATTGTAGACATGATCAAGAACAATGAGATTGCGCTGATCATCAATACGGTGGAGGAGAAGCGGCAGGCGATTCAGGATTCGCGCTCGATCCGCACTTCTGGTTTGCAGGCGCGGACGACGATGTACACGACGCTGTGGGGCGCCGAGGCGGCGACGGAAGGCATTGCCGCGCGTGGGGATTTGCTGGTTTATCCTTTGCGGGAATTGCATGGCCGGACGCATTGAGCGCGTTGTTTTTTATGAATGGTTTTGAGCGACGATGAGCAAAATTCCTTTGACGATTGTGGGTGCGGAAAGATTGCGCGAGGAACTGCGCCGGTTAAAGACGGTGGAGCGTCCGAATGTGGTGGCGGCGATTGCCGAGGCGCGGTCACACGGCGATTTATCGGAAAATGCTGAATACGACGCGGCCAAGGAGCGGCAGGGTTTTGTGGAGGGGCGCATTTTGGAAATTGAGGGCAAACTCGCGCAGGCGCAGATTATTGACCCGAAACTTCTGGACGCGGACGGGCGTTGCGTGTTTGGCGCGACGGTGGAAATGGAGGAGCAGAATTCCGGTGAAATCGTGATTTATCAGATTGTGGGCGAGGATGAGGCGGATCTTAAGAAAGGCAAGATTTCCATCAGCGCGCCTATCGCGCGCGCGCTGATTGGCAAATACGCGGGGGACGTCGCGCAGGTAAACGCGCCGGGCGGCACGCGCGAGTATGAAATTTTGGACGTGCGCTATGAATGATGAAGCAATGGCGGCAGGCTGAACAACAAATAAATTAACTTCACAGAAGGCTTTGATATGACAGAAATACATCCATTTGAACGAGTTTTATCTGTTTCGACAGAAGATATAGAGTTAGAACTTAGAGGAATCAGAGAGATTGCTTGGGTTGACTTTTTGCTTAATCCAAGAAAATTGCGTGGTAGCGATTTCCTTATGCGTTGGTCGCAGGGAGTTTGGAGCGAGAGACGTTTAATTGATGCTACAAATAAAACTGGGCAGTTTTATGCCATTCCTTATGGGCCAGCGGAACAGCGCCAACAAATGATGTGAGAGCATTCGAGCTTTACTTTGAAAGATTAGAAGCCGCAGGTCTCGGCAATACCAAACGTCCTGATCTTTTGGTTTTCAAAAAATTCGACAAATCATTTGTCGACAGTTTCTTAAAAGATATTGGAGGAGAAGGAGAACTACCTTTCATTCCCGAAAACAAACTTCATGATCTGATTTCAAAAGCAGTTGTTGCCGTAGAATGTGAAAATTCTCTTTGGATTGCTGAAAAAATGCCCGACTACGAAACACCAATGAGAGCGCAAAGGCGGCTTGGTGGGAAATTAGGGTTTGCAAAAACAGCTGTTCTCCCCACTGTAATTATAAAAGAGGAAGACCGTGCGCCATTAAATAAATGGCAAGTAGAAAATAAGGTTCCTATCCATGTTTGGCATGTATTTTTTGACAAAGCTTACGGAATTTCATTTGATAAAGCACAGCAGTTAGTTGATGATGGCCTAATACTTCCGACAGAGCAGATATTTCAGGATCCAGGTGGGGCAACGACAAAAAAAGCTATTTACAAATACTACTATCATTATGCTTATTTGCTTGGTATTGCAAATGAAAAGCCGCAATTAGTTTCGGAATTTATCGAAGATAAAAATGGACACATCTTACCTTATGTAAGATTTGAGGGAGGATCGCTTGAGTTTGCTAGCGAAGTATTGACAGTTTTAAAGGAATTAAAATGAATAAAATAAAAACGCATCAGATATTGCCGACTGTTTGGGCGGATAGAGAAGTTTTACGTGATAAAGGGCAGTTTTGGACGCCAAGATGGGTGGCAGAAGCAATGACTGCTTATGTTGCTAATGATACGGATTTGATTTTTGATCCGGCAACAGGTAGAGGAGCTTTTTTTGAAGCATTGCTCAATATTACTAAGAAGGATATTTCTTTTTTAGGGACTGATATTGACGATGAAGTTTTACTGGATAAAATTTATGATCACGAAAAAGTATTTGTTGAAAAAAGAGATTTTATAAGAAACCCGCCGCAAAGAAAATTCAAAGCGATTATTGCTAACCCGCCTTATATTAGGCATCACAGAATTGATGAAGAAACAAAGTTTTTTCTTAAACAATTTTCTGCAAATATTACAGGGAAGGCAATTGATGGTAGAGCGGGTTACCATGTTTATTTTCTTATTCAAGCATTAAATTTGTTAGAGCCAAATGGGAAACTTGCCTTCATTATGCCCGCTGATACCTGCGAGGGAAGATTTGCAAAAAATTTATGGCAATGGATTTCTGAATACTTTTGTATTGAGTGTGCAATCACATTTGATGAAAAGGCTACGCCATTTCCAAATGTTGATGTCAATGCAATTGTTTTTTTGATTAAAAACTGCAAGCCGGAGGGAAATTTATTTTGGGTGAAAGCAAATATCGCTTATTCAACGGATTTGTTTGATTTTATTTCTTCTGGATTTAAATATCAAGATTTTAAAACTATTGACATTAAAGTTCGTAGTTTAAAAGAAGCGATTACAACAGGACTTTCAAGACCACAGCAAAATCACAATGGTTTTAAGTTTTATTTAAACGATTTTGCTAATGTAATGCGTGGCATTGCAACAGGAGCAAACAATTTTTTCTTTCTGACCTCGCAACAAGCGCGGGAGCTTAATATACCAAAAGAGTTCTTAAAAAGGGCTGTCGGAAGAACAAGAGATGTTAATACAAATGTCTTGACTGCGCAAAATATTGAACAGTTAGACAGAAATAATCGTCCGACTTTTTTATTTTCAATAAATGGACAAAACACGTTTCCAAACGCAGTCTCCAGTTATCTAAAAGTTGGAGAAAAATTAGGTTTGCCTAATCGGTCACTTATTAAACAACGTACCCCGTGGTATAAAATGGAAACGAGAAAAATTCCTCCAATTTTATTTACCTATTTGGGTAGGAGAAATACAAGATTCATCATGAATGAAGCAGAAGTTTTACCGTTAACAGGTTTTTTATGCGTATATCCGATTTATGAGGATAAAAAACATATTGAAAATCTTTGGCAGGCACTTAATCATCCCGACACATTAGGTAATTTGAAATTTATCGGGAAGAGTTATGGTTCTGGGGCTATTAAAGTAGAGCCAAGCAACTTAAATAAACTTCCAATTCCAGAACACATTGTTCAACAATTTAATCTTGAATGCTCAAATATGCTTTAATGGAATAAAAATGGCAAGTAACATTAAACTGGCGTAATGGTATGGAACGCCTTGCGTCGGCTTTCTGCTAAATTCAAACGTAATGACAAAAATTTTCAGGCGCGTTTTTTAACCTATGCGTCTAGCACGGTCATAGTATATGTTCCATCCGACTGGAGGGTGATGATTTCCTGGCAGTGTCGCAGCGACGCCTCGCGATGGGCGACGATGAGAATCGTTCGGCTGCCAGACAAAAGGCCGATCGCGTCCGTTAACGCCGCTTCCGTCTCCGTGTCCAGCGCGCTGGTGGCCTCGTCCATCACCAGCACCGACGGATCGCGGTACAGGGCGCGGGCAATGCCAATGCGCTGCCGCTGTCCGCCGGAAAGCCGAATGCCAAAGTTGCCAATGCGCGTGGCGTATTTTTCCGGCAGACGCGCAACAATAAAATCGTGAATCTGCGCGGCGCGCGCGGCCTTCTCCACCGCTTCAAAGTCAATATGATCACGCGGTACGCCAAAAGCGATATTTTCCGCGACACTGACGTCCGCCAGAAAAATATGCTGCGGCACATAGCCAATCACACGCTGCCAGGCCGAAATGTTTTCCGGGACGATTCGCATATCATCAATAAAAAGCCCGCCCGCTTGCGGCGTCAATAGACCGAGCAGAATGTCCAAAAGCGTACTTTTCCCCGTGCCGCTTTTCCCGGTAATGCCTACACAGGTTTTCGCCTGGATGCGCAGATCAAGGCGCGTGAAAACCGGCGTGTTCGGGGCGGCGGGGTAAGCGTAACAAACGCCCTCCAGGCGGATTTCCCGTTTCGGTTCAAGACGCGCGGCGGAAAGAGGCGAAACTTGCGTTTCGGAAAGGCGCAAATCCTGACAGATATTTCCCAGCGCCGCCTTTGAAAATTTCAGGCGGGCGGCGCCCCGATAAATAATCTGCGCGGAAGGCAGCATCCGGTAAGCCGCAAAACCATACAGTCCCAGGGCGGGCAGAACATGCGCGAGATCATTGGTTTGCAGCAAAAGCCAGAGAGCGATCAGAATCAACCCTGTATAACCCGCCGCTTCCACAAAATACAGGGGAGACTGGTTTAAGGTATCGCTGGTCGCCCAATGCCGGGAAAACTGATGCGCGGAATCCGCGAAATAACGCTGGTACACCGCGGCGGAATGCGTAATCTTCACATCCTTAATGCTGTTTAAAGCCTCATTGCATAACTGATAGCGTCTGCCGTTGGCTTCTTGCCATTCCCGCCCAATCTGCTCCAGGCGTTTGCGCGCCAGCCGGTAAACAACGCTATACAGGGCCAGGACGGAAAAAAGAATGCAAAGCGCCATCCAGGGGTCATAGACGAGCAGCAGAAAAATGACCGCGCACAGAATTACGCCCTGCGCGATTGTCTGCGAGAGCGGCAGCAAAAGCCCGCCGATCAACTCGTCTGTCTCGGACAAAAGGGTTTTGCTTAGCAGCGCGGGATTACGGGTCAGAAAAAACTCATACGGCTGCGCGAAATAACGCGCCAAAAGCCGCGCGCTAATGGAGGTTCGTTCCAGATGGACGAAACGATTCACAAGATGCAGAGTCGTCGTCTTGAAAGCGGAAGAGGCAATTACAACGACGATAGAGGCGCAACCCAGCGCCAAAATGAAGTCGCGCGGCGTCGCAAAGGAAAAATAATGATAGACGGCGCGCAAAAGGGAATTCTCCCGCGTCAGATCCGGGCGCGCCAGCACCGATAAAAATGGCATGATGGAAAGTACGCCCGCCGCTTCCATAACTGCCATCAGAACGCACAAGACCAGTATTCCCCGGGCGCGCCGCCGCTCTGCCGGAGTGAATAGCGACCACACATCTCGTAAGGTTTTCGTCACGCCGTGAGTGTCCGCTTTATCCCAGAAGGCCCCTGAGCGCGTGAAAGGCGCCGACAGCCAGAAGCGCCGAAGCGGGTACGGTAATGACCCAGGCGGCAATGATCTTTTTCAGCTGCGAACGTTTGACAAGCTCGCGCCGGTAGATTTTTTTCAGTCCCTTCCGTTCGGGCTTGGAAAAATTGGCGGGGTCTTGCTTGAGCTTCGCTTTCAGCTTGAGATCGGCCAGCATAACGCCTTTTTGCGCAAGCGGCGCGGACTGAAAGCGCTCCAGAAAGGCGTTAACGGTCGCCAAATCATCTTCGGAATGGTAAGCGCGGATTTCATCTTTCATGCGCTCATAGTTCGCTTCCAGATACTCGCGCAGAAAACCTACGCCAAAAACGCCGCCGACCGCGATATGCGTGGAACTGACCGGCAAACCAAACTGGCTTGCGACAATCACGGTAAAAGCGGCCGACATGGCGATGCAGTAGGCGCGCATCCGGTCAAGCTCGGTGATCTCCGAACCGACGGTGCGAATCAGCCGGGGGCCGAAAAGCGCAAGCCCCAGGGCAATCCCGATTGCGCCGATGACCATCACCCAGAGCGGAATAGACGCCTCGCGGGCGGCAAGGACGTCTGCCGCCTGAGTCAGCGATTGCGTAATGGCGGCCAGAGGCCCCACCGCGTTGGCGACGTCATTCGCGCCATGCGCGAAACTTAACAAGGCGGCGGAAAAAATAAGCGGCGCGATAAAAAGGCGGTCGACGCTTTCCCGGCAATTTTCCGCTTGCGCCATGCGCCGACGGTACAGAGGGCGAAGAAGAAAGAACGCGCCCAGACCCACGCCCAGCCCGTAAAGGAGCGAGACGCCGACACTGACATGCCACAGTTTATCCAGGCCTTTTTGGATAATGTAGGAAGTAAATACCGCCGCCATCAGGGCGACCAGAAGCGGTACATTCCTGACCGCCGCGCCCAGCATGTCTTCCTGATAGGTGATGCGCCGCTTGATGAGGTAAAGAAGAGCGGCGGCAAAAACGCCGCCCAGAAGGGGGGAGACAATCCAGCTCAGGACAATGTCGGAAATTTTTCCCCAATTGACAATTTCCATACCGACAGCCGCCAGCCCCGCGCCGATCACCGCGCCAACAATGGAATGCGTGGTGGAGACCGGCGCGCCCACGGCGGTGGCAATATTCAGCCATAACGCTCCCGCCAAAAGCGCGGACATCATGATCCAGACAAACGTTTCACGGTCGGGAACCAGCGCGGGATCAATAATGCCGCTCTTGATCGTGACTACGACTTCACCTCCGGCAATCAGCGCGCCCGCCGCCTCAAAAACGGCGGCAATGAAGAGCGCCCCTCCCATGGTAATGGCGTGAGAGCCGACGGCGGGGCCTACATTATTGGCGACGTCATTCGCGCCAATATTCATCGCCATATAGCCGCCAATCATGGCCGCGATGGCGAGCATGAGGCCCTCCGCGCCGCCAATGCCAAAAGTCTCGGCATAGAACAGAATGCCCAGAAGAAAAGCGAAGCCAATTCCCATGCGCAGGGATTCCTGCGCGCTTTTCCGGGTGGCTTTTTCAATATGACCGATGTGTTTCAGTTCCACGGTGCGCCTTGTTCTGGCATGTTAGCGGACAATATTGTTTCACATTCCCCCGCTCGGAGAAAGGGTTCACGGTCTTCGTCCGTGTTGACGGCGCCGACGCGGTCCGCTTCAAGCAAGCGCTCCTGAAACCCTTCCAGCCGCTGGGCGGCACGGGACAGCGCGGTAAAAAAAAGTTGCGGATTTCCCAAAATGAGCGCGGATTTCCGCGCGCGGGTCACGGCGGTATAGAGCAATTCACGGGTCAAAAGCGGAGAATCCTTCTCCGGCAAAACGAGCGCGACTCGGGAAAATTCGGAGCCTTGCGCCTTGTGCGCGGTCATGGCAAACGCGCCCTCATGCGCGGGCAAGCGCGCGGGATCAAGACTGCGCCAGTTTCCGGCGGCGCTATTTTCAACCGCCGGGAAAAAAGCGCGCAGCGACCAGGTGGCGTCAGCGGCGGATTCTGGGAGCAAAAGCCCGACGTCGCCGTTGAAAAGACTGAGCGCGCGCGCGTTTTCCGTCACCATGATGGCCTGTCCCGGAAAAAACGTTTTGTCAAAAAATGTTTCGGAAAAGGGGAGAGAAGCGAAAAGACGCGCGGAAAAAGCGCGGAAAGTCTGTTCCAGCGCCAGATTGATCCGCCGCGCTCCGCGCTCGCTTTCGCGTACAACCGCCAGCGCGCGAAAAGCGTTGAAAGCCGCAAAAGGCAAATCGGGCGGCGTTCCGGGACGCCAGACAGAGAGCGCTTCCCGGTATCCGGCGTAGCCTTCTTCCAGCGCCGCGCGTTCTTCTTTGGTAAGCGCGGACGCGGAGGCGGGAATGATGCGTGAATCGCCGCCGGAAGCCAGCGCCTTTTCCGCCGCGCCAATATCCCCGGACGCACATGCCGCGGCGAGGCGTCCCAGAGGCGAATCCGCCGCGAAACGATAGCTTTTTCGCAAACGAATGCCCGCCCCGGAAAGCGGGGAGAGCTGCGTTTTTTCCGCGCCGCGCGCGATCTCCTCTGGAGTGGCGAGCGCGACAAGACGGGAAAAAAAAGAACCTGCTTCCACCGCCTGCAATTGCGACGGATCGCCCAAAAAAATAAGACGCGCGCGGCAAGAAAGGGCGGAGACGGTTTCTTCCGCCAGCAGGACGTCCAGCATGGAGGCCTCGTCCACAATGAGCGCGTCGACAGGAAGCGGGTTCTCCGCGTGATAGCGCGGACGTTCGCCATGCGAAGAAATGCCAAGGAGCCGATGCAGCGTTGCGGCTTCATTCGGCAGACGCGCGGCAATTTCTGGCGGCAATTCCTGGGCGCGTTCGCGCAAGGATTCCTGCATCCGCGCGGCCGCCTTTCCCGTCGGCGCGGCGAGCGCAACGCGCAGCGCGGGGGCGTCCGCCAAAAGGCAGGCCAGAAGGCGGGCGATTACGCTGGTTTTCCCCGTGCCGGGGCCGCCGCTCACAATAAAAAGTCGCCGCGCGAGCGCGGATTCTACGGCGCGTTTCTGTTGCTCGTCCGGGTCTGGCGCGACGGGGAAAAGCCGGGAAAGCAAAGTAAGCGCGGTCTGGCTGGGCGGGGGAGGCGGATTGCGATGCCGCGCAAGCAGCGCCGCCGCCAGGCGCGTTTCTGCCGTGAAATAGCGCGTCAGATAGAGGCGTCCTTGCGCGTCCAGAGTCATGGGATACCCGGCGAGAGCAATCTTTTTGGGAGCGATTTCTCTATCCCGTAAATCAGCGGAAAGGTCGCGCGCAAGTCCAGAGGCGATGAGCGGAGACGCGGGAAGTCCCGATGACGCCATATCAAGGCAAACGTGGCCTTGTCTTTCCGCCTGAACGAGCAGCCATCCCGCCTGCCGCGCGGTTTCAGCCGAAGCTGCATCCGCGCCGTTTTCCAGCGCCCAGCGGCGGCATTGTTCGGAGAATGCCCGCGCGAAGAGCAAATCGGCGGCGGTATGCGACAAGGACATGAGCGTTCTCCAGAAATTCAGAAAAATGACCGGCGGAGGATCGCGGCATTTTCGCGCCGCGATACAATTTTATGCGCTACTTTACGGCGGTGGAATTATTCGGCGCGCGGCGGCGTTTTGGGGAAAAGGAGAAAACAATGGGGCATATGGCAGGTAGAAATCACTGGAAAGAGGGTTGGTGGCGGGACGCGCGCCGCTCTGAAAGCCCCAACTTTAACGCGCGTCCGGAAAACGCCGTGATTTCCCTGATTGTTCTGCATTGCATTAGTTTGCCGCCAGAGCGCTTTGGCGGACAGGAAGTAGAAGATTTTTTTCACAATCGTTTGGATTATGCCGCGCATTCTTATTTTTCGGCCTTGCGTGACGTCAGGGTTTCCGCGCATTTTTTTCTGCGCAGAAACGGAGAAATTACGCAATTTGTCAGCCTTGAGGATCGCGCCTGGCACGCGGGAGAGTCTCGCTGGAAAAACCGGGGAAACTGCAATGATTATTCGGTGGGCGTCGAGCTGGAGGGCAGTGAACGGACCGCTTTTGATCCGCGCCAATACGCGGCGCTTTTTCCTCTGCTGGAGGCGGTTCGCGCGTCTTGTCCCGCCGTAACCGATATTGTCGGGCATGAACATATCGCGCCGCGCCGAAAAACCGATCCCGGAGCGTTTTTCGACTGGGACGCCGTAGCGGCGCGTTTTCCTGATCTTTGCGCATGGAGAGCGGCGTTTCGGGAGTTTTGCCCGCAATGACGCTGCGGATCGCCAGCGTAATGCCGAGGGCTTGCGGGCGTTTCGCGCCTACGCCCAGCGGCGCGCTGCATTTTGGTTCGCTGATTGCCGCTTTCGCCTCTTGTCTGGAGGCGCGGACACGGGAGGGAGACTGGCTTTTGCGCATGGAGGACGCGGATACGCCGCGCAACGTTCCTGGCGCGGCGGATGAAATTCTTCGTACCCTGGAAAAGCATGGATTTTCTTGGGACGCGCCCGTGCTTTGGCAAAGTCGGCGCGCGGACGCCTATCGCGCCGCGTTTGACGCCTTGCGGCGTGATGGCTGGCTTTATCCCTGCGGCTGTTCCCGCGCCGCCATCGCGGCTGCGAATCCGGAGCGCGCTGTGGACGGAGGTTTTGTCTACCCTGGTTTTTGCCGCAATCGCTCCGTAACGCAAGGAGAACTTTCTTCCTGTGCCTGGCGGATGAAAGTTTCTGCGTTTCCTTTCGCAGGATTTGATGCGCGCGAGGTTTCTTTTGTCGACGCCATTCAGGGAACGGTTGTTCAGAATCTGGAACGCGCGGTTGGAGATTTTGTGCTTCGCCGCGCGGACGGTTTTTTTGCCTATCAGCTGACGGTGGTAGTGGACGACGCCTGGCAGGGCGTTACGCACATTGTGCGCGGAGCGGATTTGCTGGATTCTACCGCGCGGCAGATTTACCTTCAGCGCGCGCTTGGACTACAAACGCCGGAGTACGCGCATCTTCCCGTCGCGGTGAATGACGCGGGCGAAAAGCTCTCCAAGCAAACCCATGCCGCGCCGCTGGACGCTTCCCGCGCCGCTGAAAATCTTTTTCGCGCGCTGGTGTTCCTTGGGCAGTCTCCGCCGCCCGCATTGGGCCGCGCTGCTGTTTCAGAGCTATGGGAATGGGCGCTTCTGAATTGGCGGACGCGGAAGATTCCGCGGCAAAAGTCGCGGAGCGCAAGCGAGGTTTAAGGGAACGCGGCGCTACATTTTTTTGCGCGCGCGGCGCGGAATGAGCAACGTATCCTGCGCCTGAGGCAATGTTTCTGGATAATCGCGGGAAAAATGCAGCCCGCGGCTTTCGCGGCGCTTTAGGGCGGAGCGGATGATTAAATGGGCGGTTAATACCAGATTGCGCAGTTCAATGAGATCGTTGCTGATACGGAAATGGGCGTAGAACTCCTCAATTTCCCGCGTCAGCATACGGACGCGGCGCAGGGCGCGTTTCAGGCGTTTGCTGGTGCGCACAATGCCGACGTAATCCCACATGAAGCGGCGCAGCTCGTCCCAGTTATGGGCAATGACAATTTCCTCGTCCGCGTCTGTGACCCGGCTTTCGTCCCATTGGGGCAGGGCGGGCAGAGGGGAGGATTTTTGCGCCAGAATGTCTTGCGCCGCGGCGCGGGAAAATACCAGGCATTCCAGCAGGGAGTTGGAGGCCAGACGGTTCGCGCCATGCAGGCCGGAATAGGAGGATTCTCCTACCGCGTATAGCCCCGGCAAGTCGGCGCGCCCTGCCAGATCCGTCACAATGCCGCCGCAGGTATAGTGCGCGGCCGGCACGACTGGAATTGGCTCGCGGGTGATGTCAATGCCAAGCTGAAGGCAGCGCGCGTGGATATTCGGGAAGTGGCTGAGGATAAAGTCTTTGCCCTTGTGCGCGATATTGAGAAAGACGCAGTCCAGTCCGCGTTTTTTCATCTCGAAATCAATGGCGCGGGCGACGATGTCGCGCGGGGCGAGTTCGGCGCGCTTGTCATGCGCGGGCATAAAGCGCGCGCCGTCCGGCAATACCAGTAGACCGCCTTCGCCGCGCACCGCTTCGGAAATCAGAAACGATTTCTCGCGCGGGTGATAGAGACAGGTTGGGTGAAACTGAATAAATTCCATATTGGCGACGCGGCAGCCTGCCCGCCAGGCCATGGCGACGCCGTCTCCTGTGGAGGTATCCGGGTTTGTGGTGTAGAGATAGACTTTGCCCGCGCCGCCGGCTGCGATCAGCGTATGGCGGGCGGCGATGGTTTTGACGTTTCCGTTCCGGTTGTCCAGCACATAGGCTCCGTAGCAGCGGTTTTCGGGAAGCTCCAGCTTCCAGCCCGTGATGAGGTCAATGGCGATGTGGTGTTCCAGAATTTCGATTCCCGGATGCGCGCGCACTTTTCTGATCAGGGTTTCCTGCACGGCGGATCCGGTGGCGTCCGCGACGTGGATGATGCGCCGCGCGCTGTGTCCGCCTTCGCGGGTGAGGTGATAGCCGCGCGCGTCCTGCGTGAAGGGTACGCCCTGGGCGATCAGCCATTCAATGGCCGCGCGACTGTTCTCCACAACGAAACGGGTGGCGCGCGGGTTATTAAGATGCGCGCCGGCGATAAAGGTGTCCTGAATATGCGCTTCCACGGAGTCTTGATTGTCCAGCACTGCGGCGATGCCGCCCTGGGCGCGGCTGGAGGCGGATTCTTCCAGGTTGCGCTTGCAAACCAGGAGTACCCGGCAGTGGTCGGCCAGCTGAAGCGCGGCGGCTTGTCCGGCCAGACCGCCGCCAATAATGAGTACGTCGTATTGTATTTGCACGTAATTTTCCTGCGCGAGAAGGGATTTTCCCTGACGCGCAGTCCACCACGTCTCGCGCCGCGCGTCAAATATGTTACGAAATGCGTATCGGTTCCGATCTTTTTGTATTTTTCGGCGTCGCGCATGTGCATGTATCACGGAACATGGGTTTTTTGCGCAACGGGAGCGGCATTCGGCAAGTGATCCAGCAGTTCGGGGCTATAGGGGTCAGGGGCGGGGCGTTTATTGAATAAGCTCATAAAGTACGGACATTGCATACGGTTTCCGTACAAAACTCCGACCCCGTCATTCTGCGCGGACGCAAACTTCGCGCGGAGTGACTGTTTTGGGGTTTCGGGCGCTTGGCACGCGCCCCTACCGTTCTGGCGCGATCGCGCCGCCGCGCGCAAAGCGTTACACGCAAAAAAGGGGCGGGTACAAGACCCGCCCCTGCATGATTTTGTGAACCGTTCTGTGTCAGAACTCGTACCTCATCCTGACGCTGCCCGTCACCCCTTCGCGCCGGCCGGCGTAGCCTTGTACGCCCAGTTCCAGCGAGAGCGGCGAGGCCGCGGCAGGTTTGAGGACGAGGCCGAATTCCGCCGCGCCCGTATCGCCTTTCAGTTTCGGCGCGTCAATGTCGTAGCCGTTGGTCTTGGCTTTGGCCTT
>JAIRPW010000045.1 GCA_031256795.1 Zoogloeaceae bacterium | reverse complement strand
CCCCCCCCGACACGCCCCCCCCCCCCCCCCCCCCCCCCCCCCCCCAAGTATTGTTCCTGTCGCGCCTGTTGAGATTCAATACGGCGTGCGCTGTCGTGCCGCTTCCGGCGAAACTGTCGAGAATAATGTCCCCTGGATGAGTAGTTGCTTGTAATACTTCTTGAATAAGTTGTTCCGGCTTTGGATAGGGGAATGCTTTAAAATTAAAAATATCCAACATCTGATTGTTCCCATTGACGGTATAAAAATCCTTCTCAAGCCATATGGTTGGAATGCTGACTCCTTCGCTATTATATTCGCTGAGCATAACGGTTTGATTTGCCGTTTCTCTGCCGATAATTTCAATTTCAAAATTTTCTATTTTTTGAATTATCCCTGCAGAAAGATATTGAATTGCGAAAATGTTTTTATTTTTCTTTCGGTTTTGTTTTAAGACTTTTATATAACCTTTTGACTTGTCGCGCATGAGTCTTGTTGCAATTAACCTCCACACACATGGTATCCCCTTATTACTGACAGGCCATACGGCAACACATCCTTCTGGGGCTTCTGAATAGTTAAATTCAAAATCATTCAAATCGCCAGTGTAATGGCCAGAATTTACGCGGTCTGCTAAAGAGTTTCCACAGCCAACTATTTCGCCTGTTTCTATTTTTACATAAATAGGATAGGTTTGGTTTGGACGCTGTGACTGTGTAAAGGTTGCGAGGTTCATACCGTGAAATGGGGCCGTTTTATTGCCGCCTGAAAAACTTGTGGGATGTGGATTGAAATCTATTGGAACAATAAAAACGAGATATTCCTGAACATAGTTAAATCCAGCAGATGGTTTTCCGCCGGAAGTTTGCACTGTTACGGGCACTATTTGTTTTGTTGCAAATATTTCTTTACAAAGCAATATGAGATTGGCTATTTCATGATAACTCATGCTTATAATAATTACGCCGTCATCAGAAAGCAATTTCTGCAATAAACGTAACCTCGGGTACATCATGCAGAGCCATTTGTCGTGGCGCGATAAGTCTTCTCCTTCTTTTCCTACCACTTCGCCGAGCCATTTTTTAAGTTTGGGGTCATTCACGTTGTCGTTATAAACCCATCCCTCGTTGCCGGTGTTGTATGGAGGGTCGATATATACGCATTTCACGCGCCCTTCATATTGGGGAAGCAAGGCTTTCAGCGCGTGGAGGTTGTCGCCCTTGATCAGTATGTTTTCGCTTTCCGCCCCAAAAGCGTATTTCCGCTCCAGTACCCGAAACGGCACGTCCTTGTGGTGGTCAATGATTTTGTCTTTGCCAAGCCAGTCGAATGTGGGCATGGTTCTTTCGTCCTTGTCTAGAGCAGCGCGGCGGGGAGGAAGGCGAAGCGTTCCAGAAACAGCAGGGCGAAAAAAATCAGCGCGAAAGTCAGCGTGATTTTTAAAAGCCAGCGCGCCCCGTCGAGATAGCGCGGATCACGAGTAATCAGCGCCGTGACGGATAAGCCCGCCAGCAGCAAAAGCAAAAGAAGCAGAAAAAGACGAAGCATATTCACGTTCCGTAACGGTCAGCCAGAAATGCCTCGACAAGACAATTCGGGCAGAAGCGAAAACCACAAAAGCCAACGCGCGTTTCAGCAGATACCGCGCAAAACAAAACGCGCGGATTGCCGCTTTCCCGCGCGGCAACCTACAGCGCGAATACCAGAAAAAGCAAATAAAAAAGCCAGCAATAAAAACAAAAGCCAGCGTCAGGCTGCCAGCAGCGGTCCCAGGCCAGACAACTCCTCTTCCTCCGCCTCTTCCCCGCTCTGAACCGCGGAACGCGCGAGCCAGCGGCAAGAACGCTCCGCGTCAGGCTCCGTCCCCGCAAAAGTGACAATCTCCCAGGCGTCCCGCTGAAGAAGAAGCGCGCGCGCTAAGCGATTGTTCAGATCATGTCCAGACTTGTGGGCGGAAAAAGCGGCCAGCAGCGGGTAACCAAGCAAATACAGATCGCCGATGGCGTCCAGTATCTTGTGCTTGACGAACTCATCCGCGTAACGCAAACCTTCTTCATTCAGGATGCGGAAATCATCCAGCACAATGGCGTTTTCCAGTCCGCCGCCCTGCGCCAGGCCATGCTCGCGCAGCCACTCCACTTCCCGCGCAAAGCCAAAAGTGCGCGCGCGCGCGATTTCGCTGGCATAAGAATGCTCCGCAAAATCAAAGCGCACACGGCGGGCGGTATGCGCAATCGCCGGATGATCGAACACAATGGAAAAATCAAGGGAAAAGCCGTCATAGGGCGCGAATTCCGCCCATTTGTCGCCGTCCTCCACGCGGACGGGCGAACGCACGCGCAAAAAACGCTTCGGCGCGTCCTGTTCCAAAATTCCCGCCGACTGAAGCAAAAAAACGAACGGCGCGGCGGAACCATCCAAAATAGGCACTTCCGGGGCGTCCAGTTCTATCGCGGCGTTGTCTATTCCAAAACCAGACAGCGCGGACATCAAATGCTCAATGGTTCCCACGCGCGCCTTGCCTGCCGGAGTTTCTTTCTCCAGGCAAGAACACATCCGGGTGTCGCCTACTCCCGTCACGGAAGCGGCAAGGGCGACGCGACCGGGCAAATCCGTGCGCACGAACACAATTCCTGAACCGGCGGGCGCGGGGCAAAGGGTAATATGCACCCTGCGACCGCTATGCAGGCCAACTCCAGAAGCGCGGATGGCGGAATGTAATGTGCGTTGTTTCAGCATGGAAAAAGAAAAACGGCGGGCGACGTCGGTACGATTGTAACACCGCCCGCGGCGGCCGCCGCTCCGCGCGGCGTCCGTTCCCGGAATTTAGTCCGCCTGTTTTTTCAGGAAAGCGGGCGGATCGCGGTCTGGCAGCGCCCGACCGCCGGTCGCCATTCCGGGAATCGAGCCTTGCTGCCGCCGCAGATCCCGTCCGCTGCCGATAATGGACGGCGGCGGCGCGAGCGGCGCAAGAGAGGGGCCGCCTTCTTCTCCAGAGCGGCGTCCAATGGTGGGCGGGCGGCGGATGATCGCGGGCGTGGCAAGATCATTACTCCGCCCGATGATTTGCCCGACCGCGTCATCTGTTCCGGTCTTGATGACGGTGAGCGTCGGCTGCTGCTGCTGCGGCGTGATGACGTTCAGTCCCGTGGCGATGACCGTGACGCGCAGATTGTCCCCCATCCCTTCGTCATGCACGACGCCGTAGATAATGTTCGCGTCCTCCGCCGTAAAGGTGCGCACGGTCGAGAGCGCCTCGTCAACTTCTTCCATCTGAAAGTCCGAGGAAGCGGTGATGTTGAGCAATACCGCCTTGGCGGTCGAAAAATCCACGCCTTCCAAAAGCGGGGAGCGGATCGCCTGCTGCACCGCGACGTGGATGCGCCCGCCTTGGCCGGAAATCGGCACGATGTCGCCGCCGGGAATGGTGGCCGTCCCCATCAGGGCGCGTCCGGTAGACTCCAACATGGTGCGCACGTCGTTAAAGTCTACGTTGACAAGGCCGGTGCGGGTGATGATCTCCACGATGCCGGAGACGGCGTTTTTCAGCACGTCGTTGGCCGCCGCGAAACATTGCAGAAGCGTGGGGCGCTGCGCGCTCAAGCAGGCTTTCAGTTTATCGTTCAGAACAACGAGCAGGGCGTCGACATGCGGGCTAAGCGCCTCAATGCCTTCTTCCGCGTTACGGAAACGTTCGCCGCCTTCGCCTTCGCTGGGCTTCGTGACCACGCCGACGGTCAGAATTTCCATTTCTTTGGCAATCCGGGCGATGACGGGCGCGGCGCCCGTTCCGGTTCCGCCGCCCATGCCGGCGGTGATAAAGACCATATCGTAGCCTTCCATGCGTTCGCGCAGCCGCTCCTCGGAGGCTTCCGCCGCCTCGCGCGCGCGCTGGGGCTTGCCGCCCGCGCCCAGACCCTTGCGTTTGCCCAGCGCCTCGCTGTAGATCATCATCCGCTGCCCCGCGCGGTTGCCGCGCAGAGCCTGCGCGTCAGTATTGACGGCGAGAAAATCCACGCCCTCAATGCCCTCTTGAATCATATGGTTAATCGCGTTGCCGCCGCCGCCGCCCACGCCGATCACCAGAATTTTGGGATCGTTGTCCGCGCCGAAGTCGTCTTCAAGACTCAGCGGGTCTTGGGGGATTTCATAAAAGTCGGCCATTTTGTCACTCCTTCATTTCAAAAAAGAAAACGAACATCTTTCAAAAAGTATTTTTCAAGCGGTCAAACCAGTTGCGCCAGGAAGGGACTTCCGCCGCGCGGCGTCCGCGCAGCCAGTCCTCGCGGGCGCACAGCAAAAGACCGAACGCGGTGGCGAAGCGCGGCGCGCAGACCATGTCCGCAAATCCGCCGGAATATTTCGGCGCGCCCACGCGCACCGGCATGTGCAGCATTTCCTCTCCCAACTCGACCATTCCCGGCATCAGCGCCGCGCCGCCAGTAATGACCAGGCCGGAGGAAAGCCGCTCAAAGCCTTCCCGCCGCAATTCCTCCAGCGCCTTTTCGTACATTTCCTCCGTGCGCGCCTGAATGATTTCCGCGAGAACCTGGCGTCCCATGCTGCGGTTCGGACGATCGTCAATGCCCGGAACTTCCACATATTCTTCCGGCGCGACCAAATCCATAAGCGCGCAGCCGCGCTCGCGTTTCAGATGCTCGGCGTCTTTGGTCGGCGTGCTTAGCGATACGGCAATGTCGTTGGTAATTTCGCTGCCGGCAATGGGGATGACCGCCGTATGCCGAATCGCGCCCTGCTTCCAGACCGCGAGATCGGCGGTTCCGCCGCCAATGTCCAAAAGACAAACGCCCAAATCCTTTTCGTCTTCGGAAAGCGCCGCGTTGCTGGAGGCCAGGGGCTGAAGCACAATCTGTCCCAGAGACAATCCGCTCAAGGCCACGCATTTTTTCAGGTTTTGCGCGGCGGAAGTCGCGCCCGTCACGATGTGCGCCTTGACTTCCAGGCGCGTGCCGCTCATGCCAATCGGTTCAAGAATGCCGCCCTGTCCGTCAATGACGAATTCCTGCGGCAGGGTATGCAGAATCTCATGATCTGCCGGAATGCGCAGAGTCTGCGCCATCTCAAGCACGCGCCGCTGATCCTCTTCGCTGACTTCCTTGTTGCGGATGGCAACCTGTCCGGTGCTGGGCAAACCCTTGATATGTCCGCCGGCAATGCCGACATACACGTCTTTCGCCAGATTGCCCGCCATGAACTGTACGCGCTCCGCCACGCGGGAAATGGCGGAAACGGCTTCCTTGATATTGACGACCGCGCCGTCCTTGATGCCGATGGATTCCTGTTCCTCAAGCCCGATAATGTTGAGCTTGTCGTCCGCGCCGAGCTCCGCCATAAGCATGGCGATTTTTGTCGTGCCGATGTCCAGGGCAACAATAAGATTACGGGAAGCGATTTTTTCTCTGCTCATGATGCGTCCTTACCGCTGGAGAGCGCCGCGTTTCTTGTCAGTACGGCGAAAGCGCGAAACCGTTGGGGTAGCGTAAGTCGACGCTGGCCGGCGGCGGTTGTCTTGGGGCGACAAAACGCGCGTAGGCTGCGGCAAAACGCCTGATCCGGCGCGCGATGGAAATTTCCAGCGCGTCTTCCTGTCCCAGCTTGAGCCGCATTCCGTTGGACAGCTCGACGTCCAACGCCAGACGCGCCGAAAGCGTAAGCGCGCGCGGCGTCAAACCGATCGGTGCCAGCAGCCGCTTGCTTTCCGCGTAGCGCGCGAGCAGCCGCGCCGAAGAACCCGGAGGCCCGGAAAATCGCGGCAAATCCGGCGGCAAGGCTTGCCCCGCGCGCGGCAGGTTGGCGGCAAAAACATCCCCTTCCGCATTGACCCATTCGCGCCCGGAATTGCCCCAGCGCGCCGCGATTTGCTGCTCTTCGAGCAGGAGCGAGATTTTGTCCGGCCAGACGCGCCGCGCCGAGGCGCGCCGCACCCAGGGCAGACTTTCCAGCGACGCGCGCATGTCCGCAAGCGGCAATGTCAGAAAACTGCCCCGCGCCCGCCCCCGCAAAGCTTCGCGTAAATCGCCGGGCGTAACCCGGTGTAACGGCGTCTCCAGCACAAGAACGCGCACCGGCATAAGCCGCGGCGCGGCAATGAAAATAGCCGCCGCGAGGATTGCCGTGCCCGCGATCATCAGAAAAGCGGCCATCAACTGAGCAAGCAGGAAATGTCGCCACATTCATTCCTCAAATCCGTAAATTGCAAACGGTTGTTAAAGTGATTTCTCAGATTCATTGGGCAAGGTAAAGCACATTTAATACCAGATCATCATAAGGAATGCCCGCCGCCTTTGCCGCCATCGGCACGAGGGAGTGAGAAGTAAGTCCCGGCGCGGTATTGGCCTCCAAAAAATAATGTTCTCCCGTCTCGTCCAGCAGAAAATCCACACGTCCCCAGCCGCGTCCGCCAAGAAGAGAAAAAGCCTTCTTCGCCTCTTCCCGCAGAAACTCCTCCCGTTCAGGCGGCAACCCGCAAGGACAGAGATAGCGGGTGTCGTCGCGCTGATATTTCGCCGCGTAGTCGTAAAAATCCGTCGCCGGCTCAATTTTGATGATGGGCAGGGCGCGCTCTCCCAGAAGCGCGACCGTATATTCGCCGCCCATAATTCCTTCTTCCGCGATTACCAGAGGGTCATGCCGCGCGGCGGTCTCATAAGCGGCTTTTAGTTGGCCGGACGCGGTTACATGCGTAATGCCGACAGAAGATCCTTCCCGCGCGGGTTTGACGAAGAGCGGCAGCCCCAGTTCCGCTTCTGCGGCGGCAAAGTCGCTTTCCGCCGTAAGTTCTCGGTAACGCGGAATCGGCAGCCCCGCTCCTTTCCACAAAAGTTTGCTGCGCAGCTTGTCCATGCCAATGGCGGAAGCCATGACGCCGGAACCTGTGTAGGGAATGCCCATGAGTTCCAGCGCGCCCTGCAGCATGCCGTTTTCCCCATAGCCGCCGTGCAGCGCGATAAAGACGCGGTCAAAAGCGCGCAGTCCTTCCAGCGGTTCTCGCGCGGGGTCAAAAGGACGCGCGTCCGCGCCCGCGCGCTGAAGCGCGTCCAGCACTCCCTGTCCGCTTTGCAGCGACACTTCCCGCTCGGCGGAAACGCCGCCCAGAAGCACCGCGATTTTTCCCAGTGATTTTGCGTTCATAGATTGAAAACCTTTTCGTGCCAGTCAGCTTTAGAAAATTTTGTCCATCCCGGCCAATTCGCGGATTTTTGCCGCGACATTGCCGATGGAACCCGCGCCCATGACGAGTACGACGTCGCCGTCCCGCGCGGTTTCGAGAATGCGCGGCGGCATGTCTTCCACGCGCTCCACAAAAAGCGGCTCTATTTTTCCCGCAACCCGCACCGCGCGCGCGAGGCTTCTGCCGTCCGCCGCGACGATAGGCGGTTCTCCCGCGGCGTAGACTTCTGTCAGCAAGAGCGCGTCCGCGCCGGAGAGTACGCGCGCGAAATCCTCAAAGCAGTCGCGGGTGCGGCTGTAGCGATGCGGCTGGAACGCAAGCGCCAGACGCCGTCCCGGAAAAGCGCCTTGCGCGGCGGCAAGCGTCGCGGAAATTTCCGCCGGGTGGTGGCCGTAATCGTCAATCAGGGTGAAGTTCCCGCCGCTGGGGCAGGGAATCTCGCCATAACGCTGGAAGCGGCGTCCCACGCCCTTGAATTCGGCAAGCGCGCGCGCGATAGAAGCGTCGTCCACCTGCACTTCTGTGGCAACCGCAATGGCCGCGAGCGCGTTCAGAACGTTGTGTCTGCCGGGAAGATTGAGCGTGATAGACAGGGGGCGGCCTTCTTTTCTGCACGCCTCAAATTGCATCTGTCCGCCGGCGGCGCGGATGTTTTTCGCGTAAAGATCGGCGTCCGGGCTGAAGCCATAGCGAATCGTCTGCCGCGTGAGGCGCGGCAAAATCTCGCGGATATGCGCGTCCTCCTGACAGAGCACCGCCACGCCGTAAAAGGGCAGACGGTTGAGAAAATCCACGAAAGTTTGCAGCAGGCGCTCAAAGTCATGCCCATAGGTTTCCATGTGATCGGCGTCAATATTGGTGACGACGGAAATAATGGGCGTGAGATAGAGAAAAGAAGCGTCCGATTCGTCGGCTTCGGCAACCAGAAAATCTCCCATCCCGCGCCGCGCGTTCGCGCCCGCCGCGTTGAGCCGCCCGCCGATGACAAAGGTCGGATCAAGTCCGGCTTCCGCGAGAATGCTGGCGACAAGACTTGTGGTCGTGGTTTTGCCGTGCGTGCCGGCAATGGCGATTCCCTGCTTCAGGCGCATCAATTCCGCCAGCATGAGCGCGCGCGGCACTACGGGGATGTTGGCGAGGCGCGCGGCTTCCACTTCCGGGTTGTCGGGTTTGACTGCGGTGGAGACGACGAGCGCGTGCGCTCCCGCGATATTGGCGGCGGCATGGCCAAGGAATACGCGAATGCCTTCCTGCTCCAGGCGCGCGGTTACGGCGGACGCCGCGAGGTCGGATCCGGAAACGGCATACCCCAGCCGCGCGAGCACTTCGGCAATGCCGCTCATGCCGGAACCGCCGACGCCGACAAAGTGGATGTTCTTGACCTTGTGTTTCACAGCGCGACTTCCTTGCAGGTTTCCGCCACTTCGCGCGCGGCTTCGGGACGCGCGAGGGCGCGCGCCTGCTTGGCCATTTCCATGAGCTGCGGACGGTGATAATTGTCAATGAGCGCGACAGACTTCGGCGTCATCTCGTCTTGCGCCAGCAAGAAGGCTCCGCCCGCGCGGGTGAGAAAAAGCGCGTTGTGGCGCTGATGATCATCCACGGCATGGGGATACGGCACGAGCACCGAAGCCAGACCCACAGTGGACAGTTCCGCGATGGTCAGCGCGCCCGCGCGGCAAATGGCGATGTCCGCCCAGGCATAGGCTCCCGCCATGTCCTCAATGAAATCAACGCAGTGCACTGTGCCGCCCTCCGCCTTGAAGGCCGCGTAGTTTTCTTCCAGACGCGCCAGATGCCGCGTCCCGGCTTGATGCACGACTTCGGGGCGGCGTTCGGGAGCGATCAGCATCAGGCCCTGCGGGACAATTTCATTCAATACCCGCGCTCCCAGGCTTCCGCCAATCACAAGAAGCCGCAAAGGGCCTTCGCGGTCGCGCATCCGCTCTTCCGGCGGCGCGACGCGGGAAATGTCGCCGCGCACCGGATTGCCAACCCAGCGGCTGCGGGGCAGCGCCTTGGGAAAGCCGGTCAGAACACGTTTGGCCAGAAAGGAAAGAACGCGGTTGGCCAGACCCGGAACGGCATTCTGCTCATGAATGACAAGCGGAATGCCCAGATGTCTCGCCATGACTCCGCCAGGAAAGCTGATGTAGCCGCCCAGACCAAGCACGACATGGGGCGCGATACGTTTGAATTCCTGCCGCAAACGCAAAAAGGCGCGCGCAAGATGAAAGGGCAGCATAATCTTGCGGATCAACCCTTTGCCGCGCAGCGCGGGAAAGGGCAGCGGGAGCAGAGGGAAACCGTGTCGCGGAATCAGACGGGCTTCCATGCTGTCAGGATTGCCGATCCACAGCACGCGCCATCCCTCCGAGCGCAGAATTTCCGCAACCGCGAGCGCGGGGAAAATATGCCCGCCCGTTCCGCCCGCCATAATCAGAATGGTCTTTCCGCTCATTACACGCTCCTTTGCATCAGGCGTCTGTTTTCCCAGTCCACGCGCAGCAAAATTCCCAGCGCGAGACAATTGACGACCAGACTGGAACCGCCATAGCTCATAAACGGCAAAGTCATGCCGGTGGTTGGCAGAAGGTTTACGTTGACCCCCATGTTGATGAATCCTTGCAAACCAAACCACAACCCGATCCCCATCGCCACGAGCGCGGGGTAAAGCCGATCAAGGTCGACGCAAAGCCGTCCGATGGCGAACGCCCGACGGACGACGAGAACAAAAAGCAGCACGACGGCGACAAGGCCCACAAAGCCCAGCTCTTCGCCGATAACCGCGAGCAGATAGTCGGTATGGGCTTCCGGCAGATAAAGATGCTTTTCCACGCCGCCGCCCAGGCCCGTGCCGAACCAGCCGCCGCGCCCAAAGGCCAGTTTGGCGTGGAAAGGCTGATAGCCTGATCCGTCAATGAAATTCTGCGGATATAGCCAGGCAAGAATCCGCGCGTAAATGTAATGGCTGAAAAAAATGAGCGGCGGCAAGGCAAGCAAAAGGCAGGCGGCCAGACGCAGGAAAATCCAGAGATTGAGGCCGCCCATGAAAAGAATGCCCATGACAAGCGTGGACATCATAAGCAGCGCGCCGACGTCCGGTTCCATTTTCAGGAGCGCGCCGACGAGCGCCATGACCGCCAGCATCGGCAAAAAAGCGCGTTTGAAATCTTCCATGAATTCGCGTTTGCGAACAGCGAAATCCGCTACGTAAAGCACGCAGCAGAGTTTCATCAATTCGGAGGGCTGCGGGCTGATCGCGCCCAGATTCAGCCAGCGCCGGGCGCCGTTGATGGACTTCCCGACGCCCGGGATCAGAATCAGCGCGAGGAGCAAAAGCCCCGCGAGAAAAAGCCAGGGCGCGGCTTTTTGCCATTCTTCCATGCTGATCTGAAACGCCGTCACCGCGCAAATCGCGCCGATCGCCAAAAACACGAGATGCCGGATTAAGTAGTGCGCGCTGGAAAGATGATCGTTTTCGGCATAGGCAAAAGAGGCCGAATACACCATGACCAAGCCCAGCGCAAGCAGCAGGAGGCTTGTCCAGAGAAGCGCGTAATCCATATCCGCGCGCGGGGATACAGGGAAAAGACGGAACGGCGCAGCGTTCACGCGCGATCCCTCCCGGTTTTTTCGCCCGGGGAGGCGAGGCTGCGAACTACTTCGCGGAAAACTTCCGCGCGGTGCGCGTAATCGCGGAACATGTCCCAGGAGGCGCAGGCGGGAGACAAAAGCACAGAGTCTCCGGGGAGTGACTGGCTTGCGAGCCAGCGCGTGGCGTCTTCCAGCGAGTCGAAGCGTCGCGTCAGAATGCCGCACCCGGCAATATCCGCCGCAATTTTGTCCGCGTCCTTGCCGATCAGCGCTGCGGCGCGTCCATGCCGCGCCAGCGACCCGGAAAGCGAGGTGAAGTTCTGCCCCTTGCCGTCCCCTCCCAGAATAAGGGCGATTTTTCCCTGTTTTTTCGCCGCGCCCAATCCTTCCAGCGCCGCCAGTGTCGCGCCTACGTTCGTGCCTTTGGAATCATCAATATAGGTTACGTCCGCGACGACGGCGACGGTCTCGACGCGATGCGGCAGACCCGTAAAGCTGGCGAGCGCGGGAAGCGCGGATTCGGCGGGTACGTCCACCGCGCGGCAAAGCGCGAGCGCGGCCATGAGATTGGCGGCGTTGTGCAATCCGGGCAAGGGGACGTCCGCAAGCGCCATGAGCCGCTCCCGTCCCAGATAGATCGCCTCATTTTCCAGACCGTAATGTCCTTCGCGCGGCGGCGGCGTGAGACCGAACGTTGTAAAGTGTTCGCAGCCGCCCATGCCCAGCGACCAGTCGTCGTCGCGGTTTAGAATCTGCGCCGCGCCGCCCCGGAAAATACGCGCTTTGGCCTGCGCGTACGCAAAGAGATTCGCGTGCCGATCCAGGTGATCCGCGCTGATATTGAGAACCGTAGCGGCGGTTACGGGCAGATAGCGCGCGCTTTCCAGCTGAAAACTGGAAAGCTCCGTAACCCAGAATTCTGGGAGTACGCCGCTCTTTTTCGCGGTCATCAGGGCGTCAAGCAGCGACGGTGAAATATTGCCGCAGGCAACGGCGCGCCGTCCCGCGCCGTTGAGAAGGTGCGCGGTCAGCGCCGTCGTCGTGGTCTTTCCATTGCTGCCGGTAATCGCCAGTACAGAAGATTCCGGGCAATGATCCTCCAGCGCGCTCATGAAGAAATCAACCTCAGAGATGATTTCAAGTCCGGAGGCGGCGACGCCGGGAGTATTGGGCGCAAGGCCGGGAGAGAGGGCGATGGCGTCCGCGTTCCTGAACGTTTGCGCCGAAAACGCGCCAAGGGAAATTTCCGTATCGGGCGCAAAGTCACGCAGCGCGGCAAGCCCCGGCGGTTCCGCGCGATTGTCCGCCACGCGCACGGACGCGCCTTCCGAAAGAAGCCACTTTGTCATGGCAAGCCCGGATTCTCCCAGTCCCGCTACGACAAAGCGGCGTCCTTTTAAGCGCATGAGATCAGAAAAGTCCATGACGTCACCGGAGCTTCAGCGTAGAAAGGCCGATCAGCACCAGAAGAATGGTGATAATCCAGAAACGCACGACGACCTGCGTTTCTTTCCAGCCGCTTTTCTCGAAATGATGATGCAAAGGCGCCATCAGCAGGATGCGGCGGCCTTCCCCGAAGCGCCAGCGGGTATATTTGAACCAGCTGACTTGCAGCATGACGGAAAGCGTCTCAATGACAAAAATGCCGCCCATGAACAGCAGCGCGATTTCCTGCCGGACAATGACCGCCGCGCAGCCAATGGCGGCGCCCAGCGCCAGCGCGCCCACGTCGCCCATAAACACTTCCGCCGGATAGGCGTTGAACCAGAGAAAGCCAAGCCCCGCCCCGGCCATCGCGCCAAGGAGAATGCACAACTCGCCCGCGCCGGGTACGTAGGGCATCAGCAAATAGTTCGCGTAAACAGCGTTCCCCGCGACATAGGCAAAAATAGCCAGAGCGGACGACACCATGACCGCGGGCATGATAGCCAGACCATCCAGGCCGTCCGTGAGATTGACCGCGTTGGAGGCGCCGACGATGACAAAATAGGTAAGCGCCACAAAACCCAGTTTGCCCAGCGGATACACAATGGTTTTCAGAAAAGGCACAATCAATTCGGTCTGCGCCGGATTGTCGGTGGAAAACGCCAGGAAAAGCGCGGCGGACAATCCCAGCGCCGATTGGCAAAAAAACTTCCAGCGGGCGGAAAGCCCATCCGGGTTGCGGAAGATTACCTTTTTCCAGTCGTCGTACCAGCCGATTAAACCGAAGCCCAGCGTGACAACCAGCACCGTCCAGACATAACGGTTGGCCAGATTGCCCCAAAGCAGCGTGGTGAGCGTAATGGAGATCAGGATCAGCACGCCGCCCATCGTCGGCGTGCCTGATTTGACAAGATGCGTTTCCGGCCCGTTGGCGCGCACCGCCTGCCCGATTTTTTTGCCGGCGAGCCAATTGATCACGCGCGGCCCCAGAGCAAGCGAAAAGAAAAGCGCGGTCATGGTGGAAAGCACCGTGCGCAACGTAATGTAATTGAACACGGAAAAAGAGCGAACATCCTGGGCGAGCCATTGCGTGATGAAAAGCAGCATTAGTTTCTCCTTTCCGGATCGCGCAAAAAGGCCGCAACGCGCTCCATGCGCATAAAACGCGAACCCTTGACGAGTACCGCCGCGCCGCGCGGCGCGTTTTCCAGTATCCGCAGGGCAAGCGTGTCTGGCTCTGTGAAAATTTCCGCTCCCTTGCCGAACGCTCGCGCCGCTTCACGGCTGGCTTCGCCCAGCGTATACAAATGTCCGATACCGGCAGTTTTGGCGTATAGGCCAATTTCGCGGTGATATTGGGCGCGGTTTCCGCCAATTTCGCCCATGTCGCCCAGCGCCAGGATTTTTTCCCCGTCATGCGCGGCCAGCACGTCAATACCGGCGCGGACGGAATCTGGATTGGCGTTATAGGTATCGTCCAGCAAAAGAACGCCGCGGGAGAGCCTGTGTTGCTCCAGGCGGCCGCGCACGCCGGAAAAACGCTCCAGACCGGAAACGACGCTTTCTTTTTTGACGCCCGCCGCGAACGCGGCGGCCGCCGCCGCCAGGGCATTGCCCGCGTTGTGGCGTCCGGGAACGCGCAAAACAAAAGTTAGCGCGCCATCGGGAAAGCATATTGTCATTTCGCTGGAAAAGCCGCGCGTTCTCGCTTCTCCCGTCAAATCAGCGTTCGGGCGCGGCATACCGGGATCGGTCAGCGCAAAAGTATAAGCGCGCCGCCCAGAGGCTTTTTCCCGCCAAAGCCGCGCGTGCGGGGAGCTTGCCTCCCAGAGCGCGATACCCTCCGGGGTTAGTCCGTCATAAATGGCGCCTTTTTCTTCCGCGATGGCGTCCAGGCAGCCCATGCCTTCCAGATGCGCGCGTTGCGCGTTGGTAATGAGCGCGGCAGTGGGCAGGGCAAGGCGGGCAAGAGAGGAAATCTCGCCCGGATGGTTCATCCCGATTTCCAGCGCGGCGGCGCTATGCGCGGCGGATAGGCGCAGCAAAGTCAGCGGCAGACCCACGTCGTTATTGAAATTGCGCTCCGGCGTAAGCACCGCGTTTGCGCCATACGCTTCGCGCAGGATGGAAGCGAGCATCTCGCGGGTGGTGGTTTTGCCGTTGCTGCCTGTGACGGCAAAAACCGGAATCGCAAAACGTCGCCGCCACTCCGCCGCCAGCATCCCCAGGGCGCGGCGGGTATCGGCAACAAGAATCGCGGCGCGTCCAGCGGGTCTTTTGTCCGCGCGCTGAATCAGAAAGGCCGCGGCGTTTTGTTTTGCCGCTTCTTCCAGATAGTCGTGCGCGTCAAAGCGCTCGCCCGCAAGCGCGATAAAAAGCCGATCGGCACAGTCGGCGCGGCTGTCCGCGCACACGCCGGAAACAACAGCGTCAGCGCCGCTTCCAGGCAGGAGTTCGCCCTGAACGGCGCGCGCGATTTCCAGAAGCGTCATGCGCATCATGCCCAGACCCTCGCTTGCAGCGCCTGCCTTGCGGCTTCGCGGTCGGAAAAAGGATGGCGGATTCCGCAGATTTCCTGATAATCCTCATGTCCTTTTCCCGCGATGAGGAGTACGTCCTCTGGAGCGGCGTCCGCGATGGCGCGGGTGATGGCGGCGGCGCGATCCGGCTCGACGCGCGCGGCGCGGCTTACTCCTTCGCCCTTCAGAATATCCGCGATGATGGCTTCCGGCTCTTCGTCGCGCGGATTGTCGCTGGTGACCCAGAGCGCGTCTGCCGTTTGCGCGGCGATTTCGCCCATTTTCGGCCGCTTTCCGGGATCGCGGTTGCCGCCGCAGCCGAAAACGCAGATAAGCCGTCCGCCGCGCGCGTCGGCAAGCGGGCGCAGGGCGGCAAGCGCGTTGAGCAGCGCGTCCGGGGTATGCGCGTAATCCACAAGAATCAAAGGCGCTCGTCTGCCGGAATCATCCGTTTCACTCAGGCGTTCCATGCGGCCAGACGGGGCGGAAAGGTTTTCAAGCCGCGTTACGGTTTCCCTCAGGGGAAGTCCGGCGGCAAGGAGCACGGCCGCGACCGCAAGCAGGTTGGCTATATTGAACCGCCCCGAAAGTCCAGTCGCAACCCGCCCCGTACCCCAGGGCGTTAGCAGGGTAAAGGTTTGTCCTGCAGGCGTGACCGCGAGATCGCGCGCCTCAATATGCGCTTCAGGCGGATCCTCCTCGTTTGCCACGCGGTAAGTCAGCAAATCCATGCTTTCCTGTCCCTGCGCGATACGCCGCCCCAGCGCGTCTTCTATATTGATGATCGCGCATTTCAGCCCCGGCCAGCCGAAGAGGCGTTCTTTGGCGGCAGCGTAGCAAGCCATTGTGCCGTGATAGTCCAAATGGTCGCGGCTGAAATTGGTGAAAATGGCGAAACGCACCGAAAGGCCGTTGAGCCGCCCTTCCTCAATGCCAATGGAAGAGGCTTCCAGCGCGCAGGCTTTTGCGCCATTTCTGGAAAACTCGCGCAATAACCGCGCCATGTCTGCGGCGGTCGGTGTGGTAAGGCCCGTAGAGATCAGATCGTCTGGAAATCCCGCGCCCAGCGTGCCAATGACCGCGCAGCGTTCTGGCCAGCTGCGCGCGATCCACTGGCTGACGCTGGTTTTCCCATTCGTGCCCGTGACGGCGGCAAGGGAGATTTGTTCGCTGGGACGCCCCGCCAGTTCCTGCGCGATTGCGCCCTCCAGAAATTTCAGATTTCGCGCGGGCAGGTTGGGGATCGTCCAATCGGCGTTCCAGCAAAACGTACCGTCGTCCTCCCACAGCGCTGCCGCCGCGCCTTGCGTGATCGCGTTCTGAATATATTGTCGGCCATCCCGCGCTGTGCCTGGATAGGCAAGGAAAAGGCTGCCGCGCCGCGTTTCGCGGCTGTCGGCAAATACATCCGCAAGTCCGGAAACGCCAAGGCGTTTCAGCAAAGCGCTGGCGTCGCGCGACAGGGCGTTTTGAAAGTCCAGTTCGCTCATGGCGCAATTCCCGCAAGGGAGGTTTCCGCAGAAGCCAGTCGCATGGGCATGTCCGGCGCGACGCCCAGCGAGCGCAGCGCGCCCGTAGCAATCCGCGCGAAAACAGGCGCGGCGACGTCGCCGCCGCCATACCCGCCTACGGTTGGCTCGTCAATGGAAACTACAACGATCAGGCGCGGACGAGACATGGGCGCGATGCCGGCAAACGAGGCGATATGCCGGTTGCGGTCGTAAGAACGGCCATTTAATTTTTGCGCGGTTCCGGTCTTGCCGCCGACACGGTAGCCCGGAACCCGGGCGCGCCAGCCCGTCGCGCCGGGCGCGCTGACTACGCTTTCCAGCATGGCGCGCATTTCCTGCTGGGTGCGCGCGGAAAAAACGGGCGCGCCCGTTTTCGGCGTTTCTTCCAGCGCCAGCATGGAGAGCGGCACGGGGCGCCGATCCGCGCGGGTAAAGGCAAGATAGGCGCGCGCCAGCTGCAAGACGCTCGCGGAAAAGCCATACCCATAGGCAATACGGCTTTGGTCTACGCTGCGCCAGCGATTCCAGGGACGCATTTGCCCCGCGCTTTCGGAAGGGAAGCCCAAACCGGGGCGCTCGCCAAAACCAAAGGATCGCAGCATATCGCTCATCTCCTTGCGGTTCATTTGCATGGCGATTCGGGCGACGCCGATATTGGAGGACTTTTGCAAAACTTCCGCCACGCTGAGCGCGCCAAAATTCCGGTGATCCGGGACGCTTTCTCCGGCAACGAGAAAACTTCCGGGAGAACAATCCAGAATCGTTTCCGGGCGCGCGAGACCTTTTTCCAGTCCTGCCGCAACCGTGAAAGGCTTCATGACCGAGCCGAGTTCATGACTATAGACAATGCCGCGATTTCTGAGCTTGTCGCCAAAAAGCGTCTTGCGATTGTTGGGATCGTAAGAGGGCAGATTGGCAAGCGCGAGAATTTCCCCTGTTTCCGCGTCCAGCACAACCGCGCTGCCCGCGCTTGCCTGGTGCGCGCGCACCGCGTCGGAGAGGGCGGAAAAAGTCAGATATTGAATGCGCGAATCCAGCGACAAACGGACGTCTTGTCCATTCGCGGCATAAGTGAGTCCGCGCTCTTCAATAATCTGTCCCTTGCGGTCGCGGATCATCCGCCACATGCCGGGGGTGCTGGAAAGATCACGGTCAAAGACGCTTTCCGCGCCCTCCTGGCCATTGTCGTCCGCTCCGGTAAAGCCGACGAGATGGGCGCTGACTTCGCCCATCGGATAATATCTGCGAAAGTCCGCGCTCTGGCTCAAGCTGGAAAAACCTAATCCGGCGATCTCCGCCGCGCGCGCCTCGCGCACCTGGCGCTTGAGTTCCACGCCGCGCCGATCGCGCGCCAGACCTTTGTCCAGAATCGCCGCCAGCGTGTCGGGCGCGATCTCCAGCAGCGCGGCCAGCGTATTAAAGTCCGCTTCCTCCGTCCAGAGCAATCGCGCCGCGGAAGCGTCAAAAGCCGCTGGATCCAAGCGCGCCTCTTCTGCGGACACGAGGCGAACCCCCGGCAACTTCAAGCGCGCGACTTCCCGGATTGCGGCGCGCGAGAGCGGCGTTTCCAGAAAAAGCGAAGCGGATTTTTTCCCGGACACGAGCAGAGAAAGCTGTTTGGGTTCACAGGAAAAGAGACGGGCGAGGCGTCGCAAAAGCAATTCTCGCTTCAGGAGCGCCGGATCGGCAACGATTGTGCGGGTCATCAGGCTGCCTGCCAGAAGATTTCCGTGCCGGTCAAGGATCATGCCGCGAAAGGCGGGCAATATCTGCGAATGATGCGAAAACTTCGCGCCCGTGGCTTTCAAATCTTTTTGCTGGGCGACTTGCAGATACAGCGCCATGCCCAGCACCGCCAGAAACAACAGCATGAGAACGCGCAGTACAAACCGCGCTCGCCAGTCCGGAAGCGCGTGGCGCATGATGGGACTATCAACAATGGGTAGCGGCTTGTGCGTTCCGCGCAAAGGGAAAAAGCGCCTCATGGCCGTCTTTCTCCGGGCGCGGCCAGATTGAGAACAGGCTCCACCATACCCAATTGCGTCCGGGCAAGCCGCTCAATACGGGAGTGTCCGCTTAAAAGCGAGCGATCCAGCATCAATTCCCGGTACTCCTGCTGCAACTGAATCCGAATTTCCTCTTCGACCTGCACCTGGCGCAGCAAGCGGATTTCCTGCCGCCGCGCCGCGACAAGACTCAAGGCCGAAGCGACGATGAGCAGAAGAAGAAAGAGGTCGCCGGTGCGCATTACGCGCCGCTCCCGCTTTCCGCGAGTTTTTCCGCGGCGCGCAATACGGCGCTGCGCGCACGGGGATTGACCGCGATTTCCGCGCCCGTCGGCCTTTGCGCCTTGCCCAGAATACGCAGCGAAGGCTTTGGCAAATCGCGCGCAAACAATGGCAAACGAGAGGGAATCTCCATTTCAGGCCGGGCGGCGCGGCGCATGAAATTTTTAACAATGCGGTCCTCCAGGGAGTGAAAGGCAACCACAACCAGGCGTCCGCCGGGTTTCAGGAGCGTTAGGGCTTGCGGCAAAGCCCGCTCGATTTCCTGAAGCTCTTGGTTAATATGAATCCGTATACCTTGAAAGGCGCGCGTAGCTGAGTCCTGCCCCGGCTCGCGACGACGCACGACCGAGCGGACAAGCGCGGCAAGCTGCCCTGTGCGGACAAGAGGCCGTTCGGCCCTAACAGCCACAATTTTCTGCGCAATCCCGCGAGCAAACCGTTCGTCACCATAATTTTTTAAAACCTCCGTAATGTCATTTAAATCCGCGCGCGCGAGCCACTCACGCGCGGTTTCCCCGCGCGTGGTATCCATGCGCATATCCAGCGGGCCGTCATGCCGAAAACTAAAACCGCGTTCGCCTTCCTCAAGCTGGGGGGAGGAAACGCCCAAATCAAAAACTACGCCGTCAAAAACGCCGAAACCGGGTTCGGCAGCCTCGCGCAAAAAACCAGCCCTTTGCGCGCCCGCAGTGAGTTCGGAAAAAGATTGGTGCAGCAAGAAAAAGCGCGGATCTGCGGCCAATATTTGACCGGCGCGGATGGCGGCGGGATCGCGGTCAAAGGCAAGCAGACGCCCCCGTTCCCCCAGCGCGGACAAAATTCCCCGCGAATAGCCGCCGCGCCCAAAGGTGGCGTCAAGATAGCAACCGTCCGGAAGAAGATTGAGCGCGCCAAGCGCTTCGTCACGCAGTACCGGAAGATGCTCGCGCGGATTGTCCTCGCGGCTTCGCAAGTCAGAAAATTCAGAAAACGCGGAAGAGGACATGGCGGAAAGGACGGCGGGATAAACAGTTCCAGAGGCAGATCGCGCGCGAGAAAGGCGCGGTACGCTCATTGCAAAAGCTCCTGTATTTCCGGCGGCAATACCGGAACGATCACGAGGTTGCAATCCATTTGCTTTTGCCAGCCTTCTTCCGACCAGATTTCAAAATAGCGCCCCGAACCGGCCATCCAGATTTTTTTGCCCATATGCGCGAAAGCGCGCAGTTCCGGAGAAAGCAACAGGCGGCCTGCTGAATCCATCAGGGTTTCCCAGGCGTTACCAAAAACAACTCGCCGCCAGCGTTCGATTCCAGGGAACCGCGCTTCCACCATGCGCTGTTCCACTTCTTGCCATACGGAACGCGGATAAAGGCGCAGGCAGCCATCAGGATGCGAGGTGATTTTCAGTTCGCTTTCCCCGGCGTCGGCGAGCGCTTTCCGAAAACTTGCCGGCACGACAAATCTTCCTTTGCTGTCCAACAGGAGCGGATAGGAACCAGTAAAAAACAGCATCGCCTTCCTTTGCGGCCATTCAGAAAATACGCGCGTTCAGCATGGGTACGCGCGAATCAAGGCAAAACAGGGGAGAAAGTTTTCCGCAGAAGCCATACGCCGCAGAACACATAAAACCACTTTCTCCCACTTTCAAACACAGCGTTGGCATTATAGGCAGAGAAAACCCTGCGTCAAGAGAAAATAATGTTTTTTTCTCAAGGACTTAGCGGACAATTTCAGAAAGTTCGTAAGGAAATTTTTCTTAATAATCAGCAGATAAAAAAAATAACTTAAAGTAATTTCTTATATGATTCTAGTGAAAATAATTATTCCATTAGAATCAATAGCGAATTAGCTATATATGAAAACCGATTGCGTATGGCTTTGCGTGAAACGCGCGCGGGCGCGCTGACCGGACAAAAAACGGAATTGACAGGAGCGGGGTTATGCCGCGCGGCGTATCAGGGAAGCGGCGTTGGGATCGCGTTCGGCAGAGGTGAAGATTTGACCCTGAAACAAAATTTCAGTATTTTGTAGCGCTTTTCCGCAATCTTTTTTCCTCATGCCCCACGCATCGTCCTGCCCGCCCAAAGCGGGAGTTTCCGCTCCTCCTGATTGTTCCGGCGATCTTCCTTTTGAGGCGGCGCTTGCCGAGCTGGAGGGCTTGCTGGCGCGCCTGGAACGCGGTGAAATGGAATTGGAAGCGTCTATTGAGGCGTATCAGCGCGGTATGCTGCTCCTAAAACATTGTCAGCGGCTGCTTTCTTTGGCGAAGGATCGAGTAAAAGTCGTGGAAGAAGGCGTAGCGCGGGATTTTTCTCCGGAGGAAGCTGAGTGATGGCCGCGCCTTTGGCATTCTCCGCCTGGATCGCGGAGCGGCAGCAGGAAGCCGAGGCGGCGGTTGCGCGCGTTCTTCCTGCCGAGGACGCCATTCCGCAGCGTTTGCATGCGGCCATGCGCTACAGCGTTTTGGGGGGCGGTAAGCGGATGCGCCCGTTGCTGGTCTTTGCTGCGGGAGAACTGGTTGGCGCGACGCCCGCCATGTTGTGCGCGGCGGCGGCGGCGGTTGAGTTGATTCATGCCTATTCTCTGGTTCATGACGATCTGCCCTCCATGGACAATGACGTGCTAAGGCGGGGGCGGGCGACTTGTCATGTGCGCTATGGCGAAGCGATGGCGCTTTTGGCGGGCGACGCTTTGCAGACGCTGGCTTTTGAGGTTTTGTCCGCGCCGGACGCTTTCCCGGACGGTGATCGGCGAGCGGACGCCGTGGCGCTTCTGGCGGCAGCCAGCGGTTCCGCGGGGATGGCGGGCGGGCAGGCGATTGATCTTGCTTCGGTAGGCGAGACGCTGAATCAGCCGGAACTGGAATTGATGCATATTCTGAAAACGGGCGCTTTGATTCGCGCGGCCATTTTTCTGGGAGTTCTGGGCGGCGCGTTTGATTTGACTGTGGCGGAGCGCGCGGCGCTGGATCGCTTTGCCCGGCGGGTTGGCCTGTTGTTTCAGATTGTGGACGATGTGCTGGACTGCACCGCGAGCACCGAGGCGCTGGGCAAGACTGCGGGCAAGGACGAGGCGGGCGATAAGCCTACCTATGTCCGCCTTCTGGGTTTGGAGGGGGCGCGCGCGCGCGCCGGGGAATTGCGGCAGGAGGCGTTGGCCGCTCTGGAAGGTTTTGGCGCGCGCGCGGACAGTTTGCGCGCGCTTACCGAGTTCATCCTGCGCCGGGAATACTGATGGGCGATACAAAAAACCGGACGGATGCGCCAGAAAAAAGTGTCTCTTTGCTGGCGGGCATTGATACGCCTACGGATCTGCGCGCGCTGCCGCAGCGGGACTTACCCGCGCTCGCGGAGGAAATCCGTGCTTTTTTGGTGGAGTCGGTTTCGCGCACGGGCGGGCATCTGTCGTCCAATCTGGGCACGGTGGAATTGTCTGTCGCGCTGCATTATGTTTTTGAAACGCCGCGTGATTTGCTTGTCTGGGACGTCGGGCATCAGAGCTATACGCACAAAATTCTGACCGGGCGGCGCGAGGCTATGGCGCGGCTGCGCATGAAGGATGGGATTTCCGGTTTTCCCCGCCGCTCGGAGTCGCTGTACGATACCTTTGGCGTGGGACATTCTTCTACCTCCATTTCCGCCGCGCTGGGGATGGCGCTGGCCGCGCGCCAGAAAGGGGAGGAAAAGAAAGTTGTCGCGGTGATCGGGGACGGCGCGATGTCTGCGGGAATGGCGTTTGAGGCGCTGAATAACGCGGGTGTGGCCAATGTGGATTTGCTGGTAATCCTGAACGACAACGAGATGTCCATTTCGCCGCCGGTAGGCGCGCTCAACCGGATTTTGACCCGGCTGATGTCTGGCAGAACCTATAACGCGGCCAAGGAAGCCGGGCGGCACATGCTGGGGTTTGCGCCGCCGCTTTTGGAGCTTGCGCGCCGCGCCGAAGAGCATGTAAAAGGCATGATCACGCCCGGAGCGCTTTTTGAGGAATTCGGCTTCAGCTATTACGGCCCCATTGACGGGCATGATTTCAACGCGCTTCTGCCGACGCTTGCCAATATCCGCAAGCTCAAGGGGCCGCAGTTTCTGCATGTGATTACTCGTAAGGGACAGGGGTACAAGCTGGCCGAAGCCGATCCGGTGCTTTATCACGGCGTGGGGCGGTTTGACAGCGGCGCGGGCATCGCGGACTCTGGCGCGGGCGGCGCGCGCGGCTACGGCCGGGTATTTGGCGACTGGCTGTGCGATATGGCGGCGGCGGATGAACGCCTGGTCGGCGTCACGCCCGCCATGTGCGAAGGTTCGGGCATGACCCGCTTTTCCGAGAGCTACCCGGATCGGTATTACGACGTCGGCATTGCCGAGCAGCACGCGGTGACATTTGCCGCCGGACTGGCCGCTGGCGGTTTGAAGCCGGTTGTCGCCATTTATTCCACCTTCTTGCAGCGCGCCTACGATCAGCTGATTCACGACGTCGCGCTACAGAATCTTCCGGTGCTTTTCGCCATTGACCGGGGCGGTCTGGTGGGCGCGGACGGCGCGACGCATCACGGAAATTTTGATCTTTCCTATCTTTCTTGCGTACCCAATCTGACGGTTATGGCGCCTTCGGACGAAGGCGAATGCCGACGTATGCTAAATACCGCTTTCAGCCTGGATTCGCCTGCCGCCATTCGCTATCCTAGGGGCGGGAGCGGCGCGGACATGCGCGATATTTCGTCCGTTTCCTTGCGAGAGACGTTGCCCATCGGGGAGGGCAGACTATGCCGCGCGGGACGGGAGGTCGCGTTTTTGGCTTTTGGCAACGTGCTGGCGGCGGCGCTTCAGGCGGGGGAGCGCCTGGACGCGAGCGTGGCGGATATGCGCTTTGTAAAGCCGGTGGACGCGGGGCTGATTCAGCGTCTGGCGGCGTCGCACAGATTGCTTGTGAGCGTCGAGGAGAATAGCCTGATTGGCGGCGCGGGCGCGGAAGTCGCGCGGGCGCTGGAGGCGTTGCATTTGCCCGTGCCGTTTTTGCGCCTGGGACTTCCGGATCGGTTCATGGACCATGGCGAGCAGAGGGAATTGCTGGCCGAGGCGGCTTTGGACGCGGAAAGTATTTTTTTGCGCGTGCGGGAAAAACTGGCTGCCTTGCCGTCTGCCGCGCCGGATGATTGCCGCTGATTTTGTTGTCATTTTTATTGGGTCTTTATGCCTTCTTCACAAACTCCAGCATCGGATATGCCCGCGATTCCTGATGTGCAGAACCTGGCGGACACGCGGCGGCTGGCCATCAACAAAGTGGGCATCAAGTCTGTCCGCTATCCTGTCCGGGTGAGCGATCGGCATCGCGGGGCGCAGCACACGATTGCCAATTTCAACATGTATGTCAGTCTGCCGCACAATTTCAAGGGAACGCACATGTCGCGTTTCGTGGAAATTCTGAACAGCCACGAAGAGGAAATTTCCGTAGAAAATTTCCCCGCCATGCTGAAGGAAATGATGGCGCGGCTGGAGGCGGAAAGCGGACATATCGAAATGAATTTTCCCTATTTCATCAATAAGTCCGCGCCGATCTCCGAGGTAAAAAGCCTCATGGATTATGACGTGACGTTTCTGGGCGATATTGAGCGCGGCAAAATTGCCACGCGGCTGAAAGTCGTTGTGCCGGTCACGAGTCTTTGCCCCTGTTCCAAGAAAATTTCCGCGCGCGGCGCGCACAACCAGCGCTCACACGTTACGCTGACTGTGCTGGCCAATAAATTTATCTGGATCGAGGAGATTGTGCAGTTGGTGGAAAGTCAGGCGTCTTGCGAGTTGTACGCGCTTTTAAAACGCCCGGACGAAAAATACGTCACCGAGCGCGCTTACGACAATCCAAAATTTGTGGAGGACATGGTGCGCGATATTGCCGCCTGCCTGAACGCCGATCCGCGCGTGGTTGCCTATACCGTGGAATCGGAGAATTTTGAGTCCATACATAACCATTCCGCGTATGCGCTCATTGAGCGGGACAAGCGCGAGCCGGAGCGCGCGGGGCATTGACGCGCCGCTGTGTATTTTTTGTGCCTTCTAAGGAATTTTGCTCATGAAATTTGAAACCATCGCCGTGCATGGCGGTCACGCCCCGGATCCTGTGACTCGTTCAGTGGCCGTGCCGCTGTATCAGACGACCTCCTATGCCTTTGACAACTCCCAGCATGGCGCGGACCTTTTTGACCTCAAGGTTCCGGGCAATATTTACACCCGGCTCATGAATCCCACGCAGGATGTGCTGGAAAAGCGCGTCGCCGCGCTGGAAGGCGGTCTGGCGGGGCTGGCTTTCGCTTCCGGCATGGCGGCCATTACCGCCGCGATTCAGACCATTGCCCAGGCCGGAGACAATATTGTTACCGCCTCCACGCTTTATGGAGGAACCTATACGCTTTTCGCGCATACGCTACCTGCCTATGGCGTGGAGGCGCGGTTTGCCGATCCGCGCGATCCGGAGGGATTCGCGCGGCATATTGACGCGAAAACGAAAGCGATTTTCTGCGAGTCCATTGGCAATCCGCTGGGCAATATCACGGACATTGCCGCGCTTGCCCAGGTCGCGCACCGGCACGGGACGCCGCTGATTGTGGACAATACGGTGCCGTCGCCCTATTTGTGCCGTCCCATTGAACATGGCGCGGACGTCGTAGTACACGCGCTGACCAAATATCTGGGCGGACACGGCACGTCGCTGGGCGGCGTCATTGTAGACAGCGGGCGTTTTCCCTGGAGCGCGCATCCTGAAAAATTTGTCACCCTCAATCAGCCGGAGCCAGCCTATCACGGCGTGGTGTACACGGAAATGCTGGGCGCGGCGGCCTATATTGGCCGCGCCCGCACCGTGCCTTTGCGCAATATGGGCGCGGCCATTAGTCCGTTTAACGCTTTTCTTATCCTGCAGGGCGTGGAAACGCTCTCGCTGCGCATGGAGCGCATCGGAGCCAACGCGCTGGCGATCGCGCAATATTTGCGGAAACATCCAAAAGTGCGCTGGGTCAATTATGCGGGACTGAAAGACCATCCCGATTACGCGCTGGCGCAAAAATATTTGGGCGGGAACGCGTCGGGCATTCTGACTTTTGGCGTTGCGGGAGGAAGGGCGGGCGGCGTCGCCTTTCAGGACGCCCTGAAACTTTTCACCCGCCTTGTGAATATCGGCGATTGCAAGAGTTTGGCTTGTCATCCCGCTTCTACGACGCACCGGCAGCTCTCTGGCGAGGAATTGCAAAAGGCGGGCGTGTCCGAGGACATGATTCGTTTGTCCATCGGCATTGAACACGCGGACGATTTGATCGCCGACCTGGACGCCTCGTTGGCGGGCGTCTGAAAACGGCGCGCGGAAGCGGGCGATGAACTTGCTGCGCGCGCTGCTCACGGTCAGCGGCATGACGCTGCTGTCCCGCGTGCTGGGGTTTGTGCGGGATATGGTGATCGCGCGGGTTTTTGGCGCGGGCTGGGTGACGGACGCTTTTTTTGTCGCGTTCAAGCTGCCGAATCTTCTGCGGCGGCTGTTTGCCGAAGGCGCTTTTTCGCAGGCTTTTGTGCCCATTCTTGGAGAATACAGAAACAGACAGGGAGAAGCGGCGACGCGCGACCTGATTGCGCATGTTTTGACCGCGCTCTCCGCCGCGCTTTTTGTGGTGACGGCGCTAGGTATTTTGGCCGCGCCCTGGATTATTTGGGTTTCCGCGCCCGGATTCGCGGCCTCTGGGGAAAAATTTGCGCTGACTGTCACGCTGACCCGCATTACGTTTCCCTATATTTTGTTCATGTCGCTGACGGCGCTGGCCTCCGCGTTGCTCAATACCTGGAATCGTTTTGCCTTGCCGGCCTTGACGCCCGCTCTGCTCAATCTTGTTTTTATTGTCATGGCGCTTGTAGCCGCTCCGTGGTTTGATCCGCCGGTGCTGGCGCTGGCCTGGGCGGTGTTTTTGGGCGGAGTGCTGCAGCTCTCGGCGCAGCTGATTGCTTTGCGGCGCTTGGGAATTCTGCCCGCGCCCGCGCGGGGGATTGCTTGCGCTTTCCGGCACGAGGGAGTGCGCCGTATTCTCAAACTCATGGCGCCGGCGGTTTTCGGCGTTTCCGTCGCGCAAATCAGTTTACTGATCAATACGGTTTTCGCCTCTTTTCTGGCGAACGGCAGCGTCTCCTGGCTGTATTACGCAGACAGGCTGATGGAATTTCCGGTTGGGCTTTTGGGGGCGGCGCTGGGCGTCATCCTTTTGCCGTCTCTTTCGCGCTGTCACGCGACCGGACAGGCGGAAGAATACGGCGCGCTGCTGGACTGGGGGTTGCGGCTGACGTTTTTGCTGGCGTTGCCGGCCGCGCTGGCGCTGGCGCTGCTGGCTACGCCTTTGGTTTCCGCGTTTTTCTTCAGCGGTGAGTTTTCCGCCTGGGACGTGTTTTCCACCAAGCAGGCGCTCATGGCCTACAGCGCGGGTTTGATGGGAATGATTTTGGTCAAGGTTTTGGCGCCGGGGTTTTACGCGCGGCAGGACGTCAGGACGCCGGTCAAAATCGCGTTACTGAGCCTTGCTTTCACGCAGCTGATGAATCTTCTTTTCGTAGTGGTTTTGTCTTTCGCGCACGTGGGTCTGGCGCTTTCCATTGGCCTTGCCGCATGTCTGAACGCGGGGTTGCTTTATCGCGGCCTTGTTCGTTCCGGGATTTACGCGCCCCGGACGGGATGGGGCGTTTTTTTCCTGAAACTTTTCGTGGCGATCGCGTTGCTTGCCCTGGCGCTTTTTCTGGGCGCGGGGAGTGAGGCGGACTGGCTGCGTTTTTCGCGGCTGGAACGTTTTTCGCGGCTCGCTGCTTTGGTGGCAGGCGGCGCGTTTGTTTATTTTTTCGTGTTGTGGGGATTGGGATTCCGCGTCTCTGATTTTCGTCTGCACGGGATTGAGGAGAAGCGCGCGTGACAGTGCAATGGTTTCCCGGTCATATGGCCGCCGCCAGAAAAAGGGTGGCCGCTATCCTTGCGCGCGTTGATGTGGTCATTGAAATGCTGGACGCGCGTTTGCCAGAGGCGAGCCGCAATCCGATGATTCGCGCCCTGTCCGCCTTTCGCCAGCGTCCCTGCCTGAAGATTTTGAACAAGGCAGACTTGGCCGATCCGGATGCTACCCGCGCCTGGCTGGAGTTTTATGAGGCGCAGCCTGGGGTAAAGGCGATGGCTTTTTCCTGCAAGGAGGGCGATCCGGGCAAAAATTCTGCCCGGATTCTGGCGCGCTGCCGTCAAATTGCGCCGCATCGCAATACGCCGGATAAACCCTTGCGCATGATGATTATGGGCATTCCCAACGTGGGTAAATCTACGTTGATGAACGCGCTCTTGAAAAAGCGCGTGGCGGCGGTGGGCGATGAGCCGGCGGTTACGAAAACGGAACAAACGCTATCGCTGGGGAAGATTCAGGGGCAGCCGATGACGTTGACGGATACGCCAGGGCTGCTGTGGCCGAAAATTGAAATAGAGGAAGACGGCTATATGCTGGCCGCCAGTCATGCGGTGGGCATTAACGCCGTGGAGCCGGAGGGGATCGCGCGTTTTCTCGCGGGCCTTCTGCTTTCGCGTTATCCTGCCTTGCTGGCCGCGCGGTATCGTTTGCCTTTGGAAGCCGTGGGCGCGCTGGACGCCGTGGCATTTCTGGAGACGGTGGGCGCGCGGCGCGGATGCCGCGGCAAGGGCGGGGGAATTGACGCGGAGAAAACCGCGACGCTTTTTTTAACGGAGTATCGCGGCGGAGCGCTGGGAAGAATTAGCCTGGAAGACCCGGATTCCCGCGCCAGAATGCTGGAGGCGAAACATGCCGCCGCGCGGCGGGAAGAATCCTCGGAGAATGAGGAAAGAGAGGGGAACGATGCAAGCAAAACGGAAAAATGATTCCTGCGGAGGCGCGGATTTTCAGGCGGTGCTTGCCGCGCCGTTTTTCGCTCTGGGGCTTTGCTGCGACGATGCTTTTGTGCGCGGACTGACTTTTCTGCCGCCACGGGCGGAGCTTTTGCCGCAAACGCCGCTTGCGCGGACGGTTGCGGAAGTTTTGTCCGCATGGCTGAAAAACCCGGCGACATGCCTTGATTTGCCGTTCGCGGCAAAGGGAACGGAGCATCAGCGCGCGGTTTGGGCGGTAATCGCGGGAATTCCTTGCGGAAAAACCAGAAGCTATGGCGAAATTGCCCAGATGCTGAACACATCGGCGCGCGCGGTGGGCAACGCCTGTGCCGCCAATCCGCTGCCTATTGTCGTGCCTTGCCATCGCGTTTTGACAAGCAAAGGCGCTTTGGGGGGATTTTCCGGGGCGCGTTCGGGGTGGCTTTTGGAGATTAAGCGCTGGTTGCTGGCGCGGGAAAATATTTCCGGAACGGGGAAATGACCGGTAAACAGGCGGAAGCCGCGCCGCTTCTCGCGGAGGATCAGCGGCTTATGGAATTGTTTTGCGACGCGCTCTGGCTGGAAGAAGGGCTATCCGGCACGACGCTGGGGAGTTATCGCGCGGATTTGTCGGTTTTTTCCCGTTGGCTTGTCCGGGAAAAACGACCGGGATTGGCGGGCGCGCAAGAGGCAGATTTGGCCGCTTTTTTCGCGGATGTTTCCCGGTCGCGCCGCGCGACGACGCAGTCGCGTTATCTTTCGGCCTTGCGGCGTTTCTATCATTGGCAGACGCGCCAGGGCAGACGTTCCGATGACCCTTCCGCAGAGCTGGCGCGCCCCGCGCCGTCTGGGCGTTTGCCCAAAACGCTTTCGGAAGCGCAGGTGGAGGGCGTATTGGCCGCGCCGGATGTAGATACGCCGCTGGGCGAGCGTGACCGCGCCATGCTGGAAACGCTGTATGCCACGGGGCTGCGCGTTTCAGAACTGGTGCGCCTGAAAATGCACGAAATCAGTTTTGATCAGGGGGTGGTGCGGGTTGTCGGCAAAGGCGACAAGGAGCGTTTGATCCCGACGGGCGAAGTCGCGCGGCTTTGGCTGAAGCGGCATATCGCGGGCGGGCGCGTGGAATTGCTGGCGGGACGCGCGTCGGACGCGGTTTTTGTGACTGCCCGCGCCGCGCCGATGACCCGTCAGATGTTTTGGACGCTGATCAAAAAATACGCGCTCAGCGCGGGCGTTGCCGCAGAGCGTATTTCTCCGCACGTGCTGCGCCATGCTTTTGCCACGCATCTGCTGAATCATGGGGCGGATTTACGGGTAATTCAGATGCTCCTGGGTCATGCCGATATTGGCACGACACAGATTTATACGCACGTTGCCCGCGAGCGTTTGAAGGAATTGCACAAGGAACACCACCCGCGCGGATAACGGTTTTCGCTTGTGTTTTAAGGCTGGATTCTGAGGCGCGCCGCTGCCGCGTGCGCGGGCAGGCCTTCGCCATCTGCCAGACGTCCGGCGATTTCCCCCAGGCGTCTTGCGCCTTCTGGAGAAACCCCAATCAGGCTCGTGCGTTTCTGAAAATCCTGTACGCCCAGCGGCGAAGAAAAGCGCGCGCTGCCTGAGGTCGGCAATACATGGTTCGGCCCCGCGCAATAATCCCCCAGCGACTCCGATGTGTATGCGCCAATGAAAATTGCGCCGGCGTGACGGATTTTCTCTACCCAAATTTCAGGATCGGCGAGCGACAGCTCCAGATGCTCCGGCGCGACGCGGTTGGCGATGCGCGCCGCTTCCTCCAGGTCTCGCGTTTTGATCAGCGCGCCGCGATTCTCCAGCGCGGCGCGAATTACCTGTGCGCGGGGCATTTCCGCAATCAGCCGCGTCATGGAATCCGCGACCGCGTCAATGTAGTCCGCGTCCGGGCAAAGCAAAATGCTTTGCGCGAGCTCGTCATGTTCCGCCTGACTGAAAAGGTCCATCGCCACCCAGTCCGGATCGGCGGAGCCGTCGGCAATGACAAGAATCTCGGAAGGTCCGGCAACCATGTCAATGCCGACAACGCCAAATACCCGCCGCTTGGCGCACGCGACATAGGCGTTACCGGGGCCGACAATTTTATCAACCCGGGGGATCGTTTCCGTGCCATATGCCAGAGCGCCGACCGCCTGCGCGCCGCCGATGGTAAAAACACGATCCGCGCCAACAAGCGCGGCGGCAGCCAGCACCAGCGGATTTTTCTCGCCGTCCGGCGTAGGCACGACCATAATCAATTCCTCTACGCCCGCGACGCGGGCGGGAATCGCGTTCATCAGCACCGAGGAAGGGTAAGCCGCCTTGCCTCCCGGAACATAAAGTCCTACGCGGCAAAGCGGCGTGACCCGTTGTCCCAGCAAGGTGCCGTCCGCTTCCGTGTAATGCCAGCCTGTCTGCGCTTGCCGTGCGTGAAAGGCGTGAATGCGGGAATACGCTTCTTCCAGCGCTTTCCGTGTCTCATCAGGCAAGGCGTCCAGCGCGGCGGCAAGCTCGCTTTTGGGGAGTTCCAGCGCCGCGGCGCTCGAAGCGCTCAGGCGGTCAAAGCGGCGGGTGTATTCCAGCACGGCCGCGTCCTTCCGTTCTTTGACTGCCGCCAGGATTTCCAGTACGGTATTTTCTACTCCCGCGTCCTGGGCGTGCTCAAAAGCGAGCAATGTTTCCAGTTCCCGCGCAAAATTCGCGTTCTGGCTGTCAAGCCGTTTGATGGACAGGGGAAAAAGGACGCTCACAAAGATTCCTCCACGACGCGGGATAAGGCGTCAAGCACGGGTTGCAAAAGGGAACGCTTTAATTTCAGCGCCGCCTGATTGACAATCAGACGGCTGGAAATATCCAGAATATGCTCAACCGCCACGAGGCGATTGGCTTTTAGCGTCTCCCCGGAAGAGACGAGATCAACAATGGCGTCCGAAAGCCCCACGAGCGGCGCAAGCTCCATGGAACCATAGAGTTTGATCAGGTCGACGTGTACGCCCTTGGCGGCAAAATGCTCCCGCGCGGTTTTCAGGTATTTGGTAGCGATTTTAAGGCGCGCGCCCTGGCGAATCGCGGCGGCATAGTCAAAATCTTCCCGCGTCGCTACCATCATCCGGCAGCGGGCAATTTTGAGATCAAGCGGCTGATACAATCCCGCGCCGCCATGCTCCATCAGCACATCGCGTCCGGCGACGCCGACGTCCGCAGCGCCGTATTGCACATAAGTCGGAACATCAGAGGCGCGCACAATCACGAAGCGAACATCCGGACGCTGGCTAGGAATAATGAGCTTTCTGGAAGCCTCAGGCTCTTCGGCGGGGACAATGCCCGCCGCCGCAAGCAGGGGCAGCGTTTCAGAGAAAATACGCCCTTTGGAGAGCGCGATGGTCAAACCAGTCACGGAAATACGCTCGAAATGGGAGAAGCGCATTCTAACGCACCGCGCGCGCGCCTGTCTCGGTAACGATCCAGTCCAGCCGTTCATCATGCGCGCCGGGAAAAGTATTTTCCACCCGTCCCAGTTCAAAACCCACGCCGATGGCGATCGGGCGCGGTTTCAGCGCGGCGAGGGTACGATCATAAAATCCGCCGCCATATCCCAGCCGATAACCCGCGCCGTCAAAGGCGGTGAACGGAACGCAAAGCGCGTCCGGGAAAACTTCCGGCGTATCTTTCGGCACGGGAATGCCGTAGCGATCCGCTTCTGTCGCGCAGTCAGGCCTCCAGAGGCGAAAGGTAAGCGGCGCGCGCGCGGCCTTGACAACCGGGAGAGCGAGCTTCGCTCCTGACTTTCGCCAAATCTCGGCGGCGGCGCGAAGATCCGGTTCATTTTGAATCGGCCAGTAAAACGCGACGCAGCTGCCGGGCGGCGCGGGGAAATTCCGCAAAAGCCAGGCGACAATGCGCGCGGAGAGATTATGAATTTCAGCGGCGGAAAGCGCCGCGCGCCTCTCTAGCGCGGCGCGGCGCAACTGTTCGCGTTTTTGCTTCAGAAGAGAAATGGGCTCCGGCATGGGAAGCGCTTGATGAAAGAGAATGCCTTCATGGTATGCTGTTTTAAGACGATGCGTTTATGTGTTCAAAAAATCTTGATTTCTGACCAATGATGATGATGAAGTATTTTTTTCGCGCTGTTTTTATGCCGCTCTGCGCGGCGTTTTTTTTCTGTATTCCGTCTTCCAACGCGGCGTCGGGCGTTCAAAAGACCGTGCCGAAATCCTTCGCCGCGCCTTCCGGCGTGGATCTGGTCGCGGGCGACGCGATTTTTCTCGCGGGGCGGGAGGCGTTCCGGCAGGGCAGACGCGCGCAGCTGGAAGCCGCGCGCCGGGAACTGGCTGCGACAGAGCATCCGCTTCTGCCGTATCTTGACTATTATCTGCTGCGTCAGGGCCTGGACGGGCGTGACGCAATTTCAATCAAAACCTTTCTCGCGCGGGAGGAAGGGAATTATTTGGGCGAGCGGCTTGCGGCGGATTGGCTGAAATCCCTCGCGGCGCGGCAGCGCTGGGCGGACGCTTCCGCGCTTTACGGACGTTTGAAAAATCCGGATCAGGAAGCGCGCTGCGCGGGCGCTGAAGCGCGTCTCAATCTTTCCAAAAGCGACAAAATTTCAGAAGAGGCGGAGCGTTTGTGGATGACGATCACGGATGTGCCGTCTGGCTGCCGGTCTCTTTTTGCGCGTCTGGGCGAAACCGCTCCAGATGAAATTTATTGGCAGCGTCCGCGTTTGCTTGTGGAGTGGAGCAAAAAAGAGGCGTTCCGGCTTTCTTTGCAGGTATTGCCGGAAGAAGACTTGCCGGACGCCAAGCAAATCACGCAGTTGTGGGACAAGCCTGGGGTTTGGCTTTCCTCGCGGAAAACCGCGCAAACGAAAACGCGCGCCCAGCGGGAATTTGTCGCCTTTGCTCTGGCGCGGCAGGCGGCTTTTGACGCGCGGGAAGCCGCGCGGCTTCTGGAAAGCTGGCAGGAAACGCTGGGTAAAACGCTGGCCGCATGGGCCTGGGGCGAGATCGCGCTTTCCGGTGCGCGGCGTCATTTGCCGGAAGCGGAAACATGGTTTGACCGTTCCGCCGCGCGCCAGCTGTCTTTGGACGCGCGGGAATGGCGCGTCCGCGCCGCTCTGCGCCAGAAAAACTGGTTTGCCCTGCGCCGCGCCATTGAGGATTTGCCAGAGGAAGCGCGGAACGACCCTGCCTGGATATACTGGCTGGGGCGATCCTACAAGGAAGAAGGAGCGCTGAACGAGGCGCGGGATATTTTCTGGCGTTTGCGCGGCCAGACAAATTTTTACGGCAATCTGGCCGATGAGGAGCTGGAGCGGGAGATTCGCTTTCCTTTGCCTGCCGCTGCGCCGGTAAGCGCGGAAGAATACAGGGCCGCGCGCGCGCATCCGGGCTTACGTCGGGCTTTGGCGCTGTTCCGTCTGGATTGCCGTCTGGACGCCGTGCGGGAGTGGAATTGGTCAATTCAGGGCATGACGGACCGCCAGCTGCTGGCGGCTGCGAAACTCGCGCAGGAAGAGCGGATATACGACCGCGCCATCAATACGGCGGAGCGCACGCGCGAACAGCATGACTACGCCTTGCGCTTTCTCGCGCCCTACGATAAGCAGGTGCGTTTGGCCGCGCGCGAACAGGCGCTGGATGACGCCTGGGTTTACGGGCTGATGCGCCAGGAAAGCCGCTTTGTGGTGCAGGCAAAATCTTCGGTGGGCGCGTCTGGCCTGATGCAGATCATGCCCGCGACGGCTCGCTGGGTGGCGCGGAAAATTGGCCTGAAGGACTATGATCCCAAGCGGGTGACGGATACGGAAACCAATCTGCTCTTGGGTACGAGCTATATGCGTATGGTGCTGGAGAGTTTGCAGCGGCATCCCGTGCTGGCCTCTGCCGCCTATAACGCGGGGCCGGGGAGAGCGCGGCGCTGGTGCGCGGACGCGCCGCTGGAAGGGGCGATTTACGTGGAAACCATTCCCTTTAACGAAACACGCGATTACGTCAAGAAAGTGCTGAGCAATTCCGTGTATTACACGTTGATTTTTACCGGAAAACCGGCATCTCTGCGCGAACGCCTGGGGACAATTCCCGCGCGTGAGCGCTTTGTGCCGGAAGAATTGCCCTAAAATTTTTTGAACGCCGCGCGCGAAAAAAGCGGCGAGGGCTTGCCGCGCCGCTTTTTGGGGACAGGGAAATTTCAGACGACCAAATCTACCTGGCTTACCGTGCCGACGCCGCCATCCTCCCGCAGGTAAACTCCCCCGGAGCGCAGAAATGCCCAGGGGCTGTTATCCCCGTTTGTAAAAGTAAAAGGCGCGGCGAGGTTACCCAGATAAATCGCGCCGATCCCGGCTTCTTTCAGGGTGAGCAGTTCTCCTTCGCCATTTTGCCCGCCCGCTTCTGGACGCCAGATACGCAAGGAAAGGTAAGCCGCGTCGTTTTCATCAATCCAGCCGTTGCCGTCGTCATCCAGCGCGGCGAGCTCACGAAAGCCGTTGCCGCTTGCGGGGCCGAAAAGTTCGCGTCCGTCATCAATACGGCCATTGCCGTTGCGGTCAAAGGCAAGGAAGCCGCTGCCGCGCAAAAGAGGGAGTTCCTGCTTTGTTCCGTCGGCGTTGAGATCAAAGAAAAAAGAGAGATTGGCAAGGTCATCGGCGCGCCCGCCAAAATCCAGTACCAGCGGGTCTTTTGCCGCTTGCAGGGAAAGGCGTTCCGTTGTTGTAACGGTCTTGCTGTAGCTGCGTGAGAAAGCCATGTTGACCGAGAAGGAGACTTCCAGACCGTCCGCCGTCCGGACGACGCCCTGCGCGGAAAAGCGCGTATCTTCGCGTTCCGTATATTGGGCGCGGGTAGTGCGCTCCATCTCAAAGTTGGAGTTTGCCAAATCCCCGTTCGCCGCTTTCTGTAGACTGCGCAAGTCCGAAATTTCGAGTTTATGCCCGGTCAGCATTTCCAGAATCTGCGCCAGAATGGCAATTTTTGGGTCATCGGACGTAAAATCACTTTCAGGAGAGAGAGACGCCGCCGTCGGCGCGTTCTGGCGGGAGAGGGAAGACGCCAGCGATTTTCCCGCGTCCGAAAGATTGACGCGTTCTTTGGCGGAGCCGCCGTCGGCGGCAGGCGGCGCGATTCCAGGTTTCGCGCCTGTTTTTTCCGCATCCTGTGTCAGGGGCGCGCGCGACACGAGGCGGCTGCTCACGGTTGAGACGGTCGCCTGGGAAAATTTGCGCTCTGTCTGCATGGCGATCTGTGAGGATTCTATTTTCATGGTGTTTCTCCTGTGAAGCGTCGTTAGCTTTCTTGTTTATCGGCAGGAGAACGGAAATCATGAGTAAAAAGGCGGTGTATCTTGTAACAGTATTTTGGAAAGGGAGAGCGAAATGCGTTTTTCACGCGGCAGTTTTTTGGGAATTTCTTGTTTGCTGGCGCTGACTTTCATTTTTGCTGCCTCATCCGCGAGCGCGGAAGCGGACAAGCCGGATTTTTACCGTTTGCGAATGGGGGATATGGAGATTGTGGCGCTCTCTGACGGGCATACATTTTTGTCACAGTCGCTTTTTCGAGGGATTTCCGCGCAGGAAATGCGTCTTTTTCTGGAGCAAGCGTCGCAACCTGCCGATGGCGATATACGGACGGCGGTCAATGCCTATCTGGTGCGTATGGGGGATCGGCTGATCCTTGTCGACGCGGGGGCGGCCGCCTGTTTCGGTTCGTCGTTGGGGCAGATTCGCGGCAACCTTGAAGCGGCGGGCTATCTTCCAGAGGCAGTGGATACTGTTTTGCTGACCCATTTGCATGCCGATCATGTGTGCGGGCTGACAGACCGGGCGGGTGCGGCGGTATTCCCGAACGCGACGCTCTGGACTGCGGAAGAGGAAGCCGACTACTGGCTGTCCGAGGAGAAAGCGGCCCCGGCGTCGGAAGGGATGCGCGCCGCTTTTGAGATGGCGCGGGCGGCGGTGAAACCCTATGCGGTGAATGGCCGGCTAAAAACTTTCGCGCGCGGGCAGGAGCTTTTCCCCGGAGTGACTTCCGTTTCCAGCGCGGGCCATACGCCCGGTCACAGCGGCTATCTTTTCGCGTCGCGGGGACAAAATCTGCTGATTTGGGGGGATATTGTGCATAACGGCGCGGTGCAATTTGCCCGCCCGGACGTCTCAATTGCGTTTGACAGCGATTCTGCGCAGGCTGTAACCACGCGCAAGAAAATTTTTGAGCAGGCCGCGCGGGAGCGTTTTCTCGTTACTGGCGCGCATTTGCCTTTCCCCGGCGTCGGATATGTGCGCCGGACGCCTGAGGGCGGGTATCAATGGTTTCCCATTTTGTCCGATCAGGAATTTCCCGGCGGGGAAAACGCGGCGGAAGATGCCAAGTGACGAGTTTTTGATGCGCGCCGCCCTGGATCAGGCGCGCGCGGCGGCCTGCCTGGGGGAAGTTCCGGTGGGCGCGGTTGTGACGCGGCGGGGCGAGATTGTAGGGCGGGGCTTCAATGCGCCAATCGGCGAACACGATCCTGCCGCGCATGCCGAAATCGTCGCCTTGCGTGCGGCCGCGCGTTACCTGAAGAATTACCGGCTTCCGGGCTGTGAGTTATTCGTTACCCTTGAGCCTTGCGCGATGTGCGCGGGCGCTATCTTGCACGCGCGGATTGACCGGGTTGTCTATGGGGCGAAAGATGAGAAGACGGGCGCGCATGTCAGTGTGCTGAATCTGTTTGCGGAAAAACGTTTGAATCATCATACAACGGTCGTGGGGGGCGTGCTCGCGGAAGAATGCGCGCAGCTGCTGCGCGATTTTTTCGCGGAACGCCGTCAGGTGATACGCCAGATGCGAAAAGCAAAGGAACGGACATGAGTTCGCAAAGCGCGGCGCGGTTGCGCGTCTTTTTGCCGGGACAGATGCTGGAAGCGCAAAACGCGGAAGGCAAAATTCTCGCGCGCTATCAGATTTCAACTGCCGCCAATGGCGCGGGGGAGCGGATGGGCAGCGAACAAACTCCGCGCGGACTCCATGTTGTGCGCGCGCGGATTGGCGCGGGTTTGCCCTTGTATTCCGTATTTGTCGCGCGCCGTCCGACCGGAGAGCTATGGACGCCTGAACTTGCCGCCGCCCATCCGGGGCGGGACTGGATCTTGACTCGCATTCTCTGGCTTTCCGGCTGCGAGGCAGGCTTTAACCGTCTGGGGCGGGTAGATAGTATGCGCCGCTATATTTATATCCACGGCAGCGGCGAGGACGTGACGCTGGGGACGCCGCGCTCACACGGTTGTATCCGCCTGGGCTGTCGCGACATGCGGGAACTTTTTGACCGGACGCAGGCGGGGTGTCCGGTGGAAATTATTGGCTAGCGGCCAGACGCGGGGTAAGGACATTGGCAAATCCCGGTAAAATGCGCCTTGTTGCTTGATATTTTGCGGGAACGCCTATGTGTGGTTTGTGCGGGGAATTGCGTTTTGACGGCGTCGCGCCGGATAGGGGCGCGCTGGACCGGATGTGTGCGGCGCTTGTCGCGCGCGGGCCGGATGATGGCGGGAGCTGGCGCGAGGGCGCGGTTGCCCTGGGACATCAGCGGCTTTCCATTATTGATTTGACGGCGCAGGCGCGTCAGCCCATGCGTGATGAGGCGTTGGGATTGACGCTGGTTTTTAACGGTACGATTTATAACTATCTTTCCCTGCGCGCGGAACTTCTGGAGCGCGGCTACGTTTTTTTTTCCGAGAGCGACAGCGAAGTTATTTTGAAAGCCTATCACGCCTGGGGTTTGGAGGCGCTGTCCCGGCTGGATGGCATGTTCGCCTTTGCGCTATGGGATTCAAACGCGCGCCGCCTTGTTTTGGCGCGAGATCGCTTCGGAATCAAACCTCTGTATTTTTCACAGGACGCGCGGCGCTTTCGTTTCGCTTCGTCCCTGCCCGCGCTTCTTGCGGGAGGCGGATTGTCGGGAGCGCTGGATAGTACCGCGCTACAGTTTCAATTTACTTTGCACGGTAGCGTGCCCGCTCCGTGGACAATTTTAAGGGACGCGCGCAAGCTGCTGCCCGCCTCCGTCTTGGTGATCGAGGAGAATGGCCGCGCGCGGGAGCAGGTCTACTGGCGTCTGGACGCGCGGCGTCCGGAGGAGGGCGAGCCAGAGGAGGAAGAGCGGATTGCGGCGGTGCGCAAGGCGCTGGACGCGGCTGTCCGCAGTCATCGGGCTGCCGCCGACGTGCCGGTGGGCGTTCTTTTGTCTGGCGGACTGGATTCCAGCCTTTTGGTCGCGCTGCTTGCGGCGCAGGGTGAGCGGGAGATCAGGACGTTTTCCATTGGCTTTGCCGATCAGCCGGAAGAGTCCGGAAACGAGTTTTTGTATTCTGATTTGGTGGCGCGGCATTTTGGCGCGCGCCACCGGCGCTATTTGATGAGCGATCGTGATTTGCTGGAGCATTTGCCGCAGGTGTTTTCCGCCATGTCCGAGCCGATGTTTAGCCAGGACAACGTTGCGTTTTATCTTTTGGCGCGAGAGGTAAGACAGGAAGTCAAGGTAGCGCTTTCCGGGCAGGGCGCGGACGAGGTGTTCGGCGGGTATTACTGGTATCCGCGCATACTGGCGGAGGACGAGCGTTTGCCGATGGCGGAACGGGTTGCCAGACATTATTTTGATCGCAGCTATGCGGACTATCTGGATTTGTTCTCTGCTGAATTTCGCGCGCAAAGTCAGCGGGACATGGTGACGCCGTTTATTCAGAAAGGTCTGGAAGCGCCGGGGGCGGATACGTTCGCGGACCAGGTTTTGAGACTGGACGCGACGACGCTCATCGTAGATGATCCCGTCAAGCGCATTGACAACATGACCATGGCGCACGGCCTGGAAGCGCGGGTTCCATTTTTGGATCGGACGTTGGTGGAGACCGCGATGCGCCTTGACCCGCTGTTCCGTTTGCGCGAGAACGGCAAATATCCGTTAAAGAAAATCGCGCGCGCGCTTTTGCCCGCCGGGATTATTGATCGTCCCAAGGGCTATTTCCCGACCCCCGTTTTGAAATACCTGCGCGGCGGCGCGCTGGAATATGTCCGCGATTTGCTGGAATCTTCCGCCTGCCGCGCGCGCGGCTTGTATAACCGTGAAAAAATGGCGCGGATGCTTTCCGCGCCAATGTCGGACTTTACGCCTCTGGAAGGAAATTCGCTCTGGCATCTCGCCGCGCTGGAAGGCTGGCTAGAGGCGCATGATCTGTAATTTTGGCTACGCCGTGCGGTGCGCGGAAGCGCCCAGCCGGGTCAGCTTTTCTTCCATGTGTTCATAGCCTCGGTCAAGATGGTAGATGCGGTCAATGCGGGTTTCGCCTTGCGCCGCCAGAGCGGCGATGACCAGCGACGCGGAGGCGCGCAGGTCTGTGGCCATGACGGGCGCGCCCTTCAGCGCGGGTACGCCGCGCACGATCGCGTGATTGCCGTCAACCTGAATATCCGCGCCCAGGCGCTGTAGCTCCGCCACGTGCATGAAGCGGTTTTCAAAAATGGTTTCCCGGATCGTTGCCGTACCTTCTGCCAGACAATTGATCGCCATGAACTGCGCTTGCATGTCGGTAGGAAAAGCGGGGTACGGCGCGGTGCGCAGATTGACCGCTTTCAGGCGCGGCGGAGCCGTGAGCGTGATGGCGTCGCGCTCCAGCGACATTTCACAGCCGGCGTCCAGGAGTTTGTCAATCACCGCGTCCAGACAGGCGGCGGAAGTTTGCGTCAGGCGCACGGATCCGCCTGTGGCCGCCGCCGCGCAAAGATAGGTTCCGGTTTCGACGCGGTCTGGCATGACGCGATGCTGCGCGGCGTGTAATTTTCGTACCCCCTCAATGCGAACGACGTCGCTGCCCGCGCCGGAAACGCGCGCGCCCATGCGATTGAGGCAATGGGCGAGATCAACGACTTCCGGTTCCCGCGCCGCGTTTTCAATGATGGTTTCGCCCTGCGCGAGCGTGGCCGCCATGATGAGATTTTCCGTGCCGGTCACGGTCACAATATCTGTGCAAATGCGCGCGCCTTTCAGCCGATTCGCGCGGGCGTGGATGTAGCCTTGCTCCACGGTAATTTCCGCGCCCATTGCCTGTAGGCCTTTGACGTGCTGATCCACGGGGCGCGCGCCGATGGCGCATCCGCCGGGCAGGGAAACGCGCGCCTCGCCATAACGCGCAAGCAACGGCCCCAGCGTGAGCACCGAGGCGCGCATGGTTTTTACGAGGTCATAGGGCGCGACGGGATAATGGAGGCCGGATGCGTCCAGAACGGCGGTATCGCCTTCGCCGGGCTGGCGTGCCTGTCCGGTTTTGCTGACGCGCACCCCCATTTGCTCCAGAAGTTTCAGGAGGGTCGCAATATCGTTGAGATTTGGCAGCCTGGAGATTTCCAGTGGTTCTGCCGTGAGCAGAGACGCGCACAAAATAGGCAGAGCCGCGTTTTTCGCGCCGGAAATGGCAATTTCGCCCTTCAGGGGCGTACCGCCGACAATGGCAAGCTTGTCCATACAGACGACTTCTGGAAAGAAAGACACATTTTAGCCGCCATTCACAAAAAAACTGGCGCGCCTTTTTAATTCTTTTTCATGCCGCGCCGTTTTACCATATATGACGAATGTGGTAAAACATGCGAATGGTCTTTACCCGCATGGGTTTTTATCTGCCGAATCTTTTATTCCATACGGGAAAATACAAGAGAATTTATCCGCATGATATTTGCTTAAAAAATGGCTTTGCAGAAGGAAAAACACATGGGGCGGGCGAGATTGAGAGCGCGTGACGATACTGGTATAACAAGGACTCCATCATGCGGATACGTGAGAAAAACTCCTTGCTTTTTCCCAGGCGGCGGATGGCGATAAGCGGCGGCATTCATGATCGCCGCATTGTTATAAAAACTGTCTGAACCAACCCCTTGTACAGGAGAGACGTCTATGAGAGAAGAAAATGGTTTGCTTGAAGCGGCGCGCGCCGCGTTGATGACATTGGGAAACCGTGACAGCGGGCAGCCGCTTTTGAACGAAAAGGCGCTGCAAACCCTCGTAATTCATGAGGGCTGCGCGCGCCTTTCTCTGGAGACTGATTATCCCTTGCGCACCCGCGAGGAAAATATCCGCCAAATCATTGACCAGACGCTTTGCGAGATCAAAGGAATTCTGAAAACAGAGATCGAAATCAAGAGTCATATTTTTGCCCGACAGGTGCGTCCCGGCGCAAAACGCATACACGGCGTAAAGAACATTATTCTGATTGCCTCGGGCAAGGGCGGGGTCGGAAAGAGTACAACCGCAGTCAACCTTGCTCTGGCGCTTGCCTCCGAAGGCGCGCGCACAGGGATCCTGGACGCCGATATTTACGGCCCTTCCATTCCGCATATGCTGGGAATCGCCGACAGGCAATCCGCTTCTGAGGATGGGCAAACTCTGGAGCCGGTTTTGTCGTATGACCTGAAAGTGATGTCCATCGGCTTCCTGGTTGACGCGGACACGCCGGTAATTTGGCGCGGCCCCATGCTGGTACAGGCGTTGAATCAGCTTTTATTCGAGACGCACTGGGGCAAACTGGATTTTCTGCTGGTCGACCTGCCGCCGGGAACAGGGGATGTGCAGTTGTCTTTGGCGCAAAAAGCGCCTGTCAGCGGCGCGCTAATGGTAACCACTCCGCAGGATATTGCGCTTTTCGACGTTCGCAAGGGCGTCCGCATGTTCGGCAAAGTGGGCATTCCCATTCTGGGCGTGGTGGAAAATATGAGCATTCATGTCTGCTCTCATTGCGGGCATGTCGAGCATCTCTTTGGATCGGGCGGCGGAGAAAAAATGCACGAGGAGTTGGGCGTGGAATGCCTGGGCTGGCTGCCGCTGGAACTTTCGATTCGGGAGGGGATGGATACCGGCGTTCCCGTTATGGTTAGCGCGGCAGAATCCCGCGTCGCAGAGATTTATCGCGGGATTGCGCGGCAAATGGCCGCGCGCCTCGCGTTGCGCCCCAAAGACGTCAGCGCGGGAATTCCGCCAATTGTTGTGGGGAAAGCGGCCTGATTTTTGAAGCGCCGCGCTTGGGTACAAGGCGGAAGCGGGCGCTAGATGCGTACCGCGACCGCCTTGACCGTGCCGTGGGTCGTGGTGAAACTTCTAAGGACGCTGCTGCCCGCTTCAAACAGCAGATTCACCAGATTGCGCTCGGTATAAAGACAGACCGATCCGCGGAGACCATAGTTTTTGGCAAGGGCAGTCGTCAAAGGGCTGAAACGCTCTTCCACGCGCTTATCCGTATCGGCGTAGCCTTCCGCCAGCGCAGAGTGCAGACCATAGGCGGAAATATAAAGTTTTCCGCCGATATGCAGCGTTTTTAATATTTGCCTTAGCGTCTCTTTGGCTTCCGCATAAGGCAGACGGTGAATGCCGTGATGACAAAAGACAAACTCAAATAACTCATTTTTGAGGCAGCCCAGGCGCGTTTCTTTTTTGTCCTCATTCAGGGCGCGGAATTCTACGGCGTCGCTCACGTTTTCTTTTTTTGCGCGTTCCAAGACGGAGGCTTGCCGGTCGGCGGTATCTACCGCAAGCACCTGCGCGCCCAAGACGGCCATTGCGGACGCGCGCCGCCCCTCTTCACAATGCAAGTCCAGAACGCGCGGAGTATCTCCATGACGTTTCCGCAAGGCAATCTCGCGCAAAATCAGCTGTTCCAGTTCGTCATCGACGGTGGGTACGCATTCCCGCTTGCAATGTGAGTCCATAGCGTAAGTCACTGTTGGAGAAAAATGGGAGGCGGATACAGTATAGCAAGCAAACGTCTGCATGGGCGGATTTAACAGGAAAAGCTCTCTGAAAATATTCCGGCTACATAGAAAGACGGGATGCGTAACGCGCTGACTTGGATGCGCGGCGGCGAATCATTAACCAGATCGAAACGGCTTTTGCCAGCGAGGCTAGCGGCGGAATTTCCGCCGCAAAATTTGACGTGACGCTCGATGCGACAGTCTGCTGTTGGCTCTGCTAGAATCGCGTTGCGAACACGTGCCTTGGCCGCGTTTTTTCTGGACTCTAAAGTTAAGCGATGCTTTTTCTGAAAGACAAAACCATTCTTCTGGGCGTGTGCGGCGGGGTGGCGGCTTACAAGGCCGCTTTACTCTTGCGTCTTTTGCGCGGCGCGGGCGCGGATGTGCGGGTAGCGTTAACGGACGCCGCAGCCCGGTTTGTGACGCCCGCTACTTTTCAGGCGCTTTCCGGGCGTCCGGTTTTTACGAAGCTATGGGACGAGCGGGTTGACAATCATATGCCGCATATCGCGCTTTCCCGCGCGGCGGATCTTATGCTGGTCGCGCCCGCGACTGCCGATTTTCTTGCCCGCGCCGCGTCGGGGCGCGCGGACGATTTGCTTTCCGCGCTAGCGCTAGCGCGGAACTGTCCGCTCTTCGTCGCGCCCGCCATGAACCGGCAGATGTGGGAACATCCGGCGACACAGCGCAACGCGGCGCAGCTCAAAGAAGATGGCGTTGGGTTTTTCGGCCCGGAAAGCGGGGAGCAGGCATGCGGCGAAGAAGGCGAGGGACGGATGCTGGAGCCGGAGCGCATATTGTCGGCGCTGGAAAACGCTTTAACACCCAAGACGCTTTCCGGGAAAAAAGTGCTGCTGACCGCCGGACCTACCTTTGAGGCGATTGATCCCGTGCGTGGCCTGACCAATCTTTCTTCGGGGAAAATGGGATACGCCATTGCGCGCGCCGCGCGCATGGCGGGTGCGGAAGTCGCGCTGATTTCCGGGCCGGTCGCGTTGGCCGCGCCTCCCGGCGTTTTGCTGGAGCGCGTGACCAGCGCTCTGGAAATGCGCGCGGCGGTGATGCGTCATTTGGAGGAAAAGCGCGCGGCGCGAAAAACCGATGTTTTTATCGCGGTCGCGGCGGTGGCGGATTACCGGGTTGAGCGAGTTGGGGCGCAAAAACATAAAAAAGAGCATGGCGCGCCGCCGGAGATTCGCTTGCTGCCCAATCCCGATATTCTGGCGGAAGTCGCTTTGTTGCCGGACGCGCCCTTTTGCGTGGGGTTTGCGGCAGAAAGCGAACAGATGGAACGCTATGCGGAGGAAAAACGCCGCCGTAAAAAAATTCCGCTGATGGCGGGCAATTTGATCCAGGATGGATTTGGCGGCGATGGCAATCGGATTACCCTGTTTGATGATACGGGCGCGCACCCGTTGGAACCGGGCAGCAAGGATCGTCTTGCCCGGCAATTGATCGCGCGCCTGTCTCTTCTTTTGGAGTCGCAAAACCATGCGTGAACCACTGGTCGAGTTAAAGGTGCTGGACGAGCGCGTCCGCGAGAATCTGCCGCGTTATTCTTCTCCTGGCGCGGCGGGGATTGACTTGCGCGCCTGCATTGATTCTCCCTTGCGATTGCTTCCGGGCGCGACGGCTTTGCTGCCTTCCGGGATCGCGCTCTATTTGGGCGACTCAAGTCTGGCCGCGCTGGTGCTGCCGCGATCCGGTCTGGGGCACAAGCATGGCATCGTTCTGGGTAATCTCGTGGGGCTGATTGATTCGGATTATCAGGGGGAAATCATTGTTTCTGCCTGGAATCGCGGACAGGATGCTTTCACGATCCAGCCTTTAGACCGGGTTGCGCAATTGGTTCTCGTTCCCGTACTGCAAGCCAGGTTTCAGGTTGTAGACGCCTTTACGCCCAGCGCGCGCGGCGTCGGCGGCTTCGGAAGCACGGGGCTGCAATAATGAATAAGGCATGGCGCGCGGGTTTTGCCGCCTTGCTTTTTCTGGTTTTGCTTGGCGCGGGGTGGGCTTTGCGCCGCGCGGACGAGGATGGCGCGCCTGTGGAGGTGTTGCCGTTTTCCGGCTGTGATCTGACTGCGGAATTTTGTGAGATTGCGGTTTCGGAAACTCTGTTATCGGGGGAAAAAGCCGCGCGGAAGGACGATGAGGTTATTTTGCGCTTTGAATTTTCTCCGCGCCCGATTACGGCGATGCATGTTTTTTCCGCGCGCGTGACCGCGCGGCGGCGCGGCGGCGCGGAGCGGCCTTTTTCTGGTTTTCGCGCGGCGCGTTTGGAAATTTCTGGAGTGGAGATGGACATGGGGCCGAACGAACAGACTCTGCGTGAGATTGCACCGGGCGTGTTTCAGGGCGAAACAGCCTTGCCGGTATGTGTTTCTGGCGCGATGCGCTGGCGGGCGGATTTTGTGCTGAGCGGGGAAAGGGCGGAGCTTGCTGTGCCTTTTTATTTTTCAGTGGGGGCGCCGTAGAACAGCGTCCTTGTTTTTGATCGGTTTGTATATGCGGCTTTTCCTGTCCTTTATTTCTTGTATTTTGCTTTTGGCTGCGCTGCCGGAAGCGTTTGCGGCGGACGCCGACAAACCGCAAAAGCGCGGCGTATCTGCCGCTCTGGAGGAAAGCGAAGTCTATGGCGCGCACGATCTGCTGCGCGATTGCCAAAGCGCGGAGAGCTTGCTTGCGGGCGGGAAAGGGGAGGATTTCCTTTTCGTGTTGCAGGGCGCGCGCTGCGTCTCGTACATTCAGGGAATGCTGGAAGGGTATGACCTTGCGGAAAATCTGGCGCGGCGCGTAGGCGCGGAAGTCTCCGTTTTTTGTCCGCCGCGCGCGGAGGGCGCGCGGTTGCGCTGGGCGCGCGCCGTGCTGGCGTATTTTGATCATCAACCGCCTTTGCCGAAAGAATCCGCCCAATTTATTCCCGCTTCCCGCGTGCTGGCTGCCGCGCTGTCCCGATTCTTTCCCTGTGAAAGTATCCGCGACGGGACTGCGGAATAACGCAAAGGAAATTCATCTATGAGCGCTTTTTCTTCCTCGCCGCGTTCTTCCTGGTCGAATCGCTGGGCGTATATCATGGTGACGGTAGGGTCTTCGGTGGGGTTGGGCAATATTTGGCGTTTTCCCTATATGACCGGTTCGCAGGGCGGCAGCGCCTTTGTGCTGGTGTATCTCGTTTGCGTGCTTCTGGTGGGTATTCCGGTGCTGATGGCGGAAACGCTGATAGGGCGGCGCGGGCGGGGCAATCCGGTTTCGTCCATGCTCAATGTCTCGGAAGAATCCGGGCGTTCGCCCTGGTGGGCGGCTCTGGGCTGGACAGGCATGATTGGCGCGCTGTTGATTCTTTCCTATTACAGCGTGGTCTCCGGCTGGATTGTGAATTATGTCTGGAAGTTTCTGACTGGTTTTACCGTTCTGAGCGTGGGGGAGGCAAAGTCTGGTTTTGAGGATTTGCTGGCGGATCCGCTTTCTTTGGCGTTTTGTCACAGTGTCTTTGTCGCGCTGACGATTGCGGTGGTCGCGCGCGGCGTGGTTTCTGGCATTGAGCGGGCGAATCGGGTGCTGATGCCCGCGCTTTTTCTGATTCTCATTTTGCTTGCGGTTTGGGGAGGGGTGACCGGCGACATTGCGGGCGCGGCGCATTTCATGTTTGACTTCAGTCCGGAAAAACTGACGGGCGATGTGATTCTTTCGGCGCTGGGACATGCTTTTTTTTCCTTGAGCCTGGGAATGGGCGCGATCATGGCCTATGGTTCTTATTTGCGGCGCGAGACCAGCATTTTTACGACGAGTTTATGGGTAGTCGCGGCGGGGGTGCTGGTTGGTCTTTTTGCCGGATTGGCGATTTTCGCGCTTACTTTCGGGTTTGGCATACAGCCGACGGAAGGGGCGGGGCTGATTCTGAAAACCTTGCCGCTTACTTTCGCGCACATGCCGGGCGGACGGATTTTCGGCCTGTTTTTTTTCTTGCTGGTGCTTTTTGCCGCATGGACTTCGGCGATTTCCCTGCTGGAGCCATTTGTTTCCTGGCTGACGGAGCGTATGGGCTGGCGGCGTCCGCTTTCGGCCTGGGTGAGCGGCGCATTTTCCTGGGCGGTGGGGCTTTTGGTTTGCCTGTCGTTTAACCGCTGGGAAAACGCGCGGGTTTTTGGCAAGAATTTTTTTGAAATTCTTGAGTTTTCCACGAGTTGTATTGCCATGCCGCTCACGGGTTTGGCGATAGCGGTTTTTGTCGGCTGGCGGATGCGCGAGGCGTTTGTACGCGAAGAAATCGCGCTTTCGCCCAAGGTTTTTGCCCTGTGGTATGGAGTTTTGCGCTACTTTGTGCCGCTGGCGATTGGCATTGTGTTTGTGCGGGAATCGGGTTTTCTGGGCTGGTAGAGGTTGCCCCGGTTTTATTTTTCGTTTTGATAATCGCGTTTCATGCGCCGTTTTGTAGTTTTCGCGGACGTCTTTTTCGTCTTTTTTTCTTCCGGGGCGGGACGCCAGAGGATCAAGAGTTTGCCCAGGTGCTGTACCGGGGCGGCGTCAAGCGTTTCGCAGATGGTTTTGAAATACTCTTCGCGTACCGCGCGGTCATCATGATAGACGCGCGCTTTGATGAGTTCATGCGCGGTAAGCGATCGGTCAATTTCTTTCATCACCGAATCCGCAAGCCCGTTTTGCGCGATGGAAACGACAGGGGAAAGCGAATGCGCCCGCGCGCGCAGGGCGCGGCGTTCTTCCGTGGACAAAGTCAGCATAGCGACGGCCTTGTGTAAAGGGGAGGAAAGGCGGGATTGTACAGTCTTTGGGAAAAGGATTGGATTGGCCGGGAAAAGTTGGACAGCCGCAAGAGCGTTGTATACTGTTCCTTGGCGTTCCCGCTGCGGAAAAGGCAGATTCAATAAATTCAATTCAGGGGAGAGGGAAATGGCGCTGCCACGAGAACCGTTGACGTCAATTATCGTTCCGGTATATGCGGTGGAAAAATATATCGAGAAATGCGTGGAGAGCATATTGTCTCAGACATTCGCGGACTTTGAATGTATTTTGGTGGATGACGCTTCTCCGGATCGCTGTCCGCAAATATGCGAGGAGTACGCGCGGCGGGATTCGCGGGTAAAAGTTATCCATAAACCAAAAAATGAAGGTTTACCGCAGGCGCGGAAAACAGGATATGAGGCGTCGCGCGGGGAATATATTCAATTTGTTGATAGCGATGACTGGATTGAAGCGGAAATGACGGAGCGGATGGTCCATAAAGCCATTCGTGAAAATCTTGATATTGTGTATTGTGATGTTCGCGAGGTTTTTACAGACGGGACCCAAGCGGTAAGGAAAAGTTTTGATATGAGGGGGGGGGGGGACGACAATCGACGGCTTGTGGCCGCTCTTCTTTCCAGAGAACTGCCATGGAGTCTGTGGAATAAAATATTCCACAGAAAACTTTTCAACGGGCTGATATTCCCCAAGTTTAATCTATGCGAAGACGGCGTAATTTGTCCGCAATTGTTTCTGAACGCGGAAAGAATCGGATATGAATACTCGCTTCTCTATAATCATTTCCGTCATTCTGAATCCATGTCTACCCGCCCTGCAAAAACGAGAAAAAGAGAAATTGAGCAAAATATGATTTTGCTGGACGCGATTCTGGCGGAGCGTCCGGATTATGATCTGTACAAAGCGGCGCTGCGCGCGTTGAAAAAAAACAAAGGAACGAGATCGCTTCCGTTATGGAAAAAAACGCTGCTGGCAATCGTTCCGCGCAGGATTTTACTGTCGTACACAAAATGGAGATTAAACGTTTGAAAAGAAAGAAGGCGGCGGGAAAATGAGCAGAACCAAAACCAGCAAGGCATGGATGCGCGAGCATGTGACGGATCCGTATGTGCGCATGGCGCGGCAGGAAGGGTGGCGTTCGCGCTCTGCTTTCAAGCTCATGGAAATGGATGACCGGGACCGGCTGCTGGTTCCGGGCGCGTTTGTGGTGGATTTGGGCGCGGCGCCGGGCGGCTGGTCGCAGGTCGCCGCGCGGCGCGTAGGCGCGACGGGGCGGGTGATCGCGCTGGATCTTTTGGAAATCCAGAGCATTGGCGGCGTGGAATACATTCAGGGGGATTTTTGCGCGGAAGAAACGCAGGCGCGTCTGACGGCCTCTTTGGAAGGGCGAAACCCGCATTTGGTGATGTCCGACATGGCGCCGAATCTTTCCGGCGTCGCGTTGGTGGATCAGGCGCGCGGCATGGCGCTGGCGGAACTGGCGCTGGAATTTGCCGCCGCGCGCCTTGCCGCGGAGGGGGCGTTTTTGGTCAAGGTGTTTCAGGGGCGGGAGTACGCGGGGTATCTTGCCGCCATGCGGCAGACGTTTGCGCATGTGGCGGTGCGCAAACCCAAGGCCTCCCGCGATCGCAGCGCGGAGCTTTATCTTTTGGGGCGCGGTCTGAAAGCGGCGGCTTTCGCGCCTTGAGGCGCGGGCGCTATGCGTTTTGCCTGCTAAACGTCTCCGCTTTGTTTTATAGTGCGACTTTCAGGGAGAGACGGCACACAAGGAGGAAAACATGGCCGAAAGATCTGGCGCGATGAGCGGAAGGCGTACGGCGGCGGCGAGACCCATTCAGTCCGGAGGCGCGCCCAGGCCGAACGCGGCGAAAGCGGGCGCGGCGAGGCCGGGGAAATCCGGAGCGGAAAAAACGCCGCGTCCGGCGCGTTCCGGCGACATTGCGAATTCTCTGACGGAAGGGGGAATTCAGTCTTACGAGGTGGGCGAGGCCGTGACGGCGGCGCGCGAGGCCAAAAAAACTGCGGTGGCGGATATTTTGCGCCAGGTTGCGGAAAAAGAGGGGTTTGGCGCGGTGGCGGATACATTGGAAACGCTGCTGGCGGGCGCTTCCCCCGATGACGCCGCGGCGTTGCGCGCCGCGCTTTTGGCGGAGGAGGGAAGGGCGCGCAAGGTATCCGCGAACCCGGACGAAGAATTGTCCGAAGATTGGCGGACGGGCGGGTATCCCTATAAGAACCTGATGTCGCGCCGGAATTATGAAAAGCAAAAATACCGGCTACAGGTGGAATTGCTGAAACTACAGGCCTGGGTGAAAGAAACCGGCCAGAGGGTCGTAATCCTTTTTGAAGGGCGGGACGCGGCGGGCAAGGGCGGCACAATCAAGCGCTTTATGGAGCATTTGAATCCGCGCGGCGCGAAGGTTGTCGCGCTGGAAAAGCCTTCCGAGGTGGAGCGCGGGCAGTGGTATTTTCAGCGGTATATCCAGCATTTGCCGACGATGGGGGAGATCGTGCTGTTTGACCGCTCCTGGTACAACCGCGCGGGCGTGGAGCGGGTGATGCGTTTTTGTTCTGACGGGGAATACGCGGAATTCATGCGTCAATGCCCGGAGTTTGAGCGCAATCTGACGCGCAGCGGCATTCATCTAATCAAGTTTTGGTTTTCGGTTTCCCGCGCCGAGCAGCGGCGGCGTTTTCGTGAGCGCAAGAGTCATCCGCTGAAGCAGTGGAAACTTTCTCCGATTGACTTGGCTTCGCTGGACAAATGGGACGATTACACCAAGGCCAAGGAAGCCATGTTTTTTTATACCGATACGGCGGACGCGCCCTGGACGGTAGTGAAATCGGATTGCAAGAAGCGCGCGCGTTTAAACGCCATGCGTTATGTGCTGCACAGGCTGCCGTATGCCAACAAGGAAGCGGAGCGGATTGGGCATGTTGATCCGCTGCTGGTGGGGCGCGCCAACGTGGTGCATGAATTGGGCGAGCAAGAGGGCGCGCCTCTGGATTTTTTGGTATGAGGGTGTGGCTGGCCGCGCTGCGGCGCGGTTTTTTGATCACGTTTTGTCGGAGGCTACGATGCGAAATTGGAATGTGCGCCGCGCGCGGACGGGCTTACTGTTGACGCTGGGCTGTTTTTTTTCCGCGCTTGCCGCGTCTGCGGAGGAAAATTACGAGCGATATGAGGAGCGCGTATATCAGGCGAAATCCTGTTTGCGTGACGCGCGGGGCGAGGAGCGGTGTTCGGAGGCGCGCCTGGTCGTCCCCTATTTTCCGGACGCGGCGTGGCTCAATGATTTCCTGGCCAAAGAGGTGATCGGGCGCTTGGGCGGCCAGGAGGCGGCGGGGGAGGCAAAAGGCGGCGCGGCTGCGCCAGAGGCGGGAGATTATCAGGCGCTGATGAATGGCAAGCTGCTGTTGAGCAATCAGGATGGCGAGGCGGCGAAAGACGGCGAGGAAACCATTTATGGGGATGAGTTTCAGGGACGGCTGACGTTTGAGGGGCGCTATGGCAGCCTTTTGCAATATTCGTTTTTATCCTGCGGCTATGGAGGGGGAGCGGCGCATGGAGTATGCGGAATTCGCAATGTCGCGCTGCATATTGACGCGCGCGCAATTGTGCCGCTGGCGGAGATTCTTGAGGGCGGCCTTGGGGGAAATGCAGCGCAGCTGGCAGAGCGGCAGGAAAGCGCGTACCGGGCGCAGCTGGTGAAAGAAAAACTGTTTTCTCCAGAGGATTCCGCAGGTCTGGATCGCTTTATGGAGGAATGGTTTCATCCCAATGAAAACTGGAAAATTGTCCAGGGCGGTTTGGCGTTTAGTTATTCAAATTATGAGGCGGGGCCGTACTCTTATGGGATGCCGGATGTTGTCGTGCCGAAAGGGGCGCTGACGGGGATTGTCAAGCCGGAAATTTTGCGCTTGATCCCGTGAGTCCGAGGGTATCGCCTTTGGCCGCCGCGCGGCTGCCGCCCGCTGTCTTGCTGATGGGGCCGACGGCCAGCGGCAAGTCCGCGCTGGCGGCGGAGCTTGCGCGGCGGTTTCCGGTATCTATTGTCAGCGTGGATTCCGTGCTGGTGTTCCGGGATATGAAGATTGGCGCGGCGCGCCCGGATGAGGAAACGCTTGCGCGGTATCCGCACCGACTGATTGATTTAATTACGCCGGAAGAGCGCTATTCCGCCGCGCGGTTTCGGGAGGACGCTTTAGGGGCGATGGCGGAAATTACGGCGGCGGGGAACATCCCTTTGCTGACGGGCGGCACGATGCTTTATTTCAAGGCGCTGCGGGATGGGTTGTCGGATTTGCCGCCCGCGTCTTTTGCATTGCGGGCGCAGATTGAGGAGGAGGCGGAGCGGCGGGGCTGGGCGGCGATGCACGCGAAACTTGCCGCGCTGGATTCCGTGACGGCCGCGCGCCTGAAACCGGGGGATCGGCAGCGTATTCAGCGCGCGCTGGAAGTGTGCGTAAGCGCGGGGCGTCCCATGTCGGAGCTGCTGGCGGCCTCGTCGAGCGAGCCGCCGCCATACCGGTTTCTTTCCCTGATTCTTTTTCCTGGGGAGCGGAGCGCGCTGCATGAGCGCATTGCCTTGCGTTTTCGGGAGATGCTGTCGTGCGGCCTGATTGAGGAGGTGGAGGGGCTGCGGGCGCGGTATCGTCTTTTTGCGGAATTGCCGTCCATGCGTTCGGTGGGCTATCGTCAGGTTTGGGAGTATTTGGAGGGACGTTTGCGAGACCGGGAGGATTTGCTGGCGCGCGGGATTGCCGCGACCCGGCAGTTGGCCAAGCGGCAGATTACCTGGTTGTCCAATGATTTTTCCGGCGCGCGTTTTGATTGTTTGGACGAATGTTTGTTTGACCGGGTGGCGGCGCGGGTGGAATCTTTTTTGCGGGAAACCGCGTGAGTTTCTGGCGCGGCCTGATGGTTTTTCGGAGAGGAAAGGAAAAGTGGTGATCTCTCGGTTTTTTGCGCGTCATGTTCCGGTCGCGCTGTTTCAGACGCTGTTGACGTTCTGGGTGGGCATGATCTGGACGATAGGCTATCTTGTTGTGCCGGTGCTTTTTTATGGTTTGGAGGACCGGATGCTGGCGGGGGAGGTTGCCGGACGTCTGTTTTTTCTTTCTGGCTGGCTGGGGATGGGCCTGGGCGGCGGGGTGTTTGTATTTTTGATGGGGCGCGGGCGTTTCTCCGCGCCGCGGCGGTTGTCGTTTTGGCTGGTGGTTGTGCTGTTGATTTTGACGGCGGTGAGTTTGTTCGGTATTCAGCCGCTGATGGCGCATTTGAAGGAAATGGCCGCGCCGCGGGACGTGATGGATAGTCCGCTGCGCGAGCGGTTTGTGACCTGGCATGGGATTTCCAGTTCGCTGTATTTGCTGCATAGCTTGCTTGCGGCGGTTTTGTTGTGGCGGGAATCAACGCTGTGGCCTGCCGCGCCGCGCGGGGAACGCGAGGAATAAACTGTGAGCGGCTGGCTTGCCGCTGGCGTGGGGTTTTATGCGAGCGGGAGATACGCAGAGACGTGCCCAACAGAGGAAAGACGGTGCGCGCGCCAGGCCTATTCTGCGGGTATTTTCAAACCGCAAAAGGATTGCGGCGCACGATGGTTTCCTGACGTTCCGGCCCGGTGGAAATTAAATCAACCGGCGTTTGGCACAAAGTCTCCAGACGATCCAGATAGGCGCGGGCATTGTCCGGCAAATCCTCCCAGCGCGTCAGTCCATAGGTGCTTTCTTTCCACCCCGGCAGAGTCTCGAAAATCGGCTCGCAGCGCGCGACTTCATCCGCGCCAATCGGGAAAAGATCAATAATTTTTCCGTCCAGGCGGTACGCGGTGCAGATACGAAGCTCGGAAAGCCCGTCCAGCACATCCAGCTTGGTAATGCAAAGCCCAGACAAACCATTGATACGCGCGGAACGCGCCAGGAGCGCCGCGTCAAACCAGCCGCAGCGCCGCGCCCGCCCGGTCACGGTGCCGAATTCCCGCCCCTTTCTCGACATCTGATACCCTGGCGTCCCCTCCCGCTCAATCGGCAGTTCAGCGGGAAAAGGCCCGCCGCCCACGCGAGTGCAGTAAGCCTTGGTAATCCCCAGTACATAATGCAGCATCCCCGGCCCCACCCCAGAACCCGCCGCCGCTTGCCCCGCGACACAATTGCTGGAGGTAACAAAAGGATACGTTCCGTGATCAATATCCAAAAGCGTGCCTTGCGCGCCCTCGAACAACAGGTTTTGCCCTGCGTCATGCGCGGCATACAGCGCGGCGGAAATATCCGTGACCATAGGCCGGATCGCCTCCGCGCGCTCCAGCGTCTCGTCCAGAGTCTTCTGATAGTCCACGGGCTGCGCGTCCAGAAAGCGCGTCAGCACAAAGTTGTGATACTCCATGACCTCCGCGAGTTTTTCCGCCAAATGCGCGCGGTTAAACAGGTCATAAACCCGTAGCGCGCGCCGCGCCACCTTATCTTCATAGGCAGGGCCAATCCCCTTGCCTGTCGTGCCGATTTTGGCCGCCGCGTTCTTTTTGGCTTCCCGCGCCTGATCCAGCGCCGCGTGATACGGCAAAATGAGCGGACAACCCGGACTGATAAACAAACGCGAGCGCGCCTCGATACCGCCCGCCTCAAGCTGGGCAATCTCCCCGAGCAAATGCGCAATGTCCAGCACAACGCCATTGCCGATATAACAACGCACCCCAGGACGCGCAATGCCAGAAGGTACAAGATTGAGCTTGTACGTCTTGTCCCCCACAACCAGCGTATGACCGGCATTGTGTCCGCCCTGAAAACGGACGACGCCCCCCGCCTGCTCCGTGAGCCAGTCAACAACCTTGCCTTTGCCCTCATCTCCCCACTGGGTTCCGACTACTACGATATTTTTGGCCACGATGCCTTGTCCTTGTCAAAAAATCCCGGATTGCGCGGCAGAACGCCGCATTGATTCGCCTGAAAAGATTAAACCGTTAGCGCCGTGACGCTCCAACCCTCTTCTTTGCGCGTCAGCTGCCGGTCGCAGCGCGGGTCAACGCCGGATTCGTCCGGCAAACGCTCCAGCACAATTTCTCCCGCCGCGCGCAAAGTATCAATACACTCGGCGAGTTCAGCGTCCTCTGGAAGATAAGGGGCGAGAATCGCGCCTTCCGGCTCGTCCGCTTTTGAAAAGCGCGCAAGCTCGCGCAGATCAAGCGAAAAGCCCGTCGCGGGACGCGCGCGCCCGAAACTCTTTCCCGCGCCATCGTAACGCCCGCCCAGAGCAATAGCCGCAGGATATTCTGGAACATAAGCGGCGAACATCACGCCGCTGTGATAGTGATAACCGCGCAAATCGGAAAGATCAATTTCCGGTGGCCTTTCACCGCATACCGTCAAAAGCGAAGAAAGCGTTTCCAGGGCGGAGTGAATGCGCGGCAGCGGCGGCAGTTTTTCCCGCGCCGCTTCCACAGTCCGGGCGTCGCCGTACAAAGACGGCAACAGCGTGAACGCCTCCCCATAGGGCGTCGGCAGCGCCGCGCAAAATTCCGCCAGATCGGGCGCGTTTTTATTCTGCAACAGGGTAAAAAGAGTCTCTTCCGTTTCCTGGGACGCGCCCGCCGCCTCTGTCAGGGCGCGGAAAATGCCGATATGGGAAAGAGAAAGACGAAAATCATGGATTTCACAGGTTTGCAGCGCCGCCGCCAGAAGACGAAGCATTTCTCTGTCTGCGGCAATGCCCGCATAGCCATAAAGCTCCGCGCCAATCTGAATCGGCTCCCGGCTCGCGGTCAGGCTGGCGGGCAGGGCATGAAGAACACTGCCGCAATAACAAAGGCGCGTAATTCCCGCGCGGTTCAGAAGATGCGCGTCAATGCGCGCGGCTTGCGGCGTGATGTCGGCGCGGATTCCCAGCGTGCGCCCCGAAAGCTGATCCGAAAGTTTGCAGGTGCGCAAATACAAATCATGCCCCGTCCCCGTCAGCAGGGATTCCAGATACTCCAGCAACGGCGGCATGACGAACTCATAGCCCCGGCGCGTGAAATAATCCAGAATCCGCCGTCGCAGGCGTTCAATGCGCGCCGCTTCCGGCGGCAGGGCGTCCGCAAGATATTCAGGAAGCAGCCAGTTCATGCGGAAAACACGGGCAATTTTTCATCGCGCGAGCAGAAAACAAAAGAAAAAAAGAAGCCCTCCCGCCGCGACAGAAAGCAATCCCACAAAACGAAGCTGTCCGTCCGCAAAGCGCGTAAGCTTTATGAACGCTTCACGCCACAAACCTGGCGCGAGGAGCGGCAATAAGCCCTCAATAAAAAGCATCAGGGCAAAGGCAAGAATCAAAACCGAAAGCGTCATTTTGCCTTTTTCAGATAACGGAAAAAGTCCGTGTCCGGATCCACGACAAACAAATCCCGCTTGCTGGAAAAGCTGTTGCGATAGGCTTCCAGAGAGCGGTAAAAAGCATAAAACTCAGGATTCTGGCTGTATGCCTGGGCGTAAATGGCGGCCGCGCGCGCGTCCCCCTCGCCCTTGATGGTCTGCGCCTCACGATACGCCTCGGCGCGGATTTTTTCCGCTTCCGCCGCGCCTTCCGCGCGTAACTTATAGGCGACTTGCTTCCGTTCAGAACGCATACGCTCATAAACGTTTTCAGAAACGCTGGGCGGCAGCTCAACGCGCTTCAACCGCACGTCAATGACTTCCACGCCGATTTTCTGAGCGTCCTGATTGGCCTTGCCGCGCATGTCTTCCATAATTTTGTCGCGCGCGCCAGAAACCACGTCGTGTACAGTGCGCCGACCAAACTCGGCGCGCAGACCGTCATTGATGGTCTGCGCAAGCCGAATGCCCGCGCGCGTCTCGTCGCCATTCACCGAAGTATAAAAACGCTTCGGGTCCGTGATACGCCATTTCACATAAGAATCCACCAGCACATTCTTTTTTTCCGAAGTGATAAAAAGCTCCGGCTCCGGGCTGTCCAGCGTCAGCACCCGTTTGTCAAAAAAACGTATCTGCTGAATTAACGGCCATTTCATGCGCAGCCCCGGAGTGTCAATTACTCCCTTGACCTCGCCAAGCTGCAATACCAGCGCGTATTGGCGCTGATCTACGGTAAACAGGCAAAGATTTGCGGCGACAAGCGCCGTTGCCAGCAGGAAAAACAAAAGTTGCAGACGGACACGCATCAGCGTTCTCCCCGGTTGCGGCCAAGCGCGCGCACGGATTCATTGACGCCGCTGCCAGAAATGGATTTTTCCCGGTTGTAATCACTCATATTTTCCCGCTGCGGCGGTGTGATCCCGGAAAAGGACGATACGCCGGAGACTGCGGCATTTCCGCCGCCGTCAGCCGACGCGGCGGAAGCGCCGGTCGCGTCGGTCTGCGTCAGCTTGTCAAGCGGCAGATACAGGAGATTTCCCGTACCCTTGGTATCCACGACAATTTTGCTCGCGTTGCTGTAAATCTGCTGCATAGTGTCCAAATACAGCCGCTGGCGCGTGACCTCCGGCGCCTTGACATACTCCGTCAAAACTTGCCGAAACCGGCTCGCGTCCCCTTCGGCTGCGGCAATAACCCCTTGCTTGTAGCCGCGCGCGCGCGGAATGATGTCATTGGCGTAGGCGCGCCCCTCATATTCCAGACGCTCCCTGTCCTGACTCGCTTTGACGGCGTCCTCAAACGCCGCCTGCACCTGATCTGGCGGCTGCGCGTTCTGCATATTGACCTTGGAAATCTGTACCCCCGTGCCATAACGGTCCAGAATCGTTTGCATCAGCTTGCTGACTTTATCCGCGATCTCCGCGCGCCCTTCGTTGATGACAAAATCAATGCGGTTTTTCCCAACGACCTCACGCACGGCGGTCTCCGCCGCCTGCATGACCGCCAGATCGGGATCGCGGCTCTTGAACAGATAATCGCCCGGATTTTTCAGCACGTACTGTACGGAAAACTGAATGTCAATAATATTCTCGTCATCCGTGAGCATCAGGGCTTCTTTCGGCACCTTGTTTTTATCCGAGCCGCGATAACCGATCTCCAGCGTGCGTACTCCCGTAAGATTGACAATCTCTTGCGTTTCAATGGGATAGGGCATTCTCCAGCGCAGACCCGGTTCAGTTTCGCCAACCAGACGGCCAAAGCGCAGCACGATGCCGCGCTGCGAAGCGTCGACGATGTAAAAACCGGAAGCAAGCCAGGTCAAAAACAGTACGGCTAGGACAACCATAACGCTGCGACGCAGAATCGCGGGGTTGATGGGCGGCATTTCCCGAGGGTCACGATCTCCGCCGCCGCGATGATTGTCGCCGCCATCGCCGTCGTCGTTATCATCGTCATTGTTATCGTCCCCGTCATCGGGATCGGAGGGGCGGCGATTGGATTTTTTATTTTTGAAAAGATCGCCCAAGCGCTCATTCAGATCGCGCCAGACTTCCTCCAGGTCGGGAGGCCCCTGTTCGGGGCGGCGTCCGCCGCCATTTCGGTGATCATGCCCCCATTGCGGGCCGTTGGCGGACATAAGCAAGCCTAAAGTTGGAATCATGTGAGAGAAAATCCGTTGGGGATAAAAAGAGGAGAAAAACAGCCAGTTCAATCGGGTAAAGCAACCTCTGTTTCTTGTTTTGTCTTGCGTCGCGCGCGCTTTTCCGCAGCTTCATCGCGCAACGCGCTACGCAAAAACGAAAGCCCCGCGCCTGTGCGTGCGCTCAGTTTGACGCGGCGGATTTTACCATAGACGTCCTCCTCAGCCGCAGGCGCAATCGAAGTCAAATCAATCTTGTTCCAGACAAGAATCTGCGGAATATCTCGGACGCCGATTTCCGCCAGCACCCGATTGACTTCCGCGATTTGCGCGTCCCGCGCGGGGTTGGCGCTGTCAATCACGTGCAGAAGAATGTCCGCTTTTGCCGTTGCCTCCAGCGTCGCGTGAAAGGCCGCAATGAGCGTATGCGGTAAATCCCGGATAAAACCAATGGTGTCAGAGATCACTACGGAAACCGCACCGTTCGGCTCATGCGCTGCCGCGTGTTCCAAAGGCAGCCATAGGCGGCGCGATGTTGTGTCCAGCGTAGCGAAGAGCTGATCGGCGGAATAAACATTCGCGCGGGTGAGCGCGTTAAAAAGCGAAGATTTTCCCGCGTTGGTGTACCCGACCAGCGAGACATTGAGCAAATCGGTGTTCTCTCGTGCCTGACGCTGCACGTTTCGTTGCCGGGAAAGCCGGAATAGCCGCTCTTTCAGCTGCCGGGCGCGCAGACCCAAAAGACGGCGATCCGTCTCTAGCTGTTTTTCACCGGGGCCGCGTAAGCCAATGCCGCCGCGTTGCCGCTCCAGGTGTGTCCAGCCGCGCACAAGACGGGTAGAAAGATGCTCCAGTTGCGCGAGCTCCACTTGCAGCTTGCCTTCCGCGCTTTGCGCGCGTAGCGCGAAAATATCCAGAATCAGGCGGGTACGATCCACGACCCGGCAGGAAAGCATACGCTCCAAATTGCGCTCTTGCGCAGGTGAAAGATCGTGATTGAAAATGACCAGCGCCGCGTTATGCTGCTGTCGCGTCATGGCGATTTCTTCCGCCTTGCCCTTACCGACAAAAAAGCGCGGATCAGGGCGCCGACGGCGTCCGCCAATTTCGGCGCAAATCTCCGCGCCCGCAGATTGCGCGAGAAGCCGCGCTTCCTCCAGGCGCTCCGCATAATCAGGCGCGCCAAAATCTATCTGCGACAAAATAACGCGCTCGTTGTCAGCGGGCCGGGACGGAACGTCAAACATGCGGGAAAGCGCAGACAGTTCGCGCGGGCGGCAGACAGGGCGCGGCGGTCTTATTGCGCGGCAACGTCCTCGCCATCGTCCGTGTCGTAGGCCAAACTGACGGCGCGCGCGGGCACAACCGTAGAAATCGCGTGTTTATAGACCATTTGCGTGACCGCGTTTTTCAGCAAAACGACATATTGATCAAAAGACTCAATTTGTCCTTGCAGTTTGATACCGTTAACGAGATAAATGGAAACAGGAATATGCTCGCGGCGCAGCGCATTGAGAAAAGGGTCCTGCAACAGTTGTCCTTTATTGCCCATGACAGGCTCCCATGTTGTTATTTGGAACAGAAAAACGAAAACAAGGGCGCATTTTTACCCATTTTATGGACAAACGCCAACAATAAATAACAAAAATATCTGCCGTTCCAAGAATATCCATCCTGGAACGGCAAAAGATAGCGTGCGAATCAGCGCAAAAACGTATCAGGAGGGATGTCGGAGCAGGGCGGCCGCTTGCTGATGCGCGTTGATATGCGGCGCGGGGGGAGACTCTTTGGGGGCAAGAGCAGATTCAGCCGCAACCTCAGCCTCTGTAGGCTGAGGGATGCGGCGCGGAACCAATTCTTCGTCCAGGAGCCGCTCAACGCGCGCGAATATTTCCTGCCGCGAAAAGGGTTTTTTGATGAAGTCATCCGCGCCGATGCGGGTTCCGAAAAACTGCGCGGTAGCCTGCTCGTTGCCGCTCATCATAATGATGGGAATGTGTTTGGTGCGCTCGTCCCGGCGCAGAGCGCGCAACGCGGCAAAACCGTTGATGCCGGGCAGCACAATATCAAGAAAAATCAGTTCAGGTTTGTGGGACAACACCAGCCGCAGCCCAGATTCAGCGTCTTCCGCCTCAAAAGCGACGCAGCCCGCCGAGCGCAAAATACGTTTCAGCGCGCTGGTAATCGTCCGCGAATCATCAATCACGAGTACGCGCGTTCCTTCCCTTGGGTTCAGACGCGGTTTATGTCGCCGCTCTTCTGGAACGCCGGGCTCCAGAGAAATCGGTTCTTCTTCGGCGTTGGGGTCTGCTTTGAAAAACAGGCGGAAATTGTCAAACAAGCCCATGATTTACTACCTTATCAAATTCAGTGAACATGATAATCGCTTAGAATGTAACGTTCCATAGCATTTCTGTCATGTTGACAAGGCGATAATCGGATGTGTCGGGGAGAACTGGAGGAAGAGTGTAACACGAAAACAAATTTCAGGCGCTTACCTCCGGAAGGGCGCGCGCCTGAAATTGCGGCGAAAATGCTTTAGTCATCCCCAGAGAACGCGGCGATGAGGTGCAAAAGGCTGGTGAACAAGTTGTAAATGCTCACATAGAGTGTGACCGTCGCCATTATGTAGTTGGTTTCGCCGCCGCGCAGAATTTGCTGGGTTTCGTACAGAATAAGCCCCGTCATAAGCAGGACGAAAGCGGCGGAGACGGCAAGGGAGAGCGCGGGCATCGGAAAGAAAAGCGAGGCCAGGCCCGCGAGAAAGGCGACCAGAATTCCGGCGGTCAAAAAACTTCCCAGAAAGCTGAAGTCACGCCGCGATGTGAGCGCGATTGCGGACATGGCAAAAAAGACCGCTGCCGTTCCGCCCAGCGCCGTCATGACGATTGTGCCGCCCTGCGCGAGCGAAAGGTAATACGTCAAGAGCGGGCCAAGGGTATAGCCCAGGAAACCGGTGAGCGCGAAAACAAAAACAACGCCCAGGCTGCTGTTGCGGCATTTGGTTACGGCAAAGAGCAGAGCGAAATAAACGCCGATTGTCAGGATCGGGTGGAGGGGAAGCAGACGAAACGCCACGGCGAAGCCCGCGACTACGGCGCTGAAAGCCAGAGTCATGGCGAGCAGCAGATAGGTATTGCGCAGAACCTTGCGCGCGCTGGATGAAACGACGTCAACGACAAGACCTTCTTCGCGGACGACGCCCGGCGCGTTTCTGGAAAATTCAGCCATGTGTACAGCCTCCTAAAAAATGTGGCGATAAAAACATCGGGAAGTGTACCTTGGATGGCGGGAAAAACAAGCCTTGAGCATTTCAGGCGGGCGGTTGCTATGCCGGTTGCTTGCTGACGAAAGCCGTGAGATTGATTCGGCTGCCGCGCGACGGCAGGGCATGGAACGCCGACGCGCGGGAAGGTCTATCCGCCGCGCGCGGCGTCCGCAACGAAAGAAAAGCGCGGTAGACTGTCGCAATTCATCCAAGAGAGAGGTTCATCATGATCGTTACCGACCTTGCGTCTGGCCGCGTGAGCGTGACTGTCTACGGCGAGTTTACGCTGGCGGATTACCGGGAACTGGAACACGCGGTCAATTATAAAATTCGCTTTGAAGGCCAGGTGGATCTTCTGTTTGACCTTAGGGAAATGTCTGGCGTGACGCTGGACGTCGCCTGGGAGGATATTCGCTTTACGCGCGCGCATTCGCGCGATTTCCGCCGCGTCGCCGTGGTGAGCGACAGCCAATGGGTCACGTGGAGCGCGTGGCTGACGCAGGCTTTTATGAGCGCGGACATTGAGGTATTTGAAACGGCGGAAGAGGCCGTGAATTGGCTGGACGAATCTGCGGGCTGACCGCATGTACTACGCCATTGTTCCTGCGGCGGGCGCGGGCTCGCGCTTCGGCGCGGAATTGCCAAAACAATATTTGGAGGTCATGGGTAGACCGCTGATCTGGTACGCCCTGTCCGCTTTGTGCCGACATCCCGCGATCTCCTGCGTCTGGGTGACGCTCGCGCCGGAAGATTCCTACTGGGCTTCCCCGCGCTGGCGGGATTTGTGGCTGGATTTGGGCGCGCGTCTGGAAGTGGTGTTTTGCGGCGGGGAGAGCCGCGCGCAAAGTGTGCGCAATACGCTCATTGCCGCCGCCACGACGATTGCTCCGGAAGACTGGGTGCTGGTGCATGACGCCGCGCGCCCCTGTTTGACGCGATCGCTGCTCGACCGGCTGCTGGCGGAAATTGGCGAGGATCCGGTTGGCGGGCTGTTGGCCGTTCCGCTTGCCGATACTCTGAAGCAATCCGCAGCGGGAGAGCCGCCCGCCGTTGCGAGAACGATTCCGCGCGAGGCGCTTTGGCAGGCGCAGACGCCGCAGATGTTCCGTTACGGGCCTCTTGCCGAGGCGCTGGAAAAAAATCCGGGCGCGACGGACGAGGCGGGCGCGATGGAGGCCGCAGGCTTTGCGCCGCGTCTGATCAAAAGCGAGCGCGCCAATTTGAAAGTAACCTATCCGCAAGACCTCGCGTTGGCGGAATGGATTTTGCGAGGGCGCGGAAATGACGAGTGAAATGGAGAAAGGGAAGGGAGAATTCAATGCCGACAGAAGAATTTCGCGCGGGACAAGGCTATGACGTACACGCGCTCGTCAAAGGGCGGAAGCTGACGCTGGGCGGCGTGGTGATTCCCTTTGACAAGGGACTGGAAGGGCACTCCGACGCGGACGCGCTGGCGCACGCGATTACCGACGCGCTTCTGGGCGCCGCGGGCCTAGGAGACGTCGGCACGCATTTCCCGGATCATGATCCCGCCTACAAAGACGCGGACAGTCTGGCGCTTTTACGCGCGGCGCTGCAAAAAGTTCATGACCTGGGATGGCGCGTGGTGAATGTGGATACTACCGTCATTGCGGAGCGTCCCAAGCTGGCGCCGCATATTCCGGCGATGCGCGCCGCGCTGGCTGCCGCGCTGAGAATTTCCGAAGACCGCGTCAATATCAAGGGAAAAACCAATGAGGGCCTGGGTTATCTGGGGCGGAGCGAGGCCATTGAGGCGCGCGCGGTCGCGCTGTTGTCCCGCGGCGGACGCGGCCATTTATAACAATCGCCAAAACTACAATGAACCTAGAGGCAGTCCAAGAGTCGTGTCCGTTCCTTCTTTTCCCGTTTTGCCGCGTTCCCCGTGAATGCGTCGGGCTATGTATCCTCAAGAAACGGAGCCGCTGCTTGCCTATCCGTCTTTGCGTGATTCAAACTTCTCGCCGCCAAGACTGCTGGTAGGCTTGCGCTTACCTTTGGCGCGCCCTTCTTCAATCTCTTTCAGAGCTTTGTTCGTGCGCTCGTTCTCTTCTTCCAGCGTTTTCAGATACCGAGCGAGGTCCGGAGCATCCTCCCAATTATGGACGTTGCGCATGTGGACGAGAAAAGAAGGATCGGTAAAGAGCTTTTTCAACGCCTTCGCAGGGACGGTATGCTTGTAACTGATCGCGCCTTCGCCGCGCGTCATCATATCGAAGTCGAGAAACGACACGTTCTTACGAACTACCTTCGCCGTTTCAGTGCACGAGTACTTGGGCCAGACCGTGTTGTACTTGGCAATCTCTTTTTCGTTGTACATGAAGTCGTCTGAGTGAGCGACGGCGCATACCGTCATGATCGTTACGATGTCCATTTCAGTTCTCTATCGTATTGGGAGGAGACAATTTTCGCGTCTTGCAAAATACGCAAGGCGTGTAAGTCTTTTCATATTCCTGCTTACGCCAAAACGCAGCTAGGGTTTGGGGGCGTTTTCTTCCGACAGGGCGAATTCCGCGCGTTCCGCTTTTTGCAGCAGAGCGCCGTCGCTATCCGTGAAACGCCGGGCAATTTCCAGACAGGCGTCCTCTAACTCCAAAAAGGCGTCCACAACGTCCGGGTCAAAGTGTTTTCCTCTGCCTTCCACAATAATGCCGCGCGCGGCGTCATGCGGCATGGGCGGTTTGTATACGCGGCGGCTGGTGAGCGCGTCATACACGTCGGCAACCGCCATGAGCCGCGCGCAAATGGGAATATCCTCTCCGGAAAGCCCTTGCGGATACCCGCTGCCATCCCATTTTTCGTGGTGACAATAGGCGATTTCCTTGGCGTAAGCGAGAAATTCCACTTTGGAACCCAGCTGCTTTTCGGCGTGTTCAATGGCGTCATATCCCAGGGTCGTGTGGGTTTTCATGATCTCAAATTCTTCTGGCGTAAGTTTCCCCGGTTTGAGCAGAATTCGATCCGGGATGCCGATTTTCCCAATATCGTGCAGCGGAGCGGATTTATAAAGAATGTTGATCACGCTGTCGGTCATGTAGTCACGAAAGCGCGGATGTGAGCGCAAATGGCGCGCGAACAAATGCATATAGTGCTGCGTGCGCTGAATGTGCTTTCCGGTTTCGTTGTCGCGCGTTTCCGCGAGCGAAGCCATCATCAGAATGGTTGCGTCCTGTACTTCCTGAATTTCTGCGGTGCGCAGCGCGACCTGCGCTTCCAGATATTCTGACTTGTCGCGCAGAAAGTCCGCGGAAAGTTTGAGCTGCATGTGCGTTTCTACGCGCGCCAGCAAAATCGCCGACACGACCGGCTTGATAATGTAATCAATCGCGCCCAGTTCAAACCCATACTGCTCGTCCTCATTGTCGTAGTTGGCCGTGAGGAAAATGACGGGGATGGCGGCGGTCTTTGGGTCGTCCTTCAGGGCGCGGCAGACTTCATAGCCGTCCATTCCCGGCATGAGCACATCCAGAAGAATCAAATCCGGAGGCGTGACGGAATGCGCGATCTCCAGCGCTTTTGCGCCGTTCGTGGCGATTTTGACCTTGTAGCGCTCTCGGAGCAGATTGCTGATCAGGGTCAGATTTTCAGGCGCGTCGTCGACGATCAGGACGGTTTGTTTTTGCGAAGCGAGGTCATTGATCATTTTTAGGATGCCTTATGTGCCATGGGGGGGGGGGGGGGGGGGGG